>CAYVFM010000090.1:0-6135 GCA_964450995.1 uncultured Gemmatimonadota bacterium | reverse complement strand
CGGGGTCCGGACTCCGGTACTCCCCCGCCCCGCGCGGGTTCGCGGCAGGGGCCAAGGTACGGGGCGGCGCGGACCGCGACATCCGCGACGGGCACCCGTCCGGGGCGGGCGCTTGCGCTTCGGGATACCTTCGGGTATCATCTCTTCGGTTTCCCTTCGGGGGCCGCCCGGCGGCGGCCTCCGGCGACGCGAGAGACGAGGCGGGAGGCGACACCGTGGCCCTGACCAAGCGCCAGAAGGAGATCCTGGACTTCATCGAGAGCTTCCTCGAGGCACACGGCTACTCGCCGAGCTTCGAGGAGATCGCCGAATTCTTCGGCTACCGCTCCCTGGCCACCGTCCACGAGCACCTCTCCAACCTCGAGGAGAAGGGCTACATCCGGAAGAACTACAACGAGAGCCGCTCGGTGGAGCTGGTGGACGCCGGCCCGGCGCCGGCCTCGGCCGAGCTGCCGCTGGCCGGGACGGTGGCCGCCGGCGAGCCCATCGAGGCCATCGAGGAGCGGGAGCACCTGGCGGTGCCCGAGGACATGATCGCCGGCTCCGGGGCGGAGCACTACGTCCTGCGGGTCCGCGGCGACTCGATGATCGACGAGCAGATCCGCGACGGGGACTACGTGGTGGTGGAGGCCCGGGACGACGCCCGGAACGGCGAGACGGTGATCGCGCTGGTGGACGACGAGGACGCCACGATGAAGAAGTACTTCCGCGAGGGCTCCGACATCCGCCTCCAGCCGGCCAACCCGGCCCTGGACCCCATCGTGATCGACGAGGAGCGGATCCGGGTGCGCGGGGTCGTCGTGGGCGTCATCCGGAAGTATTGATCGGGCGACGATCGCCGGCCCATGCCCGCGTTTCCCTCGTCGCGCCGTCCTCAGCGTACTGACCTGTACGCTTCCGGAGCCGCTCCTCGGGGGCCTTGGCCTGGACGCGACGCTCGTCGCCCGATCATGCGGCCCTGGAAGAAAGGTGAATCATGCTGAGAGAGATCCTGCAGCTCGCCGACGGGATCGACGCCGACGCGGTGCCCGGGCGGGCCGGGCCCCGGCGGCGGAACCGCGCCGCGCCCGGTCCGGGGGCGGAACCCGGCCGAGCCGCCGCCGGGGAACGGCGCCTGCTGATGGCGGGCGGCCGCACCGAGCGGGGGGACTGGACCTGGGTGGCGCCCGACGCGGACGCCGCGGACCGGGCGGTGCCCGGCCCGTGGAGCCTCACCCTTCTGCTTCGCGGTCGGCCAGCCGGCGGCTCGTCTCCCTGAGCCGCTCCAGGGTGGCGCGCGCCGCCCCGTCGTCGATGGAGGCGCGGGCCAGCTCCAGGCCCTCCGCCAGCCCGTCCGCCCGGCCGGCCACGTAGAAGGCCGCGGCGGCGTTCAGCTCCACGGCGGCCCGGGCCGCCCCGCCCCGCCGCCCGTCCAGGATCTCCCGGGCGACACGGGCGTTGTGCTCGGGCTCGCCGCCGGCCAGCTCCTCCGGCTCGAAGCCGTCCCAGCCCAGCTTGGAGGGATCGACCTCCACCGGCTCGGTGGCGCCGCCCTCCAGCTTCACGCCCCGGGTGGGCCCCAGGGGGCTCAGCTCGTCCAGGCCGGGCTCGCCGTGGACCACCAGGGCCCGCTCGTGGCCCAGCTCCCGCAGCGCCCCGGCGATGAGCGGGACCAGGTCGGGGTCGGAGACGCCCACCACCTGGCGGCGGACCCGGGCCGGGCTGGTCAGGGGCCCGAGCAGGTTCATGATGGTGGAGACGCCGAGCTCGCGCCGGACCGGCGCCACCTGGCCCATGGCGGGGTGGAAGCGGGGGGCGAACATGAAGACGAAGCCCGCCTCGTCGTAGAGCTCCCGGAGGCTCGTCGGCCCCAGCTCGATGGCCACGCCCAGCGTCTCCAGGACGTCGGCGCTGCCGCACTTCGAGGTGAACGAGCGGTTGCCGTGCTTGGCCACCCCCACGCCGCCCCCGGCCGCCACCAGGGCCGCCACCGTGGAGATGTTGAAGGTGGTGAGGCTCCCGCCCCCGGTGCCGCAGGTGTCCACCAGCCCGTCCCCGGGCAGCTCCACCTCCACCATCTCCCGGCGGAGGGCCCGGACCCCGCCCGCCACCTCCCCGGGCGTCTCGCCCCGGGTCTTCAGCGCGGTCAGGAAGGCCGCCACCTCCACGGGCGAGGCGTCCCCTCGCATGATGGCGTGGAACGCCTCCTCGGACGCCTCCGGGGAGAGCGTCCGGCCCGCCGCCACCTCGTCGATCCAGTCCTGCACCGTCGCCTCCTTCGACCCTGCGTGAGGATCCCCGCGCTGCCGTCTCCGGTCCGTACTCCGGCCTCCGCCCTCCGTGCCCCGGCCGGGCCCGCGAGCCGCCCCGGTGCCTGCTTGACACCCCCTCTCGGCGCCGGCTAGCTTGCCGCCGTGCCGGAAGGGGTGAACCGGCGCTATCGCGCCACGGTCCAGTACGACGGCAGCGGCTACCACGGCTGGCAGGTCCAGCCCGACCGCCCCACCGTCCAGGGCGCGATCGAGGAGGCCCTCGCGGAGCTCTTCCCCGAGCCCGTGCGGGTGGAGGCCGCCGGGCGCACCGACCGCGGCGTCCACGCGGTCGGCCAGGAGATCACGTTCCCGGCCGGGCGCGACTGGCCCGCCCCGGAGATGCACCGGGCCCTCGACGCGGTGCTGCCCCCCGACGTCCGGGTCGAGAAACTGAGCGAGAGCCCCGAGGAGTTCCATCCCCGCTTCGACGCCACCGCCCGGCGCTACCTCTACCTGGTGGCCGCGGGCCCGCAGGGCGCGCCCCCGCTGCGACGCGGCCTGGTCTGGCGCCTGGAGGAGGAGCCGGACCGGGCCGTCCTGGACGAGCTGGCGGGCCGGCTCCCGGGCGAGCGCTCGTTCGAGGCCTTCGCCAAGGCGGGCCAGCCCGAGCGCGGGACGCGCTGCCGGGTCCGCGAGGCCGGCTGGACGCGGACGCCCGTGGGGGACCTGGCCTTCCGGATCGTCGCCGACCGTTTCCTCCATCACATGGTGAGGTACCTGGTGCACACGATCGTCGGATGCGCCGTCGGGCGCCGGGCCCGTGACGACCTCGACCGTCTGCTGGCCGGCGACGGAGAGGCCCGTCCCCCCGAGCCCGCCCCACCCGGGGGGCTCTACCTCACCGGCGTCCGCTACCCGGACGGCTGGAACCGGCCGCCGGGGATCCCCGGCCTCACCGGACCCGCCGGGGAGGAGGCGTGAGCGGCCGGCGGGGAGGCGACGGGAACGGTCCCGGCGACCGGCCGGGACCGGAGGTCTACCGCCGGCGCCGCCGGGCGGCGGCGGCCGTGGCCGGCGTCCTGATCTTCGGCGCCGGCCTGGCGCTGGGCCTGGACCGGGGCGAGGGCGGCGAGCGGCCGGACGCGGCCACCCCCGCCGGGACGACGGCGGCCGGCGAGATGGCGCCCGGCGAGGCGGCCCCCGGTTCGACGGACGCCCCGGCCCGGGCACGGCGAGCCCCGGCCGACGGCGGCGGCACGGCGGCCGGGAACGAGACGGACGCTTCCCCGCCCTGGGCCGCCCTCCGCGCGGCGGAGGCCGGACGGACCGGGGACGCGGACGGCGACGGGGCCGCTGGGCAGGACGCCCGGGATCCGCGCCGGCGCACGGCCCTCGTCGAGGCCGCCGCCCGGGTGAAGCCCTCGGTGGTCAGCGTCCGGGTCCGGCGCCCGGCCCGGCGGCCCTCGGGGGGGCTGTTCGAGTTCTTCTCCCCCTTCCGCGGCAACCAGCCCACCGCCGGCATCGGCTCGGGCTTCGCCATCGACTCGGCCGGCCACGTGCTCACCAACCACCACGTGGTCCAGGGCGCCGAGCGGATCGAGGTGGCCGACGCCGAGGGCCGGGTCTGGCAGGCGGAGCTGGTCGGGGGCGACGAGCTCACCGACGTGGCCCTGCTCAGGATCGAGCCCGACCGGATCCCGCCGGCCCCGCTGGGCACCTCGAGCGACCTGATGGTGGGCGAGCCGGCGCTGGCGCTGGGCAATCCCTTCGGCTTCCAGCTCGCCGACACCGAGCCCACGGTGACCGTCGGCGTCGTCTCGGGCTCCGGCCGGGACGTGCGGACGCAGGGCCGGCGGGGCGTCCTCTACGCCGACATGATCCAGACCGACGCCTCCATCAACCCGGGCAACAGCGGCGGCCCGCTGGTCAACGTCCTGGGACAGGTGGTGGGGGTGAACGCCTCCATCCTCTCGGAGTCCGGCGGCTCGGTGGGCGTGGCCTTCGCCATCCCGATCGACCGGGCCCTGCGGATCGCCGACGAGCTGCGGCGCTTCGGCCGGGTCCGCCAGAGCTGGGTCGGGGCGGAGGTGGCCTCGGTCCCCTCCGACACGCTGCTGTCCCGCACCGTCGTCCGCCGGGTGATCCCGGAGTCGCCGGCCGAGACGGCGGGGCTGCGGCAGGGCGACGTGGTGCTGTCGCTCGGCGACAACGCCATCGACGGGCCGATGGACTGGGAGGTGGCCCTGCTGGACGCCGGCGTCGGCTCCCGGGTGGGGATCCGCTACCGCCGCGACGGCCAGCTCCGGACCGCGGAGATGCGGGTCCGGGAGCCGCCCTCCGAGCGGGCCGAGCGGGTGGAGGTGCTGCAGGGGCTGCAGCTAGTGACCGTCACCCCCGGAATCGCGTCCGAGCGCGGCCTGGGCGTCGAGCAGGGAGCCCTGATCGTGGACGTCACCGAGCGGGTGGCCCGCGCCACGCGGATGCGGGAGGGCGACGTGATCCTCGCCGTGAACCGGCGCGAGGTGGAGAGCGCCGAGGATGCCGCGTCCCTCTTCCGGGCCGCCGGGCCGGGCCGCGTCCAGGTGTGGCTCCACCGGGACGGATCGTCGGTCATCACCACCTTCGGAGTCCGGTGAGGGGGACGACGCCATGACCGAACGGCCCGAGAGCTACCCGCACCCGCTGATCGACCGGTACGCCTCGCCGGAGATGGCGGCGATCTTCTCGCCCCGGCGCCAGGCCCTGCTCTGGCGCGACCTCTGGATCGCCCTGGCCGAGGCCCAGCGGGAGCTGGGCGCCGACGTCCCGGAGGAGGCCGTGGAGGCGATGCGGGCGGCCCGGGAGCAGGTCGACCTGGACCGGGTGGCCGAGCTGGAGGCCGAGATGCGGCACGACGTGATGGCCCACGTCCACCACTTCGGCGAGGTGGCGCCGGCGGCGAAGGGCCACGTCCACCTGGGGGCCACCAGCGCCTTCGTGGGCGACAACGCCGACCTGCTGAAGCACCGGGAGGCCCTGGACCTGATCCGGCGCCGGCTGCTGGGCGTGGTGAACGCCCTGGCCGGCTTCGCCCGGGAACACCGGGGCCTGCCGACGCTGGGCTACACCCACGGCCAGCCCGCCCAGCCCACCACCGTGGGCAAGCGGGCCTGTCTCTGGCTCCAGGACCTCCTGGACGACCTGGCGGACGTGGAGCGGACGCTGGAGGGCCTCCGGCTCCGGGGCGCCCGGGGCACGACCGGCACCGAGGCCAGCTTCCTCCGGCTCTTCGACGGCGACGGCGAGAAGGTCGACCGGCTCAACGAGCGGCTGGCCGAGCGCCTCGGCTTCCCCGGCGTCTACGGGGTGGTGGGCCAGACCTATCCCCGGAAGGTGGACCAGCGCTGCCTGGCCGTCCTCTCGGGCGTCGGCGCCACCACGTCGCGCTTCGGCCACGACGTCCGCCTGCTCCAGGCCTTCGGCGAGATCGAGGAGCCCTTCGGCTCGAAGCAGGTGGGCTCGTCGGCCATGCCCTACAAGCGGAACCCGATGCGCTCGGAGCGGATCTGCGCCCTGGCCCGCCACCTCTGCACGCTGGAGCTGGACGCCGCCTGGACGGCCTCGGTCCAGTGGTTCGAGCGGACGCTGGACGACTCGGCCAACCGGCGGATCTCCCTCCCCGGGGCCTACCAGGCCGCGGACGCGGTGCTGCTGCTGGCCGCCAACGTCGCCTCGGGGCTGGTGGTCCACGAGCCGGTGATCCGGCGGCGCCTGGAGCGGGAGCTGCCCTTCCTGGTCGTCGAGGAGGTGCTGGTGGCCGGCGTCGAGGCCGGCGGCGACCGGCAGGAGCTGCACGAGCGGGTCCGCCGCCACGCCATGGAGGCCCGCCGGCGCCTGGACGAGGGCGCCGACGACAACGACTTCC
>CAYVFM010000089.1:0-6199 GCA_964450995.1 uncultured Gemmatimonadota bacterium | reverse complement strand
CCTCGCCCTCCTGCTGGCCGCCGCGGCCCTGGCCTGGACGCCCCGGCCCGCCGGGGCGGAAGTCCTCCGGGTGGAGATCACCGAGCGCACGGTGGTGCTGGACGGCCGGGCCTTCGGCGACGCGGGCCCCTACGAGAAGATCCGGGGGCACGTCTGGTTCGGGATCGATCCCGACCACCCGGCCAACGCCCGCATCGTCGGCCTGGACCGGGCCCCGGTGGAGGAGGACGGCCTGGTTCACGCCCGGGCGAACTTCATGATCCTCCGGCCGCTCCATGCCGGGCGGGGCTCGGGGGTGGCCCTGCTGGAGGTGAGCAACCGGGGCGGGAAGGCGGTCCTGGGCTATCTCAACGGCGGCACCTTCGCCCGCGACCCCTCCTCGGCCGAGGACTTCGGCGACGGCCTGCTGATGCGGAAGGGCGTCACCGTAGCCTGGGTCGGGTGGCAGTGGGACGTGCCGACGGGCGACGGCGACGCCCTCCGGCTGGAGGTGCCCGTGGCCCGGGCGGAGGACGGCTCGCCGATCCGCGGGCTGGTCCGCTCCGACCGGGTCGTGGACGAGGCCACCACGACGATGCCGGTGGCCCACCGTGGCCATCGGCCCTACCCCGTGGCCGACACCACGGCGCCGGAGATCCGGCTCACGGTGCGCGACGGCCGCGAGGCGGCACGCCGGACGGTCCCCGACAGCCTCTGGGGCTGGGCCGAGGTGGGGGAGGACGGGACGGTCCGGGCCAGCCGGACCTCGATCCACCTGCCCGGCGGCTTCGAGCCGGGGAAGATCTACGAGCTGGTCTACCCGGCCGAGGACCCGCGGGTGGTGGGCCTGGGGCTGGCGGCGATCCGGGACATGGCCTCCTGGCTGAAGCACGGCGAGGGGGCGGCCTCCATGGAGATCGAGGACGTCTTCGCCCTGGGCATCTCCCAGACGGGCCGGTTCCTCCGGCACTACCTCTACCAGGGCTTCAACGTCGACGAGGCCGGACGGCGGGCCCTGGACGGGATGATGGTCCACACCGCCGGGGCCGGCCGCGGGAGCTTCAACCACCTCTTCGCCCAGCCCAGCCGCGACGCCCACCGCTTCAGCGCCTTCTTCTATCCCACCGACGTCTTCCCCTTCGCGGGCCGGGTCCAGCGCGACACCGTCACCGGCCGGCGCGACGGCCTGCTCGCCCTGTACGCCCCGGAGGGCGACGAGGCCGGGGCCGACGACCCGGGCGGCGACCCGGGCGACGGACCCGCCGGGCCGCCGGGGGCGGGCGAGCCGTCGGGCGCGGACGGCGGGGCGGCCGGTCTACGGACCCGGGGCGGCGCGTCCGGCCGCTACGCCCCCGGCGCCGCCGGGGCCCTCGCGGAGGAGCGGGCCGCGGGCTTCGACCGCGACCCCCGCCACCTGCCGACCGTCCTCTACACGAACACCGGCTACGAGTACTGGGGCCGGGCCGCCTCCCTGCTGCACACCTCGCCCGACGGCTCGGCCGACGTGTCCCTCCACCCGAAGGTCCGGATCTATCACCTGGCCAGCGCCCAGCACTTCGTCGACGCCTTCCCGCCGGAGCCGGAGCGCCGGCTCACCGGGGGGGACGAGCCGGCGGCCTGGCGCGGCAACCCGCTGGACTTCCTCCCGAACCTCCGGGCCCTGGCGGTGGGGATGGTCGAGCATCTCCGGGACGGCGACCCGCTGCCGGCGTCGCGCCGCCCGCGGATCGAGGAGGGGACGCTGGCCCCGATCGGGGAGGTGGCCGGGGACTTCCCGGCGATCCCGGGGCTGTCCTTCCCGGAGGTGATCCACGTGGCCTACCGGGCCGACTACGGGGACCGCTGGCCGGAGGGCCGCGTCGACGTCCAGCCGCCGGCGCTGGGGCCCGCCTTCCCCTCGCTGGCCCCGGCCCTGGACCGCTTCGGCAACGAGCTGGGCGGCGTCCGCAACGCCGCGATCCGCGTCCCCCTGGCCACCTACGCCCCGTGGAGCCTCCAAACCGGCCTGCCCGGTCCCGAGGAGGAGCTGGCGGACTTCCGCGGCACCTTCGCCCCCCTCCCCTGGAGCGCGGCGGAGGCGCGCCGCACCGGCGACCCCCGGCCACCGGTTCAGTCGCTCTACGAGTCCCGGGAGGCCTACCTGGAGCGGGTCCGTCGGGCCGCGCGGGCCCTGGTGGACGGGGGCTTCCTGCTGGCCGAGGACGTCGAGCGCGTCGTCGGGCGGGCCGGATCGCTCTGGGACTGGATGGCCTCGCGGGCCGGCGACGGCGCCGGGGGCGAGGGGGAGGTCCGGTGACGCGCCGCTTCCCCGCCGCGTCGATGCCACGGACCGTGCCGTTCCTCCGCGGGGTAGAGACGGGCCGACGGAGATCGCGAACCGAGCGAGCGAGAGCGAACCCGACCGAGGGGAGCCGAAGGAGATGACCCGGGAGCAGACTTTCCTCGTGGCCCTGGCCGCCGCCTCCGCGGTGGCGCTGGCCGGCTGCGGCGGGGGCGGGGGCGACGGCGGGAACGGACCGACCGAGCCCGTCAACCAGCCCCCCGACGTCGACATCACGAACCCGCCCACGGGCAGCTCGTTCGAGGAGGGCCAGAGCGTGTCCTTCGAGGGCTCCGCCACCGACCCCGAGCAGGGGAGCCTGGGCGGCCCGGCCCTGGTGTGGCGGAGCGACCTCGACGGCCGGCTCGGCACCGGGATCGCCGTGGACGCGCCGAGCCTCTCGGCCGGCGACCACGAGATCACGCTGGAGGCGACGGACAACCAGGGCGCCACCGGCTCCGACACCATCTCCATCGCCGTGGTCTCGGACGCCCCCTCCGACCAGGCCGAGCTGCGCCCCAGCGGGTTCGCGGTCCTGCCCGGCGGGGCCCTGACCGGCGAGGACGTCCGGATCGTCGGCCGCGTCGTGAACGTCGGCGGCGTGGACGCCGGCCCCTTCGACTGGCGGATCACCCTGGACGGGACGGTCGTGGCCTCGGGCCGGATCCAGGAGGGGATCCCCGCCCGGGACTCCGTCGATCTGCCTCCCCAGGACCTCGGGAGCTTCGCCAGCCGCGGCATCCGGACGGCCCGGCTGGAGGTGGACACCGGCGACGAGGTGGACGAGGCTTCCACCGCGGACAACGTCGCCGAGGACCTCCTCTCGGTCTACACGCGGGGGATGGACGTCGAGCTGGAGTTCGTCACCGCCGTCGACGACTCCACCCGGGAGGTCTTCGAGGCGACGGCGAGGCGCTGGGAGCGGATCGTGCCCGGCGACCTGCTCGACGCGGCGGTGGACAGCTTCGACACCTCCCAGTGCGTCGACGGCGGGCCGATCCTCCGGAACGACACCATCGACGACGTGCGGATCTACGTCCGCGTCGACTCCATCGACGGGCCCGGCGGCGTGCTCGGACAGGCCGGGCCTTGCGGCCTCCGGCAGAACCCCACCGAGACGGTGGCCGTGGGAGCGATGGAGTTCGACGAGGCCGACCTCGAGCAGCTCCGCCGCGACGGGACCCTGAACGCGACCATCGTCCACGAGATCGCCCACGTCCTGGGCTTCGGGACGCTCTGGCAGCGCCAGAACCTGGTGGACGGCGTGGCGTCGGGCGCGCCCTTCTACCTCGGCCGGCAGGCCCGGGAGGCGTTCGTGGAGGTGGGCGGCGACGTGTTCGACGGAGATCCAGTGCCCGTGGAGGACGTCGGCGGCTCGGGCACGGCCCTGGGGCACTGGAGCGAGCCCGACCTGCAGGACGAGCTGATGACTGGCTTCATCGGCTCGGCGAACGACCCCTTCAGCGTCGTCTCGGTCGAGGCCATGGGCGACCTGAAGCTCGCCACCGACCCGGACGAGGCCGACCCCTACACCTTCCCCGCCGCCCGGGACGACGGGGGACTGCGGGCGGGGGTCGGATCGCCGTACGGCTGGGAGCGGCCCCTGCCCGTGCCGCTCTTCAGCATCGACCCGGCCACGGGCCGCGTCGAGAGAATCCGTAACGTCCAACCCTCCCAACCCGCGAGGCGACCATGACCCGATCCCCCACTCTCGCCGGGCACACCGCCCGGACCACCACCCTGACCTGCACCCTGACGGCCGTCGGCCTGCTGGCCCTCGGCTGTGCCCCCGCCGGGGAGAACGGAGAGAGCCCGCCCGACACCGCGGCGACGACGGCCGCCGACACCGTCCCGGCCGGCGAGATGACCGGGACCGACGAGGGTGACACGGCGACCGGGGCGGACACGATGGAAGCCCCTCCCGCCCGCGCCGGCACCGTCTCCGCGGACACCGGCGGCCGGACGTGGCCCCGCGGTGGCTACATGGTCTATCTCCGGGAGGGCATCGACCCCGACTCGGTCGCCGCCGACCACGGGGTGGACTCGGTGAGCGTCGAGCCGACCCTGCCGGGCTTCTACGCCCGGCTCACGGCCGAGCAGGCGACGGCCCTGGGGCGGGACGAGCGTGTCCGGCAGATGGCCAAGCAGATCGAAGAGGAGGCGCCGCCCGAGCCCCGGGAGATTCCGACGGTGGGCGAAGCCGACACGGCTTCCGGCTGACCGGCGCGCGGGGAGCCGGCGGGGCGGTGGGATCCGCCCGCGCCGGCTCCCGACGGTCTCGAGTCTGACACCCCCTCCGGCGGCCGGGACGCCCGGCCGTCCCGCCTACCGGATCCGGATGACCGATCCGTCCGGGTTCACGCCCCAGAGCGGGATGTCGTCGAGCACGTCGTCGCCCAGCGGGATCCTGTCACCGGGGTCGATCGGCTGTCGCCTCAGGGCCGCCTGGGCCGAGGAGCCGGTTCTCGCCTCGACCCGGATCCGGGGACGGCTCTGCTCAGTGCTGGTGTGCCGGGTGAAGTAGCCCACGCTGTACAGGTTGCTCGAGGAGGCGTCGGGCGCCGACAGGGCCAGGCCGTTGTTGGCGGTGCTGCCGCTGGCCCAGTCGCGGGCCAGGTCGGTGAGATCCACCTGGCAGGGGCCGCTGCAACCGGCGTCGTAGCTCTGCCGCGTGGTCCCGAAGGAGGGGCGGCTGTCCCAGGTCACCGAGCCCTCCGACCAGCTGCCGGTGACCTGCTGGAGGTCGATACCCTGGGGCGAGCCGCCGTCGAAGCCCTGGACGGTCACCTCCAGCATCGCCTGCTCGATGCTCACCCCGGAGGGGAGCGACGGCACCCCGAAGCGTATCAGCCCGCTGTACATCTCGTCGTCGGGGTGGCTCGACTCCCAACCCTGGTCCTGGTTCGTGCCGGCGACGATCGTCGACGACAGCGTCGACGAGCCCGGCGTGCCAAAGTTGACGCCCGAGTCCTGGGGACGGGCCAGCGTCGCGTCGGCCTCGCTCTCCCAGAGGGCCAGCTGGGGCATCGGCAGGCCGTAGGAATCGGCCGCCGACATGTCCGCCGAGTAGCCGATGTCCTGGAGCGACCCGATCGTGACCGTGCTGAGCGGGTTGGAGCCCGTGCCGATGAAGCCGGTCATCAGCTCGCTCTCGAAGTTCACCTCGCGCCAGTGGGCGCTGCGGGTCCCCTGACCCCCGGTGTTGGCCAGCGGCACCGGGTCGCTCAGGTGGGCCTCGCCGCCCAGGTTCGAGAACGCCGAACGGGCCGCCGACCCGGTGAAAAACGGATCCAGGGTGCTGAGGTTCTGGAGGTTGTTGCCCCAGCCGCTGACCTGGGGGATTCCGATGCCCAGGACGTGACCCGCCTCGTGCAGCGCCACGTCGTCCAGCCGCCCGTCACTCTCCAGCGTGCTCAGGTCGGCCTGGTCGAACTCTATGGTGCCGCCAATGGGCAGCCCCGCCCCGGTCGTCCGGAGCGCGCAGGGGCCGGCCCGGGCGAGCGTGCCGCCGGAGCCGCCGAGGTCGGCGACGGTCACGGTGATGAAGAGGTCGTCGATCCCCCGACCGTTGTCCAGACAGTCAGGAAGCTGCTCGGTGAACGTGTGGCTCAAATCGTCCTGGACGACGCTCTCCCACCTCTTCACGGTGCTCCGGATAGTGCTCATCTGGCTGGAGCTGAACCCGCTGCCGAAGTCCAGACGGATATCGAAGCCCGGCGACTCGACCAGGATGTCGATGGTCGCCGTGCCGGTCGCCCCGTCCGGATCCTCGGCGGTGAGCGTGATCGTGTGCGGCCCCTTCGGCAAGGTCATCGAGAACGATTCGCCCGTGCCGATCTGACCCTCGACGTCGGACTCCCAGGTCAGGGTGAGCATGTCCCCGTCGGGATCGGAGCCCGA
>CAYVFM010000088.1:0-6369 GCA_964450995.1 uncultured Gemmatimonadota bacterium | reverse complement strand
GGACGACACCCTGGCCGGCCGGAACGTCACTGTCGATCCTTCCGACAGGGTGGACGGACCGACGGCCACGGGACGCGTCGACGGGGACGCCGACGGCTTCCGGGTCCGGGGCGGGATCGTCGCCATCGACGTGGCCGATCCCTCCGCGGCGACCGTCTTCGTGGACGGTCTGGAGCGTCACACCGTCGTCATCGACGGCCGGGACGCCCCGGGCTCCACCACCTACACCGTCGAGGTGGACGGGCGGATCACCCAGGAGGACGGCCGGGTGGGCGACTTCGACGTGAGCGGCGGCGACCGGGTCGAGGGCGGGACGGCCACCGGACGGGTGGGCGGCGGAGCCGACGGCTTCGTCACCAGCGGGGCCGTCACCTCCATTCAGCTCGACGACGCCTCGGCGGCCCGGGTCTATGTCGACGGCGAGCCCCACTTCACCGAGGAGCACACCGTCGTCGTGGCGGCGAGCGGGCCGGACGACGAGACCGGGTATGCTATCGAGGTCACCGGTGAGATCGAGGTAGCGGACGACACGGTGGCCGGCCGCTCGGCGGGCACCGAGTCCGAAGACCGGGTCGGTGAGGGGAGGGCCGCCGGCCGGGTGACCGGTGACGCCGACGGCTACCGGGTCCGGGGCGGGATCCGCTCCATCGAGCTGGACGATCCGTCGGGCGCCACGGTCCTCCTGGACGGCCGCGAGTACCACACCGTCGTCATCGACGGCAGCGGCGCGTCCGGCTCCACCAGCTACACCATCGAGGTGGACGGTCGGATCGTCCAGGAGGACGATCGGGTGGGTGGCTTCGACGTGAGCGGTGGCGACCGGGTGGAGGGAGGAACCGCCACCGGACGGGTCGGCGGCGGGGTCGACGGATTCCACGTCTACGGCTCGATCCGGTCCATCGAGCTGGACGACCCGTCGGGCGCCGAGGTCTACGTCGACGGCGCCCGACGCCAGCAAAGCTGAGCCCGCCCCCGACAGGTCGCCCTCCCGGCCGTCGATCGACTGCGCGGCCTCAGCCTTCCCGTCGCCGGTCCGGCTCCGGCGGAGGCTCCAGCCGCGCGAGCCGGCGGAGGTTGCGTGCCACCCGGGCCGCCAGCAGCCCCGCCATCCCGAGGGCCGCCGCCGCGCCGGCCACGTCGAAGACGGTGGCGCCCACCTCCATCAGCTCGAACGTGAGCGGGCCGGCCGTGGCGGCCACCGTGTTCAGCCCGATCAGCAGCACCCGGGCTTCGGTGGGTCCGAGCCACCCGTAGCCGAAGCTGAACTCGTCGTGGACGCAGGTCTCCAGGTAGACGTTGATGGAGAGGACCAGGTAGGCGATCACGATGGCCAGGGCCACCGATAGCAGCATGTAGGGCGAGAGACCCAGGCCGAGGCCGATGGCGACGGTGGAGAAGGCGTCCACCACGTGGTCCAGGTAGAAGCCGTAGCGCGGCCGCTCGATCCCCCGGTGCCGGGCCAGGGTCCCGTCCAGGCTGTCGCCGAACCACTGGACGACGAGGAACCCGCTGGCCGCCCACAGCCACGCCGGGTCCCGGTTGGTGAGCAAGTAGGAGGCGGCCACTCCGATCGAGGCCGCCACGCCCAGCGCCGTCATGTGATCGGGCACCACCCGGGCCGGCAGCCGATCGGCCAGCCAGGGGAGGACCCGGGCCTCCAGCCGCCGGAGCAGGTGCTCGGAGGCGCGCTCGTGGTCGGAGGCGACGGGGGACTCGTCCTCCGATCCGCCGGAAGCGTCGGTCATCGGTGTCTCCTCTCGCGGGAGGCGCCCGGAGCGACCCGGGGTCGCGGCTCCCGTCACCCTATCGGGCGGCGGCCCCGGACGCACCTCTCCGTCGCCGCGGCCTTCGCGCGGCCCGCGCCAGGCCCCTACACTTCGCCCGTCCATTTTGAACCGATCTCTCGCGAACCGGAGCCGCCGTGCCCGAGTCCCTCGCCACCCGGCTCAAGCGCTGGGGGTTCAACCTCTTCCCCGCCTTCCGCGGGACGGGAGCCTGGCTCACGTACCTGGACGACGAGTGGCGCGAGGTCCGTCTCCGGCTCCCCCTCTCCTGGCGGACGCGCAACTACGTCGGCACCATCTTCGGGGGGAGCATGTACGGGGCGGTGGATCCGATCTACATGATCATGCTGATCCACCGGCTGGGCGACGGCTACGAGGTCTGGGACCGGGCGGCCCGCATCCGCTTCCTGCGGCCGGCCCGGGAGGAGCTGTACGCCCGGTTCGAGCTTCCCGACCGGGAGCTGGCGGCGATCCGCGCGGCCGTGGAGGAAGAGGGCCGGACCGACCGCGTCTACGAAGTGGAGCTGACCGCGGCGGACGGCACCGTGCACGCGCGAGTGGAGAAGACGGTCCACGTGCGGCGGCGGGAAGCGGACGCTGCGCCGGGAGAGGCCGGATGAACGGGGACCGGTCGATCGCCGGGAAGCGCACGGCCGTGGCCCTGCTCGTCCCGACCCTCCTCCTGGCCGCCGCCTGCGGGGAGGTCCCCCGGCAGGAGGACCGCGAGGCCGCGGTGCCGGCGGCTCACCCGGGGCGGGACACCATCCTGAGCTTCCCCCACGAGCACGAGGGGGCGTGCCCGTTCGAGTGCTGCACCTACGGCACCTGGACCGCCGGGACGCGGATCCGGGTGCAGGCGTTCCGGGCCGACACGGCCCCGGTCCGGACGGTCCTCGCGCCCGGCACGTCGTTCCGGGCCGTCGACGGCGAGGTCTGGGTCCTGACGCCCGGCACGGCGGTGCTCCGGCCGGGCGCCCTGGCCCGTCGGGACTCCGGCGGCTCCGTCCCGTCCCCGGAGGGGCCGCGTCCTGCACCGCGCGACACCACGGTGCTGCTGAACACCACCGGCGAGGGGATCTGGCGGGTCTGGGACGGACGGTCCATCCGGAAGGCCGGGCCCCTCCTCGCGTCCGACCCCGGCGAAGCGCCTCCCGATTCGGCGCCCCGCTGGGCGGAGGGCCTGGTCCTCCGTCACCCCGAGACCCGGTGGTGGGTCCGGGTGGAGGCGCCCGACGGTACCCGGGGCTGGGTGGAGATGGAGGGGGTCGGCGTCACCGGCGCCGACGCCTGCGGCTGAGCGGCAGCGGGGCGGGCCTCAGCCGTCCACCGCCTCCATCGCCTCCTCGGGATAGCGGAGGCCGGCCGCGGCGTCCACCGGGAACGCCTCCTCGATCCGCTCCAGCTCCGCCCCGGTGAGCTCCACCTCCAGGGCGGCCACGTTCTCCTCCAGGTGGCCGATCCGGGTGGTCCCGGGGATGGGCACGACGTCGTCGCCCTGCGCCAGCACCCAGGCCAGCGCGAGCTGGGTGGGCGTGCAGCCCTTCCCGGCCGCGATCTCCTCGACCCGCTCCACCAGCTCCAGGTTCTTCTCGAAGTTCTCCCCCTGGAAGCGGGGCGAGCGGCGGCGCCAGTCGTCCTCCGGCAGGTCCTCGAAGCGCTCGAACCGTCCGGTGAGGAAGCCCCGACCCAGCGGGCTGTAGGCCACGTAGCCGATCCCCAGATCGCGCACCGTGGGGAGGATCTCCGCCTCGGGATCGCGTGACCACAGCGAGTACTCCGTCTGGAGGGCCGCGATCGGATGCTCGGCGTGGGCCCGGCGGATCGTCTTCGGGGCCGCCTCCGAGAGCCCCAGGTGGCCGACCTTCCCCTCCTCCACCAGCCGGGCCATGGCGCCCACGGTCTCCTCGACGGGGACGTCGGGGTCGACCCGGTGCTGGTAGTAGAGGTCGATGTGGTCGACGCCCAGGCGGCGGAGCGATTCGTGACAGGCCTGCCGCACGTACTCCGGGCGGCCGTCGATGCCCAGGAACGCGCCGTCCTCCGATCGCACGTTCCCGAACTTGGTGGCCAGCACCACCTCGTCGCGGCGCCCCCGGATCGCCTCGCCCACCAGCCGCTCGTTGTCGAAGGGCCCGTACATGTCGGCGGTGTCGAGGAAGTTCACACCGAGGTCCAGCGCCCGGTGGATCACCTCGATCGACCGGCCCTCGTCCCGCTCCTCCGGGGACCCGTAGAACTCGGACATCCCCATGCAGCCCAGCCCCAGGGCCGAGACCTCCGGACCGTGCTCGCCCAGCTGTCGACGCTCCATCCCTCGTGCCTCCGATTCGCGAACCGCGGGGACGCCTCGATCTGGCGTGTCCCCTGCACCGTCACGGAGGGTACATGTAC
The DNA here is from genome assembly GCA_964450995.1 of uncultured Gemmatimonadota bacterium. Lineage (GTDB taxonomy): Bacteria > Gemmatimonadota > Gemmatimonadetes > Palauibacterales > Palauibacteraceae > CAYVFM01. The sequence continues at coordinate 2,194 of CAYVFM010000088.1, read as the reverse complement.
CGTGCCATCCGCTCCGGCGCCCCGGCTTGGCGCCCGCTTGAGACGGGAGGAGACCCTCCTCCGCGTCCCCGCCCGCGGCCCGCGCCGGCGCGGGCCGTCCCTTAGATTGGGGCCCGGACCCGGCCCGGTGTCCGCGCCCGAGACCCGCTCCTGCCACCGAGACCCGCCCGCCCGTGAACGCCTCCCGCCCGGAAGCCGATCGCCCCATCGCCCCCGCGGAGGACGCGCGGGAGCGCGATCCTCGCGACGTCCTGCGCCGCGTCTTCGGCTACGAGGACTTCCGGCCCGGCCAGCGGCGGATCGTCGAGGCCGTGCTCCGGGGCGACGACTGCATCGGGGTGATGCCCACCGGGGCCGGCAAGTCGCTCACCTTCCAGCTGCCGGCCCGCATGCTGCCGGGCACCGTGGTCGTCCTCTCCCCCCTCATCAGCCTGATGAAGGACCAGGTCGACGCCCTCCGGGAGCTGGGCTTCGAGGCCGCGTCGCTCAACTCGACCCTCCCCCGGGAGGAGCGCCGGCGGCGGCTGGAGAAGCTGGACCGGGGCGAGTGGGAGCTGCTCTACCTGGCGCCCGAGGCGCTGAACCGCGGCATGCGCCGGCGCCTGGCCGCCGCGCCCCTCTCCCTGCTGGTGGTGGACGAGGCCCACTGCATCTCGCAGTGGGGCCACGACTTCCGGCCGTCCTACCGCCGTCTGCGGGGGCTGAAGGAGGAGCTGGGCGGGCTGCCCGTGCTGGCGCTCACGGCCACCGCCACCCGGCGGGTGGCCCGGGACATCGTGGCCCAGCTCGGCATGGAGCAGCCCGACGGGTTCAAGGGGTCCTTCTTCCGGCCGAACCTCCGGCTCCACTGCCGGAAGCGGGGCGAGGGGCACACCCGGAGCGAGGTGCTCTCGGTGGTCCGCCGGCACCGGGGCGAGAGCGGCATCGTCTACGCCCTGTCCCGGCGGTCGGTCGAGCGGACCGCCGCCTTCCTGGAGGACCACGGGATCCGGGCGACGGCCTACCACGCCGGCATGGACGACGCCGGGCGCACGGCCGCCCAGGAGGCGTTCGCCCGGGACGAGCTGGAGGTGGTGGTGGCGACGGTGGCCTTCGGGATGGGGATCGACAAGCCCGACGTCCGCTTCGTCATCCACCAGGAGATGCCGTCCGACGTCGAGTCCTGGTACCAGGAGCTGGGCCGCGCGGGACGGGACGGCCTCCCGGCCGAGTGCTTCCTCTTCTATTCGTGGGCGGACGTGAAGGTGCGGGAGCGCTTCCTGGACGAGGTCGAGGACCCGGAGCACCGGCGGGCGAAGCGGGACGCCCTGCGCAAGCTCTACCGGATCGCCGACGGCGACGTCTGCCGGCACCGCGCCCTGCTGGCCCACTTCGACGAACGGATCGACCCGTGCGGGGACGCCTGCGACGTCTGCGCCGGGATCGACGTGGCGGAGCTGGTGGCGCCCCCGCCCGGGACGGCGGCCGCCCGCCGCGGCGGGCGGAAGCGGGACGGCGGCGGCGGATCCGGCGGAGGCGCCTCCGGGACGGATCGCCGCGGGCGGGACCCCTCCCACCCTGTCTTCCAGCGGCTCCGGGCGCTCCGGAAGGAGCTGGCCGCCGAGCGGGACGTACCCGCCTACATCGTCTTCAGCGACGACGTGCTCTGGAACATGATCGAGCGCGATCCCTCGACCCCGGGGGAGCTGCTGGAGGTCTCCGGCGTGGGCGAGGTCAAGCTGGAGCGCTACGGTCAGGCGTTCCTGGAGGCGTTGCGCGAGGGCGGCGACGCGGACGCTGCCGGCCCGGACGGCTGACCTGGCCGGCCGGGCCCGCCGTCCGACCGGACGGGCCGGCGGCCGATGCGACCGAGCCCGGCCCCGGCACCGCTTGCTCCCGCCCCGGCGCCTGCGCAACGTGGAGGTGCTGGCCCGTCCGGTTTCCCTCGTCCTCGAGCCGGGGTAGCACCGTGTCGCCTTCGTCCGTCCGGAGCCCCCGCCCCCTGCCCTCGCCGGTCCGGTGATCGGCCCCACCGTCTGGCGGCGCTACCGCCGTTACCTGGACGCCCCGCCCGAGCGGATCGTCGAGTGGGAGGACGATCCCACCGGGGCCCGGGGGTGGCTGGTGATCAACTCCCTCCGCGGCGGGGCCGCCGGCGGGGGCACCCGGATGCGGGAGGGGCTGGACCTGCGGGAGACGGTCCACCTGGCGAAGA
>CAYVFM010000087.1:4849-6376 GCA_964450995.1 uncultured Gemmatimonadota bacterium | reverse complement strand
GCCACGAAGTACCTGAACGGGCACTCGGACCTGGTGGCCGGCGCGCTCGTCGGGCGGGCCGACGTGATGGCGGGGGCCCGCCGCCGGCTCCTGCAGCTCGGCGGGGCGCTGGATCCCCACGCCTGCTTCCTGCTCCGCCGGGGGCTCCGGACGCTGGCCCTGCGGGTGGAGCGCCAGAACGGGACGTCCCTGCGGCTCGCCCGGGCGCTGGAGGGCCACCCGGCGGTCGAGCGGGTCCATCACCCGGGGCTGGAGGGCCACCCGGACCACGAGCGCGCCGACCGCCTCCTGGAGGGCACGGGGGGGATGCTCGCGTTCGAGCCCGCCGGGGGCGAGCCCGTGGCCCGGCGGGTCCTGGAGGAGCTGGAGATCCCCGTGGTGGCGCCCAGCCTGGGCGGGGTCGAGTCGCTCGTCACCCGGCCGGCGGCGACGTCGCACGCCTCGATGGCGCCCGAGGAGCGGGAGGACACCGGGATCACCGACGGGCTGGTGCGGCTCTCGGTGGGCATCGAGCCGGCCGCCCGCCTCGAGGCCGACCTCCGGGGGGCGCTGGCCCGGGCCACCCGCTGACGCCCCGGCCTCCGCGGCGCTCCGGCGCCCGGGGCCGGCTCCTCAGCGGGCCCGGGCCCGGAGGATGATCCGGTCCCGGTAGTCCCGGTAGGCGAGCTGGCCGAAGGTCGCCGTCTCGCCCCGGACGACGATGCGGGCTTCCACGGAGGTCGGCCGGTCCTCGTCCCGCTCCACCACCAGCCGGAGGGCCCGGCCCGCCTCCACCTCCAGCGATCGCCGCCAGCTCCCCGCCGCGCCCCGGGTCTTGAGGCCGTCGGGGGTGAGCCAGGAGACGGTGCAGGTCTGGCACTCGACGACGTAAGCCACCGGCACGGCGTCGCCGGCGCCGGCGTCGGCCTGGTCGCCGGGGTCCTCGGGGAGCGGCCGGGGTCCCCCCGACCTCGACCCGCCGCAGGCGGCCAGGAGGAAGGCCGCCAGCAGGAGCGCCGCACGCGCCCTCACCGTCCGTCCCCCCGTTCCCCGCGCGGCTCCCCGCAGTCCTCCTCGCGGCTGGTGTCGGCGACCCCGAAGGCCTTCCACCCGTCGGCCATCCGCACGAGCTGGAACGCGTTCACCCCGCAGTGGTGGAGCTCGCCGTCGAGGTAGAAGACGTAGTTCATCCACGCGGTGGCCAGGCGGCCGTCGACCCGGATCTCCAGGCCCCGGATCTTCTCGTCGAGCTGCCCGGGCTCCGCCCCTCCGATGGCGTTCAGCCAGCCGTCCGCTCCCGAGACGCTCAGGGCGAGCTCGCCGTCGTCGCGAACCACGGGCCGGTGGAGGCGGGCGTCAGGGTGCAGGAGCTGCCGCGCCGCCGCGCTGTCGGCGGCCCGCATGGCGTCGAAGAGGCCCCGGACGACGGCCTCCGGCGTGGCCGCGCCGCCGTCCCGGCCGTCCTGGGCGGCCGCCGGGGCGGGGAGGAGGCCGGCCAGCGCCAGGAGCGCGGCCGCCGCGAGTCCGGCGGATCCGGCGAGGGCGGAG
>CAYVFM010000087.1:0-4749 GCA_964450995.1 uncultured Gemmatimonadota bacterium | reverse complement strand
CATGGAGACCGCCCGCCGCACCCACGGCTTCACCGAGAGCGTCATCCGCGAGATGACCCGCGTGGCCGACCGCCACGGGGCGGTCAACCTCTCCCAGGGCTTCCCGAACTTCCCCGCCCCCGGGGTGGTGAAGGAGGCGGCCCGCGAGGCCGTCGCCCGGGACCTCAACCAGTACGCGATCACCTGGGGGTCGGAGCGGCTCCGCCGGGCCGTAGCGGAGAAGTATCGCTCCTTCTACGGGATGCAGGTCGACCCGGAGCGCGAGGTGACCGTCACCTGCGGCGCCACCGAGGCGATGGCCGCCGCCCTGATGGCGGTGGTGAACCCGGGCGAGCGGGTCGTCGTCCCGGAGCCCTTCTACGAGAACTACGGCCCCGACGCCGTGCTCTGCGGGGCGGACCCGGTCCACGTGCCGATGGGCGAGGGCCCGGGCCTGGACCTCGGGAGGCTGGAGGAGGCCTTCGACGACCGGGTGAGGGCGATCGTCCTGAACACGCCCAACAACCCCACCGGCAGGGTGCTGGACCGCTCCGGGCTCGAGACGGTGGCCGACCTCTGCCGGCGGCACGGGGCGTGGGCGGTGACCGACGAGATCTACGAGCACATCCTCTACGAGGGCGAGCACGTCCCCCTGGCCACGCTGCCCGGCATGCGGGAGCGGACGATCACGGTGAGCGGGGCGTCGAAGACCTTCAGCGTCACCGGCTGGCGGATCGGCACCGTGGTGGCGCCGCCGGAGGTGAGCGACGCGATCCGCAAGGTCCACGACTTCCTCACGGTGGGCGCGCCCGCCCCGCTCCAGGAGGGGATCGCCGTCGGGATGGAGGAGCTGGGCGAGGACTACTACCGATCCCTGGCGGAGGACTACCGGCGCCGGCGCGACCTGCTGTGCCGCGGGCTGGAGGAGGCGGGCTTCGGGTTCGACCGGCCGGCCGGGGCCTACTACGTCCTGGCCGACTTCTCGACGCTGGACGACCGCGACGACGACACCTTCGCCCGCTGGATGGCTCGGGAGGTCGGCGTGGCCACGGTCCCCGGCTCCAGCTTCTTCTCCGACCCGGCGGACGGCCGCTCGCTGGTGCGCTTCGCCTTCTGCAAGACCCAGGACACGCTGGAGGAGGCCTCGGAGCGGCTGGTGGACGCGTTCGCCTGACGCCGATCCCGACGCTCCCCTCGACCCGCTCCCGGAGGTGCCCGTGAACGAGCCCGACGACGACGCCGACTGCCCACCCCCCGATCCGGAGGACGCCCCGCGCCGGTCGCTGGCCGAGCGGATGGAGGCGCGCACCCCGCTCAACGTCCCGGCCCGGCACAATCCCACCCTCTCGACCCTGGTCGAGCGCGTGAACGAGGACGACGAGCTCTTCGCCCTCTGGACGGCCCAGAACGTCAACGCCGTCGAGCGCCTCGGGATCTCGGACCACGGTCCCGTCCACGTGCAGATCGTCGCCAACTCGGCCCTCCGCGTCCTGCGGCTGCTCGACGACGCGGGCGTGCGGCCGGCGGTGGTCACCGACTACGGCCTCGCGCAGGAGGACGCCGAGGTCGTCGTCGTGCTGGCGGCCCTCTTCCACGACGTCGGGATCTCCATCCACCGGGACGGCCACGAGGCCTACTCGCTCTTCGTGGCCCAGCCCAAGCTGAAGGCCCTGCTGGCGGATCTCTACGAGCCGGCCGAGGCGACCGTGATCCGATCGGAGGTCCTCCAGGCCGTCATCGCCCACCGGGCCGGCGGCGAGCCCCTGACCCTGGAGGCCGGCATCCTCCGGGTGGCCGACGCCCTGGACATGGCCGAGGGCCGCTCGCGGATCCCCTTCGAGGCGGGCTCGATGAGCATCCACTCGGTCTCGGCCGCCGCCATCGAGGCGGTCCACATCGAGGCCGGGGAGGAGGTCCCGGTCCGGGTGCGGGTGGAGATGACCAACTCCGCCGGCGTCTTCCAGGTGGACGAGCTGCTCCGGAAGAAGCTCCGCGGCTCCGGCCTCGAGCCCCACGTCCGCGTCGTCGCCCACGTCCAGGGGGAGTCCGAGAAGCGGCTGCTCGAGGAGTTCGAGCTGTAGGCTGCGCGGGCTTGTGGGGCCGGGAGGCGGCCGGGCGGGGGGAGGGAACGCTCGCTCACGCCCGATGCGAGCATCGAAGGGTTCGCTCGGTCCCCGCCCCCCGCCCGGCCGCCTCCCCCGATGGAGCCAACAGCCAACCGCTCGCCCCCCTCGAGGAGGTGGGGGAGGGCGGGGTGTCGGGCGCCTCGGCTCCACCGGACGGTCGGGGGGCGGGCTGTCGTAGTTTTGGTCTCCGACGGCGGCGGGCGATGCGAAGCGAGCCCCGCCGCCCGACGAAGCCACTCCGGCAGCTTGCCCACCTCGCCCCCAGGCCGGGCGGCCTGTGGTCGACCCGACCATGCTCGCGCCCGGGGAGGGGAACGGGAGGGGCCGGTGAGCGAACCCTTCGACGCTTGCGTCGGGCGTGAGCGATCCGGCCCCTCCCGTTCCCCTCCCTTCCGCAAGACGTCTTTCGACCACCGTGTCCCCGGCCCCCCCGTGGAACGGGACCGCCCGACAGGGTACAATGGGCCCGAACGCCCGGCCCGCGGGGAGCCGCCCCCGGCCGGGCCGCTCCCGCACCCCGACCCGGACCCGAGCGTGGCGGACGACGCCCGAGAGCCGACCCTGGATCCCGCCGTCACCGCCGGCTCGCCCTACGCCGGCCGCCGGGAGAGCGTCACGGTCCGGATCGGCGGCGTCCCCGTCGGCGGCGACCACCCGGTGGTCGTCCAGTCGATGACCAACACGAACACGGCCGACGCCGGGGCCACCGCCGACCAGGTGGAGGAGCTGGCCGCGGCGGGCAGCGAGCTGGTGCGGATCACGGTGAACAGCTCGGACGCGGCGAAGGCCGTGCCCGAGATCGCGGCCCGGCTGGAGGACCGCGGGGTCGACGTGCCCCTGATCGGCGACTTCCACTTCAACGGGCACGTCCTCCTCCCCAACCACCCCGATTGCGCCGAGGCCCTGGACAAGTACCGGATCAACCCCGGGAACGTGGGGCGGGGGGACCGGTGGGACGACCACTTCGCGGCCATCGTCCGCCAGGCGGTCGAGCACGACAAGCCGGTCCGCATCGGCGTGAACTGGGGCTCGCTCGACCAGGAGCTGCTGACCCGGATGATGGACGAGAACGCGGCCCGGGACGAGCCGCGGGACGCCCACGCCGTCACGCTCGCCGCCATGGTCGAGAGCGCGCTCTCGTCGGCCCGGTTCGCCGAGGAGGTGGGGCTCGCCCACGACCGGATCGTCCTGAGCGCCAAGGTCTCGGACGTGCCCGACCTGATCACGGTCTACCGGGCCCTGGCCGAGCGGTGCGACTACCCGCTCCACCTCGGCCTCACCGAGGCCGGGATGGGCCGCAAGGGGGTCGTGGCGAGCACGGCGGCCCTGTCGACCCTGCTGGGCGACGGGATCGGCGACACGATCCGGATCTCGCTGACGCCAGAGCCCGGCGGGGACCGGACCGAGGAGGTCCGGGTCGCCCAGCAGATCCTGCAGTCCATGGGGCTCCGGAGCTTCCAGCCCCAGGTCTCGGCCTGCCCGGGCTGCGGCCGCACCAGCAGCACCTTCTTCCAGGAGATGGCCGAGGAGATCCAGGGCCACCTCGAGGAGCGGATGGCCGCCTGGCGCGAGACCCGGCCGGGGGTCGAGGAGATGCAGGTGGCCGTGATGGGCTGCGTGGTGAACGGCCCCGGCGAGTCGAAGCACGCCGACATCGGGATCTCGCTGCCCGGCGACTTCGAGGAGCCGGCCGCCCCGGTCTTCGTGGACGGCGAGAAGCACACCGTCCTCCGGGGCGACGACATCGTCCGGGAGTTCATCGATATCCTGGAGGACTACGTGGAGCGCCGATACGGGCCGGAAGGGGAGGACGCCGGCGACGGGGGCTCCGGCGAGGAGCCGGCCGCGTCCGACGGGGCGCCGGCCCGGACGGCCGGCTGAGGGGGGAAAGGAAAACGCCGGCCCGGCCGCCGGAGCGCTTCGCGCCCGACGGCCGGCCGGCGTCGTCCACGGGGGAGGCCGACTCCTTCCACCGGAGCCGATCTCCCGCGGAGCGCGGGGGGACCCGGCCCCTAGCTCTTCCGCTCCCTCCGGCGGCGGCGGCGCTCGGCGGCCTTCTGCTTCCGCCGGCGGGCCTCGCTCGGCTTCTCGTAGAAGCGGTTCCGCTTGATGTCACGGAAGATGCCGGCCCGCTGCACCTTGCGGCGGAACTTCTTCAGGGCCCGGTCCAGGTTCTCTCCATCGCGCAGTCGGTACTCCAAGTCGATCCCCTCCTCAGGGTCTGATCGTTCGTCCGCGCCGGATCGTCCGGCACGGTGCGGGAGGTCGCCCTCCCGACAGGGAACTGCCACCCCGTCGCCCCCGGTCGGTTCCGGCGGGCGGGGCGCCGGCGACGCTCAGTCGCCGAAGAAGCGCTGGCCCAGCTTCTCCTTGAGCTGGGCGCCGAGGCTCCGGCCGCCCGAGCCGCTGGACGCCTCGGCGGGGGCCTCGCTCTCCTCGCCGCCGGTCCGGGACGCGGCGGACTGCTCGGACCGCTCTTCCCGGGTGTCGGCCGCGGCGGCCTCGTCGTAGTCGTCGCCCTCGCGGACGACCTCCAGCGCCTTCGGGCCCTTCTCGGCGTCGATCACCTCGTACTCGACGGTCTCTCCCGGCTCCAGCGTCTTGAAGCCGTCGCCCAGGATGTCCGAGTGGTGCACGAAGACGT
>CAYVFM010000086.1:0-6428 GCA_964450995.1 uncultured Gemmatimonadota bacterium | reverse complement strand
GCGACCCGGCCCCGCAGGACGACGGCCCCGACGTCGGTGCCCCGGAGGCCTCCGACGACGAGGCCGCGGGGGCCGCGCCGCCGGTGGTCCGGGTGGAGATCCCCTCCGACGTGTTCGCGGTGCGCGAGCGTGACCCGGACGAGGCGGAGGCGTGGCGCCTGCGGACGCGCCGGGCCTTCCTCGCCCGCCTGCGGGCCGGCTACCGGGTCGCGTCGTTCGTCCCCGGGCCCGAGCGGGGCTTCTACCTGCTGCTGCACCCGGAGGTGGGGGAGCCCGCCGATGGCTGACCGACCCGACGAGGGGCCGGGCGACGTCGCAGGCGCGTCACCCGTCGGAGGGACCGGCCGGGGCGGACCCGAGATCCCCCTGCGCCCGGAGCGGCTGATCCTCCGGGAGCTCCGACTGCCGCTGATGCGGCCGTTCCGCATCTCCTCGGGCGAGGTCTCGGAGCGCCGGATCCTCCTGCTGGAGCTGGCCGACGCCGACGGCGCCGCCGGCTGGGCCGAGTGCGTGGCCCAGGAGCGCCCCAACTACGGGCCCGAGACCCTGGACACCGCCTGGTGGGGCATCCGCGAGTGGCTGGCCCCCCGCGTGCTGGGGCGGACATTCGAGGGCCCCGCCGACGTGGGGCCGGCGCTGGAGGAGGGCGTCCGCGGACACCAGATGGCCAGGGCCGGCGTGGAGATGGCCTGCTGGGAGCTCGCCGCACGGCGGTCCGGCCGCTCCCTGGCCGACCTGCTGGGCGGGGTCCGCGACCGCGTGGAGACCGGCATCTCGGTGGGCATCCAGGACAGCCCGGAGGCGCTGGCCGACCGGGTCCGGGCGGCCCGGGAGGAGGGCTACGGCCGGATCAAGGTCAAGGTGAAGCCGGGCGCCGACCGGGCCTTCCTGGCCGCGGCCCGGGAGGCGCTGGGGCCGGAAGTGCCGCTGATGGCCGACGCCAACGCCGGCTACGGACGGGAGGACGGCGACCGGCTCGCCTCGCTGGACGAGTTCGGCCTCCTCATGCTCGAGCAGCCCCTGGACCCGGACGACCTGCTGGGCCACGCCGAGCTGCAGGGGCGGATGGAGACGGCGATCTGCCTGGACGAGACGATCACCTCCCCGCTCCGGGCCGAGGCCATGATCCGGCTGGGCGCCGGCCGGATCGTCAACGTCAAGCCGGGCCGGGTCGGCGGCTTCGGCCCCTCGCTGCGGATCCACGACCTGTGCCGGGCCCACGGCGTCCCGGTGTGGTGCGGCGGCATGCTGGAGAGCGGGGTGGGCCGGGCCCACAACGTGGCCCTGGCCTCCCTGCCCGGCTTCACCCTCCCGGGCGACCTCTCGGCCAGCCGCCGCTACTGGGAGGAGGACGTGGTCGAGCCCGAGTGGACGGTGGAGGAGGACAGCACCGTCCGGGTCCCGCGGGACCGGCCCGGGATGGGCGTGGAGGTCCGGCGGGAGCGCGTCGAGTCGCTGACCGTCCGGCGCACGGAGCTGGCCGCCGGCTGATCGCCGCCCCTCCGACCCCTCAGGCGGGGGCTCGCGGCGCGGGGTCGGCGTCCTCCCGGCCGGCCAGCCCCCTCAGGAAGCGCCAGACCGTGCGTGCGGCCAGTCGGGCCGTGCGGCCGTCGACGTCGAAGCGGGGGTTCAGCTCCACCAAATCCAGGGAGCGGACGGCCGGCTCCGCCCCCGCCCGCTCCGCGGCGGCGAGCCAGGCCCCGGGGCCCAGGCCGTCGGTGCACGGGGCGCTCACCCCCGGCGCGTGGGCGGCGTCCACCGCGTCCAGGTCCAGGCTGACCAGGGCCGGCGCCTCCAGGGCCGCCACCTCCTCCTCCAGCGCCGCCGCGTCCACCGTCTCCCGCCAGCGCCAGCTCCCGCCCGCGGCCTCCAGCCAGCGCAGGTGCGACCGGGCGACGGAGGCTCGCTGGAGGCCCACGGCCCGGCAGCCGCGGCAGGCGCCGGAGGGGTGCTCCAGCATCTGCCGGAAGGGGGAGCCCGAGTGGCCCCGCCCGTCCCGGAGCGGCCGGACGTCGGGGTGGGCGTCCACGTTGAGCACGGCGGGGCGGAGGCCGGCCCGGACGTGCCCGAGGAAGTGCCCGTAGGCCGTCTCGTGGCCGCCGCCGATCACCACGGCGGGCCGGCCGGCCGCCAGGTGCGGCGCCAGGGCGTCGGCCAGCCGCTCCTGGTCGGCCTCCGGGTCGCCCTCCACCTCGACGTCGCCCAGGTCCAGGGTCCGGGCGAGCAGCCCGCGCATGGCGTCGTGCCGCCCCGCGTCCGGGGTCATCGCCCGCAGCGCCTCCCGGACCGCGGCCGGCCCCTCCGACGCCCCGGCCCGGCCGCCGTTCCGGACCACCCCGGCGTCGGACGGGAAGCCCACCAGGACCGCCCGCGGGGACGCCCCGTCCCCGAGGTCCTCGCCCAGCAGGTCGCCGACCCGCGGGTCCGCGAGCCCGCCCGGGCCCTCCTCCTCCGCGCCGGCCGGACCGGCGCCGCTCCCCGCTCCGCTCATCGGGCGCCCCCGGACAGCGGCCCGTCGGCCGCGGACCAGGCCACCTCGCCCCCGGCGACCGTCCCGAGGCACGCGTCCACCCCGAGGGCCTGGAGCCAGGTGGCGACGTCCGGGGCGTCGAAGAGCGCCAGGTCGGCGACCTTGCCCGGCTCCACCGACCCGACCTCGTCCTCCTCCCCCACGGCCCGGGCGGCGAAGAGCGTGGCCCCCTTGAGCGCGCCCCGGGGCGTCAGGCCCTCGCGGATGCACGCCAGCGTCATCGCCGTCGGGAGATGGTGGCCGGGCGCCGTGCCGGGGTTGAAGTCGGTGGCCACCGCCACCGGGACCCCGGCCTCCGCCAGGCGACGCCCCGGGGCCGGCGGCTGGCCCAGGTAGAGCGACGCCAGCGGGAGGAGGACGGCCACGGTGTCGACGGACGCCAGCGCCGCGATCCCCTCCTTCGAGACGTGCTCCAGGTGGTCCGCCGAGGTGGCCTCCAGCTCCGCGGCCAGCGCCGCGCCCCCGCCGTCGGAGAGCTGGTCCACGTGGAGCTTCGGGCGGAGCCCGTGCCGGCGGCCCGCCTCCAGGACGCGCCGCGCTTCGGCCGGGGTGAAGGCGCCCTCCTCGACGAAGACGTCGCAGAAGCGCGCCAGCCCCTCGGCGGCGACCTCGGGGATCCAGGCTCCGGCGATCTCCTCCACCAGCGCGTCCCGGTCGTCGGCCCGCTCGGGCGGCACGGCGTGGGCCCCGAGGAAGGTCGGCACCAGGCGGACCCGCGAGGCCCGCTGGAGGTGCCGGTAGACCCGCAGGAGGTTCAGCTCGTCCTCCGCCGTGAGGCCGTAGCCGCTCTTGGCCTCGACGGTGGTGACGCCGGCCCGCAGCATCTCGCCCAGGAAGGCGCTGGCCCGGTCGGCCAGCTCCCGCCGGCCGGCGGCCCTCGTCGCCTCCACGGTGGCGGCGATCCCGCCCCCGGCGGCGGCGATCTCGGCGTAGCTCTCGCCGGCGGCCCGCCGGGCGAACTCGTCGGCCCGCCAGCCGCCGAAGGCGAGGTGGGTGTGGGCGTCCACCAGCCCGGGCGTCACCAGCGCCCCCCCGGCCGACAGGGAGGGCTCGTCCGCCCACTCGTCCGGGAGCTCCTCCTCCGGCCCGACCCAGGCGATCCGCCCGTCCCGCCAGGCGACCGCGGCGTCCTCCACCGGGTGGATCTCCTCCTGGCCGCCCCCCGCCCGGCAGGTGGCCAGCAGGCCGATGTCACGGAGGATCGGCACCGCTCAGGCCTCCATGGGCAGGTCCACGCCCCGCTCCCGGGCCACCCGCGCGGCCTCCTCGTAGCCCGCGTCGGCGTGGCGCATGATCCCGGTGCCCGGGTCGGCGGTGAGCACCCGCTCCAGCCGCTCGCCGGTCTCCTCGGTGCCGTCGGCCACGCAGACCATCCCGCCGTGGATGGAGTAGCCGATGCCGACGCCGCCCCCGTGGTGGAGGGAGACCCAGCTCGCGCCGCACGCCGTGTTGAGCAGGGCGTTCAGCAGGGGCCAGTCGGCGATGGCGTCCGAGCCGTCCTTCATCGCCTCGGTCTCCCGGTTGGGCGAGGCCACCGAGCCGGTGTCCAGGTGGTCCCGGCCGATCACCAGCGGGGCGTCCACCTTCCCCTGCCGCACCAGCCAGTTGAACCGCTGGCCCATCTCGGCCCGCTCGCCGTACTCCAGCCAGCAGATCCGCGCCGGCAGGCCCTGGAAGGAGACCTTCTCCCGCGCCTGCTCGATCCAGCGGCGGAGCCCCTCCTTCTCCGGGAAGGCCTCCAGCACCGCGCGGTCGGTCTCGTGGATGTCCTCCGGGTTCCCCGACAGCGCGGCCCATCGGAACGGCCCGGCGCCCCGGCAGAAGAGGGGGCGGATGAAGGCCGGGACGAAGCCGGGGATCTCGAAGGCCTCCTCCAGCCCGCGGTTGTCGGCGACCTGACCCCGGATGTTGTTGCCGTAGTCGAAGGTCACCGCCCCCTTCTCCTGCAGGGAGAGGAGGGCCTCGACGTGGCGGACCATCGCGTCCAGCACCCGCTCCCGCCAGCCCTCCGGGTCCCGCTCCCGCGTCTCCGCCACCTCGTCGGGCTCCACCCCCGGCGGGACGTAGCCCCGGTCCAGGTCGTGGGCCGCCGTCTGGTCGGTGAGCAGGTCCGGGACGACGTCGCGCCGGTCCAGCTCGGGGATCACCTCGGCGGCGTTGCCCACCAGGCCCACCGAGAGGGGCTCTCCCGCCTCCTTCGCCTCCAGGACCTGCTCCAGCGCCTCGTCCAGGTCGTGGGCGATCCGGTCGCAGTAGCCCGTCTCCACCCGGCGGCGGATGCGGCGCTCGTCCACCTCGACGCCCAGGAAGGCGCCGCCGTTCATCGTCGCCGCCAGCGGCTGGGCGCCCCCCATCCCACCCAGGCCCGCCGTCACCACCAGCCGGCCCGAGAGGTCGCCGCCGAAGTGCTGGCGCGCCGCCTCGGCGAAGGTCTCGTAGGTCCCCTGCAGGATCCCCTGGGTCCCGATGTAGATCCACGACCCGGCCGTCATCTGGCCGTACATGGTGAGGCCCTTCCGCTCGAGCTCGCGGAAGGTGTCGGCGTCGGCCCAGCGGGGGACGAGGTGGGCGTTGGCGATGAGGACGCGCGGCGCCATCTCCCAGGTGCGGAAGACGCCCACGGGCTTGCCGCTCTGGACCAGCAGAGTCTCGTCGTCCTCCAGCCGCCGGAGCGTCTCGACGATCTTCTCGAAGCAGTCCCAGTCCCGGGCGGCCTTCCCGGCCCCGCCGTAGACCACCAGGTCCTCGGGCCGCTCGGCGACCTCCGGATCCAGGTTGTTCATCAGCATCCGGAGGGCGCCCTCCTGGTGCCATCCCTTGCAGGAGAGCTCGCTCCCCCGGGGCGCTCGGACGGTCCTGGCGGTGGCGCTCACGTCGCTCCTCCCGACGGGTTCCGGACGTCGTGCTCGCGGGCCGGCCGTCCGGGGGGATCTCCCCGACCCGGCGCCGGACATCCCCAAGACTAGGGGAGCGGGCGGCCCGCGGCCACGGCCCCCGGCGGCCGCCGGACCGGGGCTTGCAGCCCGAGCGCCCCACGGCCCCGGTACGCCCGCCCGCGCCCCGGAGGCCGACCCGAGCCGTCCGCCCCGCACGCCCCGAGTCGGAGGTCGATTCCGATGGACGCCGACGAGGTCCCGCCCGCCCGCCGCCTGCTGGACGGAGCCGGCCGCGTCGCCGTCCTCACCGGCGCGGGAATCAGCGCCGATTCGGGCGTGCCGACCTTCCGGGGCGAGGACGGCCTCTGGCAGGAGCACCGGCCGGAGGAGCTGGCGACCCCGGACGCCTTCCGGCGCGACCCCCGCCTGGTGTGGGAATGGTACGCCTGGCGCCGGGAGGTGGTGGCGGGCTGCGAGCCGAACGAGGCCCACCGGGCGCTGGCCCGGTGGACGATCCGCTCGCCCGGCGTCTGGATCCTGACCCAGAACGTCGACGCCCTCCACGTCGAGGCCCTGGAGGCGGAGGCCGGGGACCAGCCGGCGGGCGGGGACGGTCCGTCGCCCCGGGACCGCCTGCTCGAGATCCACGGCTCCCTCTTCCGGGTCCGGTGCACCGGCTGCGGCCGGCGACGCCCCCACCGGGACGCGATCGACGCCTCCTCCCGGGAGACGCTGCCCCGGTGCGGGGACTGCGGGTCCCTGCTCCGGCCGGACGTGGTCTGGTTCGGCGAGGCCCTGGACCCCGGGGTCCTGGGCCGGGCCCGGCGGGCGGCCGAGGAGGCGGAAGCGTGCCTGGTGGTGGGCACCAGCGGGGCCGTGGAGCCGGCGGCGTCGCTGGCGAGGATCGCCGCGGCCGGGGGAGCGGCGGTGGTGGAGGTGGACCCGGACCGGACGGCGCTGAGCGGCCTGGCCGACGCCGTCCTCCGGGCCGGGGCCGCCGAGGCGGTGCCGGCCCTGCTCGA
>CAYVFM010000085.1:0-6576 GCA_964450995.1 uncultured Gemmatimonadota bacterium | reverse complement strand
TGGGACGCCGGTCGCCCGACGCCTCGCGCGGCCTACCCGGAGCTCGTCGCGGCGGACCGCCGCTCGCTCCTGCTTGGCCTTGCTCCCGGTGGGGTTTGTCGTGCCGCCGCCGTCTCCGACGAGCGCGGTGGGCTCTTACCCCACCCTTTCACCCTTGCCTGTGCGGCCGACCGACCCGGAGGCCGAGCGACGCGCCATCGGCGGTCTGCTCTCTGTGACACTGGCCGTCGTCTCGCGACGCCCGGGGTTTCCCCGGCACCGTGCCCTCGGGAGCCCGGACTTTCCTCGGACCGCGCCGCCGTCGGCGGCCGGCCCGCGACCTCCGTCTCCCTCCGTCCCCTCCTACCGGCGGGTCCGGGGCCGGGTTCCCCCCGGAGGCGGCCCGATCGGGTGTCGGGCCGGCTCCAGCGCGTGTAAGTTCCCGTTCCGCCCGGCCTTCCGCGGTGTTCCCGGGACGACGGCGTCGGGCTCGCCCGGCCGCGCGGGAACCGCGGGCGACGCGCCCGAGAAACCTGCGGACCCTCCCTTGCGTAGACTAGGCAGGGCCCAGCGACGGCCGTCCGGCGTCCCCGCCCCCGAGGGCGGCGGGCCACGGACGGCCGTGCTGTCCCTGGATCCGACCAGCGCGCCGGCCCGGCTCTCCCCTCCCGGCGCAGCGGAAGCGGAAGCGCCGGCGCGCCGGGAGAGGGCGGCCGGCACGGAGACCCTGACCGAATGAGGCAGCCACCCGACACCCGGCCCGGCGCCGGGGGACCCAGGTTCGGCCGGCCGCGGCCGCACGCCCTCCGGGCGGCGGCGTTGGGCGTCCTGGGGCTGGCCGCGGCGTCGCTGGCGGCCTGCGCCGGCGAGACCGGCACGGAGGTCGCGCCGGCCCCGGCCGAGCTGAGCCGCGTGTCGGCGGCGGTGGACACCCTCGAGGCGGGCGAAGCCACCGATCCGCCCCTGGGGGTCCGCGTGGAGAACTCGCTGGGCGAGCCGGTGGAGGGGGTGCCCGTCCGCTTCGTCCAGGCGTCCGGGCCGGGTGAGGTCTCGCCCAACCTCCAGGTCTCCAACGACCAGGGCGTGGCCGAGGCCACCTTCCGGGCCGGCGGCGAGACCGGCCAGAGCCGGGTCCGGGTCGACGTGCCCAGCGCCACCAACGTCAGCTCCCTCTCCTTCGACCTCGTGACGCTCCCGGCGAGCGAGGTCCGGCTGGAGGCGGTGGAGGGCACGGACCAGCAGGCCGAGGTCGGCAGCCAGCTGCCCCTCCCCTTCCGCCTCCGGGTGACCACCCCCTCCGGGACCCCCGTCTCCGACGTCGAGGTGAGCTGGGAGCTGGTGGAGCCCGCCGACGGCGCCCGGCTGGCCTCCGACACCACCTTCACGGACGGCGAGGGCCGGACCGAGAACCTCCTGACCCTGGGCTCGGAGCCGGTGGACCACGTGATCCGGGCCCGGGCGGTGGGCGAGGGGCTGGTGACCGACACCGTGCGCTTCGAGGCGGCGGCCCTCACCGTCCTCGACGGCCCGGCGCGCATCGACTCGGTCACGCCCCTCCCCCTGCCGGCCGGGGGCGAGGCCGTCCTCCACGGCGAGGGCTTCGGGCTCCGGGCCGAGAACGTGGAGGTGCGGGTCGAGGGCGTCGCCGGGACGGTGGTCGAAGCCGACGAAGAGAGCGTCCGCTTCCACGTCCCCGCCCTGCGGGACCGGTGCCTCCCGGCTCGGGAGACCGGCGTCCGGGCGCTGGTCCGCGGGGACCCCAGCAACGGCATGATGGTGGAGCTCGACCCGCGCCAGCCCCGGATGGACCTGGCCCCGGGCGAGGTGCGGCTCTTCCGGGGCGAGGCGGCCCTGGACTGCCTGGAGCTCGTCGGTGCCGACGAGCCACGGGGCTACCTGGTGGCCGCGGGCACCGGGCTCCGGACCGCCGGCGCGGCGACGCCGCTCCGCCTCCGCCTCCGGGCCCGGGAGGACACGGCCGGCGAGGGCCCGGCGGGCGCCGTGTCCGCCCGGGAGCGCGCGGTGGACGCCACGCCCCGGGGCCGGCTCGCCGACGAGCTCCGGCTCCGCGAGGGGGCGCTGGCGGCCCTGGACCGGGCGGGGATCGGGCCCGGAGGCTCGGAGGGCCGTCTCCAGCGCAGCGCCGTGCGGGCGGAGCAGCGGGCCGCGCCGGGCGTCGGCGACACGCTGGACTTCACCTTCGCCGTGGGCGAGGGCCTCTCGGTGAGCTGCCAGGACACCTCCCGGCGGGCCGCCGGCGTGGTCCGGGCGGCGGGCGACCGGGTGCTCCTGGTGGAGGACACCCTGGCCCCCGACCGGGGCTTCCAGGACGAGACTTGGGCCCGGCTCGGCGAGGAGTTCGACGAGGTCGTCTTCCCCACCGACAGCGCCTTCTTCGGCGGGCCCGCCGACCTGGACGGCAACGGGCGGGTCGTCCTCCTCTTCTCGCCCCGCGTGAACGCCCTGACGCCCCGGAACGCCGAGGCCCGCGTGGGCGGCTTCTTCCTCCCCCTGGACCTTGTGGACTCGGGCGACCCGGAGGGCTCGGGCCTGCGGGGGCCGAACG
This sequence comes from uncultured Gemmatimonadota bacterium, assembly GCA_964450995.1. Lineage (GTDB taxonomy): Bacteria > Gemmatimonadota > Gemmatimonadetes > Palauibacterales > Palauibacteraceae > CAYVFM01. The sequence goes on along the minus strand of CAYVFM010000085.1, from coordinate 4,031 downwards.
GTGAGACCTGCCCGGCCAGCAACGAGGGCGAGGTCCTCTACCTGGCCGTCCCGGACCCGGCCGGGGACTTCAGCCGCCCCCTGGACCGGTCGGCGGCGCAGCGCCTCGCCCGATCCATCGCCTCCCACGAGCTGGAGCACCTGCTGAGCGCCGAGCAGCGGCTCGTCTTCGGCTCGGGCGGCTTCGAGGACCTGGGCGCCACCTGGCTCCAGGAGGGCCTGGCGCACTTCGCCGAGGAGATCGTGGGCCTCCGGCTGGCCGATCTCCCGGCCCGGAGCAACCTGGGGTGGGACGACGTGACCGGGGACCGGCAGGGCCTGGAGCTGTTCAACACCTTCCACCTGAACAACTTCGCCCGCCTCAACTTCTACCTGCTCGATCCGGCCGGGGCCCCGACGCTGGCCGACACCGATCCGGGCGGCCTCGAGGGGCTCCGGATGCGGGGCTTCGCCTGGGCGCTGGTCCGCTGGCTGACCGAGCGCGTCGGCCCCGCCGAGGAGGCGGAGCTCACGCGGAGCCTCTCCGACGGCGGGTCGGGCCACGCCTCCGGCGCCGAGAACGTGCTCCAGGCCGCCGGGGGGAGCTGGGACGCCCTGCTCGCCGACTTCCTGCTCGCCCTGGGCCTCGACGACGCTGGCCTCGAGGGGGAGGCCGCCGGGCGGGGCATCGCCACCTGGGACCTGCGGGACGTCTTCGCGGAGCTGTCCTCCAACCCCGGGACCCGCTCGAACTTCCCCCTGCCCTTCCCGCTGAACCCCGCCCGCCTGCCCTTCGGGAGCGGCGCGGTCGAGTTCGAGACCTCGGCCTCGACGGCGGCCTGGTTCCGCCTGGCCGATCCGGGCGACGGCGGGTCCCTGGCGCTCCGGCTCGCCGGCCGCGCCGGCGGGGGAAGCTCGAGCCCGTCCGCGCCGATCCTCGCCGTGATCCGGGTCGAATAGCCGGCCGACCCCGGGATCGTCCGGGGCCCGCTCGAACCGGCCGCCATCCCTCGAGAGGAAGAGCACCCGTGCCGTCGAACCTCCACGCCCGCCCCGTCGTCGCCGCCCTCGCCGGGGCGCTCCTGCTGCTTCCGCCGGGCGCGCCCCTCGCCGCCCAGGCCGACGCCCCCCGCGCGACGGCGGGTCCGGAGGTCTCGGTCTCTGGCCTCGTGCTGACGCCTCTCGCCCTCCTCACCGACAGCGACGTCTCCTTCGACACGGAGGTGTCCTCCTCGGCGGGCGTGACCGGAGGCCTGACCTGGTGGCTGGGCCGGCACCTGGGCGTCGCCGCGCGGGCGGCCTGGGCCCCCGCGCAGCTCAACCTCCGGGGCGCGCCCCTGGGGGCGGCCGTGCCCGACGACCTGGGCGACGCCGACTACCTGGCCGGGACGCTGGAGGCGACCTGGCGGTTCCTGCCCGGGGGCGCGGCCTCGATGCTGGAGCCGTTCGTGTCGGTGGGCGGGGGCGTCCGGCACCTGGAGCTCGAGCCCGTGGCCGCGCCGGAGGCCCGGACGGCCACCGATCCGGCGGCGACGGCGGCCGCGGGGACCCGCGTCCACCTGTGGGAGGGCGCGTCGCTCCGGCTGGAGCTCCGGGACGTCGTCTCCTCCTACGACGCCGGCGAGACGGGGGAGTCCCGGATCCAGCACGACGTCCTGCTGTCGGTGGGCCTGGGCTTCCGACCCTGAGCGCCGCGGGGGCGTGACGGGAGGGGTGTGAAGGCCGCCCTCCCGTCCATATCTTTTGCCGCGGCACCGGTACCGCCGCCGGCGCCGCGGCGGCCGGCCCCGGCAGGGCGCCGCCCTGCCCCACCGCCACCCCGAGCCGGGGAGGTTGTCCCTGGATCAGGCCGGTCCCCCGGAGCCCGGAAGCTCCTTCCCCCCCGAGGCGATCCGCACGGCGCTCCAGCGCTCGGCAGACGGCGTGGCGCTCCTCGAGGACGGCCGACACGTGGCGGTCAACGCCGCCTACGCGCGGATCTTCGGCCGCGACGGGCCGGACGAGCTGGAGGGGGCGCCCTGGGACGCGGTCCTCCCCGCCGAGGAGCTGGAGGAGGTGCGCCGGCGGGCGACCGAGGCCTTCCGGGACGCGGCAAGCTGGCGGGGGGAGGCCACCGGCCGCTCGGCCGGCGGGGCCCCGGTCCCGGTCGATCTCTGCCTCACCCGGCTCGACGGCGGGCGCCTGCTCTGCTTGGCCCGGGACCTGACCGAGCAGAAGCGGGTCCGGGAGCGGCTGGAGGCCATGGCGCACCACGACGCGCTCACGGGCCTCGCCAACCGTCGGCTCCTCCGACATCGGGCCGAGCAGGCGGCGGCGCTGGCCCGGCGCCACGCCCACCAGATCGCCCTCCTCTACCTGGACCTGGACGATTTCAAGGCCGTCAACGACACCCTCGGCCACGCCGCGGGCGACGAGCTGCTGGAGGAGGTGGCCTCCCGGCTCCGCGACCGGATCCGGGAGGCCGACACGGCCGCCCGGGTCGGGGGGGACGAGTTCGCCGTCCTCTTCGCCCGGATCGAGGGGGAGGACGCCGCCGTCCGGGCGGCCCGCCGGATCCTGCGCGCCTTCGACGCCCCTTTCCGGATCTCCGACCACGAGGTGGAGCTGGACGCCGGGGCCGGCCTGTCCCTCCACCCCCGGTACGCCTCGGGCTTCGAGGAGCTGCTCCGGCAGGCGGACCTGGCCATGTACGGGGCGGGGCGCACCAAGGAGCCCGGGGTCCGGATCTACCGGCCCGACCAGGGGGTGGTCACCCCCCGGCGAGCGCGGCTGGTGGACGAGATCCACGAGGCCCTCCGGCACTACCGGCTCGAGCTCCACTACCAGCCCGTCCGCGGCGTGGCCGACGGCCGGCTCCACGGCGCCGAGGCCCGGGTCCGCTGGCCGCACCCCCGGCTGGGCCGGCTGGCGGCCGCCAAGTTCCTGCCCCTCGTCGAGGAGGCGGGGCTCCTGCGCCGCCTGGACCGCTGGGTCCTGGCCCGGGCGGCGGTCCAGCTCCGCTCCTGGGCCCGGGAGGGGTTCGACGGGTGGATGGCGGTCCACCTCTCCGAGGCCACCTGGGGCGGGGACGAGCTGGAGGAGGACGTCGGGATGGCGCTGGCCCCGCTGGAGGAGCTCGCCCCGGAGCGGCTGGTGGTCCAGCTCCCGGCCGGCCCCGAGGGCAACGGGCGGCTGGCGGACGTCCGCCGCGAGCTGGGCCGGATGGGCACCGGCGTGGGTCTGAACGCCTTCGGGCCCGGCCTGGTCCCGGTGGACCGCCTCCGGGAGCTCGAGCCCGACCTGATCTGTCTCGACGGCGGCCTGGTGCGGGCGGCCCGGACCGGCCCGTCCGCCGAGCGCCTGCTCCGGGTGGCCATGGACGTGGGCCACACGCTCGGCGCGAGGATGATGGCCAAGGGAGTCGAGCGGCGGGACCAGCAGGCGGTCCTGGACCGGACCGGCTGCGACCTGGTGCAGGGCTACCTGGTGGGATGGCCCGTCCCGCCCGAGGAGTTCCCGGGCGACCTGGCCGACTGACCCGCCCGCCGGAGGGCCCGGACGGGCCGCGCGGGCTCGCCCGGGGGTCGGTCAGCGAGCCGTGGGCCGGGTCACTCCTCCTCGCCGCCGGCCTCGCGCAGCGGGTTGTCGGTGTTCCAGATCAGCCAGTCGATCTTCCAGGCCGGCTCGCCGCCCTCCTCGGGCTCGTGCTTCGAGGCCACCAGGACGTACTTGCCGGTGTCGGACGAGCTCTGGTCGGAGCCGGCGGGGGTGACCTCCAGGGTGAGGATCCCGCGGTCGAGCACCCGGTCGCCGGCCACGATCGTCTCCTCCGAGATGGCGCCCAGCGAGACCTCCTGGTTCTCGAAGAAGCTCCTGAGCCGCTCCCGCACCTGCTCCGGCCCCCGGATGCTGGTGGTGGCCGGCGCCAGCAGGACGCCGTCGGAGGCGAACAGGGCGCCCGCCGTCTCGGGGTCGTTGTCCTGGTAGGTGGCGAAGTAGTCGTCCCGCAGGCTCTTCACGGCGTCCTTCATCGCCGCCTCGTCCTGCTGGGCGGCCGCCGGGGCCGCCGCCAGG
>CAYVFM010000084.1:0-6579 GCA_964450995.1 uncultured Gemmatimonadota bacterium | reverse complement strand
CTTCAGGGAGGCGATATCGGGCTCCAGCCGGTCCCGGACAGCCAGTCGCCGGCCCCGGGGCCCGAGGCGTAGGGCCAGGCGAAGCAGACGGTGTCACCGGGTGCGAAGACCATGTCCCGCGTGACGGGCTCGGTACGTCCGTCCCGGTGGCGGACCAGGGCCAGCAGATCGTGCGGGGCGCCCGCCAGGAGGTCGCCGACCGCCCGCTCGACGCCCTCCTCCAGCTGCCAGGTCGTCAGGTCCACCATCCCCTGGTCCAGCCGGTGCCGCCAGGCGTCCAGCTCGACGGGTCGGCCGAAGAGCGTGCGCACGCCCGTCCGCCCGGCCGTCCGCTCTCCCAGCTCGCCGGAGCGTAGATCCATGGCCGCGGCGGTCGTGTCGACCTCGTCCTCGTCCTCGATCTCCCGGGCCAGGAGCACGTTGAGCGCCGAGTTCGGCGTCACGGCCAGCATGCCGCTGCGAATCTCCATCTGGGCCTGCCGGCGTACCCGCTCGCTGGTCGCGTCCCCGTAGACCACCGGCAGCCCCTCCCCCTCGGCCGCTTCGCACGCCAGCGAGCTGGCGTCGATCAGCACCACGTCTTCGCCGAGGGTCTGCAGGCTGCGCGCCAGCAGCCGGCCCAGGCTGTTCGCCCCCACGATCGCCCAGCCCCCCTCCCCCTCGCGCCGGACGCCGAGGGCGTCCGCCACCAGCGGGCCCGTCCCCCCCTGGAGCACGACGGTGACGGCGATGACCAGGAAGACCATCGCCTGGAGCTGCTCGCCGCCCTGGAAGCCGGCCGCCGTGAGCCACTGGGCGAAGAGCGAGGCCATCGCCGCCGCCACGATGCCCCGCGGCGCCAGCCAGCTCAGGAAGCCCCGCTCGCGGAGGGTCAGCTCGGACCCCCAGGTGCTGAGGGCCACGTCCAGCGGTCGAACGACGAAGATGAGCAGGCCGATGGTCGCCAGGCCCGGCCACCCCAGCGAGAGCACGGCCTCGATCCGGACCGTGGCGGCCAGGAGGACGAACAGCAGGCCGATGAGCATCACGGTGAGCTGCTCCTTGAACTCCATGAGCTGCTCGTCCACCGGGGTCTCGGTGTTCCCGACGAGGATCCCGGCGGTGGCGGCGGCCATGATGCCGCTCTCCGGCTGGAGGGCCTCGCTGACCTCGAACACGACCAGGACCAGGGAGAGGGTCAGCGCGTTCTCGAATCCTTCCGGGACCAGGTCCTCCTTCCGCAGGAGCAGGGACATCGCCCCGCCGCCGACGATCCCCACAAGGCCGCCCAGCACGAGCCGTGAGGGCAGCCCGAGGAGCTCGAGGACCCCGGTCGCCGGCCCGGGGGCCGTCATCGTGAGGACGACCTCGAGCGTGACGACGGCCAGCACCGCCCCGACGGGGTCGATGAGGATCCCTTCGGCCTCGAGGATCGTGTGGACGTTGCGCTTGACGTCGATCCGCCGCAGGAGGGGAGTCATCACGGTGGGGCCGGTCACCACGACCAGGGCGCCGAAGAGGACCGCGAGCTCCCACCTCCAGCCCATCACCAGCCACGCGCAGGCGGCCGCCCCCGAGGCCGTGACCAGCACGCCGACCGTCACGAGCCGACGCACGGATCTGGCCTCGCGGCGGAGGCGCGACAGGCTGAGGTTCAGCCCCCCCTCGAAGAGGATGACGGCGACCGACATGCCGACGATGAGATGCAGGGCCGGGCCCAGGGCCGCCGGCTGGACGACGCCCGCCACGTCGGGCCCGAGCAGCACCCCGGCGGCCAGAAGGAGCACGATGCCCGGGATGCGGAGATGGCGCGCCGTCGCCTGGCACACCATGCCGGCCGCCAGGGAGACGGCCACGACGAAGGCGGGATGGCGGGAGAGCTCCTGCTCCATGCGGGAAGGGGGCGCGGGTGGGAGGTCGGATGCGGCGGACGGGCGGATTCTCGGGTTCTCGCGTCGCGGGATCAAGCCGGCAAGAAGCCCGCCGGGGGTCCGGGCGCCGCGACGACCGGGGAGCGTCGCGGAGGCCTCAGCCCTCCCGGTAGCTGCGTCGAAGCTCCTCGATCCCCTCCTCGCTCCCCAGGAACGTCAGCTGGTCGCCGGCCCGGAACTCGGTGTCGGCGCCGGGCACGACGGCCTTGCCGCTCCGCTCGACGAGGGCCAGCAGCACACCCGCGGGGAAGCCGACCTCGCGCACCCGGGCCCCGACCAGCGGCGAGGTGGGCCCGTCCGATCGAACCCGGAAGGAGAGGAACCGGTCCTCGTGGAGGAGCTCCTCCTTCAGGCCCGCCGCGTCGTCGGGACGCAGCCAGTCCTCCAGGAACCCGTCCCGCTCCACGTGGGCGGCGATCTGGGCCAGGATGTGCAGGTGCCGACCGGTCGCCATCTTGGGGCTGACGAGGAAGAAGAACGCGTGCACCCGCTTCTCTCCCTCCGTCTCGTCGGGGAAGACCCCGACCTCCTCGCCCTTCGGCCCCCGGGCCCCCTCCACCCGGACGGGGACGCCCTGCCGGGAACGGAGCATCACCAGCCGGGGCTCGGAGACGCCCTCGAGCCGCAGGTGGGGCATGGCCGCCCCGCGGGAGACCGGCGTCATCCCCAGGCGGGTCTCGTCCATGAATCCCTTCGCCAGCGAATCGACCGGGGCCGGGACCGTGTCCGCCAGCCGCTCCGCGGCGACCTCGACGACCCGTGAGAACGTCTCGACGTCCGGGCCCAGCTCCTCGGCCACCGCCCCGGCCACCGCCTCCTCGAACGGCTCGGACCCGCCCAGGAACTTCTCCTTGAGCACCTGCCTCAGCTCCGGCTCCAGGCCCTCGTAGCGACGCTGGCCCAGGCGCTCGAACACGTGGTAGATCGCCCCCTCGCGGGCGACGTCGTCCCCCACGTAGACGAAGTACCATGCGACGCCCAGGGCCACGATGCCGAAGGTGAAGACGATTGAGAGGGTGCCCAGCTGCAGGATCAGCCAGACGGGGATCACCATCCCGGCGATCTGCGTCCAGGGATAGAGGGGAGACCGGTAGCCGGGATCGTAGGACGGGAGCCGGGCCTCCCGCATGACGACGACGCTGAGGTTGACGAAGGAGAAGATGAGCAGCTGGAAGGCGCTGGCCAGCTTCGCCACGCTCTTCACGTCCAGCGTGAGGAGCACCGCCACCATCACCCCGGCCGTCAGCAGGACGCTGCGCGTGGGCGTGCCGAACCGTCCGACCTTCGACAGGCCCGACGCCACGAGCCCGTCCCGGGCCATGGCCAGCGGATACCGGGAAGCGGAGAGGATGCCCGCGTTCCCGGTGGAGGCGAAGGCGGCGAACGCGGCCGCCACCACCAGCACCAGCCCCGTCGGCTCCGGGAGCCAGTCGAAGAACGCCCCGGCGGCCGTCGCCACGGGCGTGAGGTCGGAGCGCAGCTCCGCCGGGTCCAGCACGGCGACCATGACGAACACGCCGACCACGTACACGAAGGTGGCGACCAGGAGCGACAGCAGCATGCCCAGGGGGATCTCCCGGTCGGGATCGTCGACCTCCTCCGCCACGCTGGCCACCTTGGTCAGGCCGGCGTAGGAGACGAAGACCAGCCCGGTGGTCGCGGCCAGCCCGTCCAGCCCGAAGGGCATGAAGGGCCGGAACTGCCGGTCGAGGACGTTCCCGAAGCCCAGCGCCCCGACCTCGAACAGGCCCTGCACCACGAAGAACGCCAGGATCGAGAGGAGCACGTAAACGAGGACCCGCTGCAGGCCGGTGGTCTGCTTCGCCCCCACGATGTTGAAGAGAGCGAACGCCAGCGTGAGCCCGACGGCCACCGGCCGCATGGGCACTTCCACGAACAGGGCCAGGTAGGCCCCGATCCCGATGAGGGCGAACGCGCTCTTCAGGATCAGCGAGATCCAGACGCCGAGCCCCCCCACGGTCCCCATCAGGGGCCCCAGGCTCCGGTCCAGGAAGTAGTAGGTGCCCCCGGCGCGGGGCATGGCCGTGCTCAGCTCCGCCATGCTGATCATGGCCGGCAGGATGAGGAAGCCGGCCAGGAGATAGGCCAGGACGACCGACGGCCCGGTCTCGGCGGCCGCCAGCCCCGGCAGGAGGAAGAAGCCGGAGCTGAACATGGCCCCGGTGCTCACCGCGAAGACGTCCCGGAGCGAGAGCTGCTTCTCGAGCCGGTCCTCGTCCTTCAGCAGGGCCATCCCCGATCCCTCTCCTTCACCGATCCCTCGCCTCGTCCCGCTCCGGGCGGGCGGGCGGACGTCGAAAGGCAGGGATCGTACCGGAGCGAACCGGCACCGTCAATCGTGGAGCAGCCGCCGGACGTTCTCGATGCCCTCCGCATCGCCCAGGAACGTCAGCCGGTCGCCCCGCTCGAGCACCGTGTCCGCCCGGGGGACCACGGCTCGCCCCTCCCGCTCGATCAGCACCACGAGGGTGTCCTCGGGGAAATCCACCTCGGTCAGCCGACGGCCCGCGAGCTCCGTCGTGGGTCCCTCCGAACGGACCTCGACGGAGACGAACCGGTCCTCGTGGAGCAGCGCCTCCTTCAGCTCCACCTCCCCCTCGGCCTCCCTCCACGTCGTCAGGAAGTCCTCCTTGTCCAGGTGGGTCGCGATCTGGGCCAGGATGTGCAGGTGGACGCCGGTCGCGGAACGCGGGCTCACCAGGAAGAAGAAGGCGTAGAGCCGGTTCGAGTCGTCGGAATCCGTGTCCCTCCAGGACGTCCTGTCCTCCAGCTCCTCGAACTCGACCGACACCCCCTGCCGGACGCGGACCATCACCATCCGGGGCTCGGAGATCCCCTCCAGCCGGAGATGGGGGAGCGCCGCGCGGTGGGAGACGGGAGTCACGCCCAGCCGGGACTCCTCCAGGAACCCCTCCAGCAGGCGCGAGGACGAAGCCGGGGTGGTGTGCGCCAGCCGCTCGGCCGCCTCCCGGGCCACCTCTTCGAAGCTGGCGCTCCCCTCCAGGTCCACCACCACCGCGCCGGCCACGACCTCGGCGAAGGGGGCCCAGCCCCCGAGCGCCTTCTCCTTGAGGATCTGGCGCAGCTCGGGCTCCAGGCCCTCGTAGCGCTGGCGCCCCAGACGCTCGAAGACGTGATAGACCGCGCCCTTCCGGTCGACCCGGTCCCGGGCGTAGGCGAAGTACCAGCCCGTCGAGACCACGATGACCCCGACGGAGAAGAGGATCGGGACGGCGCCGAGCTCCACGATGAGCCAGAAGGGGATCAGGAAGCCGGCCAGCTGCAGCCAGGGATAGAGCGGCGACCGGAAGCCGGGCACGTACGAGGGCAGCCGGCTCTCCCGCATCACGATGACGCACAGGTTGAGCATCGCGAAGATCAGCAGCTTGAAGGCGCTGGCCAGCTTCGCGACGCCCTCCGCGTCGAAGGTCACCAGGATCACGCCCATCGCCGCGGCGGTGACCACGATGCTCGTGACGGGCGTGTCGAACCGGCCCAGCTTCTTCAGGGGGGCCGGCAGGAGCTCGTCCCGCGCCATGGCCAGCGGGTACCGCGAGGCCGACAGCATGCCGGCGTTCGCCGTCGACGCGAAGGCGGCGAAGGCGGCCGCCACGATCAGCCACAGCCCCGCCTCCCCCGGCAGCCAGCCGAAGAAGGTCTCGGCGGCGGTGGCCACCGGCGTGAGGTCCGACCGCAGGGCCTCGGGTTCCAGCAGGGCCACCATGATGCCCACGCCCACGACGTAGATGAGCGAGACCACCGCGAGCGACAGCAGCATGCCCAGGGGGATGTTGCGGTCGGGGTCCTCGACCTCCTCCGCCACGCTGGCCACCTTCGTGAGCCCCGTGTAGGAGACGAACACGAAGCCGACGGTCCCCACGAGGCCGTCGAAGCCGTAGGGGAAGAAGGGGACGAACTGCTCGCCCCGCAGGCGCTCGACGCCCGAATCCGCGAACACCTCGACCAGCCCCTGGACCACGAAGAGCGCGAGCACGGCCAGGAGCCCCACCACGAGCAGCCGCTGCAGGCCGGCCGTCTCCTTGGCGCCCACGATGTTCATGAGCATGAACAGGCCGGTCAGCACCAGCGCCACCGGCGTGATCGGCACCTCGACGAAGAGGGCCAGGTACGCGCTGAAGCCCAGGAGCGCGAAGGCGCTCTTGAAGACGAGGGAGCCCCAGGTCCCGATCCCCCCGATCGTGCCCACCATCGGCCCGAGGCTGCGGTCGAGGAAGTAGTAGGCGCCGCCCGCCCGGGGCATGGCCGTGCTCAGCTCCGCCTTGCTCAACAGCGCGGGCAGGACCAGCAGGCCGGCCAGCGCGTAGGCCAGGATCACCGACGGGCCGGCCTTGGCGGCCGCGAGCCCGGGCAGGAGGAAGAAGCCCGAGCTCAGCATGGCGCCCGTCGCGATGGCGAAGACGTCGAAGAGGTTCAGCTCCCTCTCCAGACGCTCCTCGTCCTTCAGCAGAGCCACCCTGAGACCCTCTCGCTCGTACGTGTCGAACCTGCCGGCGCGGCGGAGGAGCTCCTCCGGGCCATGGGGCTCGAGAGACGCGTGGCGACGCTCCCGACGAAGACGGCCACGTCGACGACGCCCGCGAGCGAATCCATGGCGGCCGTCAACGCATGCAGGGTCCGCGCCGCCCGG
>CAYVFM010000083.1:5058-6582 GCA_964450995.1 uncultured Gemmatimonadota bacterium | reverse complement strand
CCCGGCTGGACTGGTCGGCCGGGCGGGTCCGGGGCGACGAGCCGGAGCTGGAGGAGGCCTGAGTCAGGCCTCGCCCTGGATCCGCTGGGTCAGGGCCGGCACGAGCCCCATGAGGCGCTGATAGGTGCAGAGCTGGCCCCGGTGGTACATCTCCTGGGCGATCCCGTGGTGGAGCCAGGCCAGCCGGGTGCCGTGCCGGCCGTCGAAGCGCTCGACGGTCCCCAGCATGTGGATCTCGCCCGCCTCCCGGAAGCGCTCCAGCCCCCGCTCCAGCGTCACCTCCAGGGCGCCCAGCAGCTCCTCCCGGCCCTCCAGCTCGGACAGGTCGCCCGCGTGCTCCTCCAGGAGCTCCGGGAAGGGGGCCCGGCCGAAGCCCCCGTCGGGCCGGGTGAGCTCGCCCACCATCATCTCGGACACCTCCATGACGTGAACGACCAGCTCCTCGAAGCTTCGGACGTCCTCCGTGGGCCGGAAGGCCCACCGGTCGGCGGGGACGTTCCGGGCCTCGGCGACGACGCCCTCCCGGGTGCCTTCCCAGGCCTCCAGGGCCTCCTCCAGCAGGCTGTCGGCGGCGATCTCGGACATCGGTCGGACCTCCCGTGAACTCGTGGGCGCCTCGGCGGCCCGGCCGGCCCGCACGCGCGGGCCCGCCGGTCGGACCGGCCGCTGCAACGGCGGTCTCCCGAGCCCATATTATGAAGGCGCGAGCGGGCCCCGACAGCGATCGGGTCCCCGAGGACGAACCTCCGAGCTTCCGCGCCATGCCCGACTTCCCCCCCGAGGCCGACGACGTGATCGCGGTGGCCAGCCGCCAGGTCGACGCCGACCGCCGCTCCTTCGAGCTGGAGGGGGAGGCGCCGGAAGACGCGGGCGAGCTGCCCGACTTCTCCGCGCTCCAGCACGAGAACGACCTGGTGGAGGCGATGAAGGATCGGGGCTACCGGCTCACGATGGTGGGGGGCGGCGCCGGCACCGACGAGCTCCGACGCTTCTACTTCCGCCGGGGCTGAGCCGGGCCCTCCCCTTTACAGGATACGGTGTAAGACATAACGTCGACGTTCCTCGCTCCCGGGCGTGCCGGGAGCGACGTCCGCGAGGCAGCTCCACGACATGCGACGGTTCGTGCGACAGAGCGTCTCCCTGGGCCTGGCCCTGCTGTTCGGGGTCAGCCTGGCCTCGAGCGCCTTCGGCTGGCACGGCTGTCCCCACCACGCCGCCGGCCGGGACGAGGGACCGGAGCAGGGGCCGCGGACCGCCGCGGCGGCACCCTCCGCCCCGGACGCCCCCCTCTCCGCCGGGCACCACGACGCCGGCCACCATCCCGGTCCGGGCGACAGGACCTGCACCTGCCTGGGGAGCTGTCACGCCGGGGCGGCGCCGGTGCTCGCCTCCCACCCCGGCCTGGCCGTCGCGGTCGACGAGGCCGCCCGGACCGGGGCGCTCGAACCTCCCTCCCACCGGATCCGGCATCGCCGGCCCGCCTACTTCCTCCCCTTCCCCCACGGTCCTCCCGCGCTCGGCTGA
>CAYVFM010000083.1:0-4958 GCA_964450995.1 uncultured Gemmatimonadota bacterium | reverse complement strand
CGAGCGACCTCGCCTCCGCGGCCTGCGCGCTGATCGCGGCCGCGGCCCTGGCCGTCTCGCCGGCCGATCTGTCCGCCCAGCACGCCCACGACCACGGCGGGGAGGAGGGCCACGCCCACGGCGGCGGGGTCCACTTCTCCCACCCGATGATCGCCGAGACCGTGACGCCCGACACCAAGGTCCGGCTCGACCACATGTACTTCGACTACCCGGGCGCCGCGACCGAGAACTCCGGGCTGGTGGAGGCGGAATACGCCTTCTCGCCCAGCTTCAGCATCGAGGCGGCCCTGCCCTACAGCTACAGCTCCACCGCCTTCGGCAACGCGTCGGTCCTGTTCAAGTTCGCGAACCGGGCCTTCGAGGAGGACGGCGTGGTCCTGGGCTACGGCGTCCAGCTCGACTTCCCCACCAACGACGGCGCGTCCGTCTCCGACGGCCACACCCACGAGGACGGCGAGGACCACACCCACGAGGACGGGGGGCACGCCGCCGAGTCCGCCGCGTCCAGCCGCTTCCCGGTCCGCTTCCACGGGGCCTCCGGCGTCCGGGGGACGCTCGGGAGCGACGTCTGGGAGGTCGGCCCCTACCTCAACTTCGGCTGGAAGTCCGGGCCGGTGGAGCTGATGGCCTGGAGCGTCTTCGGCATCCCCTTCGACCACGCCGACCAGGCGGAGGTGGGGACCGAGCTCTCCTGGAACTTCTCGGCCCTGATCCACGCCTCCGACCGCCTGCAGCCCATGGTGGAGCTGGACGGCACCGGCGGCATCAGCGGCCATGCGGTGGGCGAGGACGTGGTCCAGCTCTCGCCCGGGCTGAAGGTCCGCCCCTTCGGCGGCGAGCCGCTCTGGATCGGCACCAGCGTCGGCTTCCCGCTGGCCACCGGCGTGGAGGAGGACCCGTTCGACACCCGGTTCATCACGTCGCTGTTCTGGCACTTCTGAGCCGACCCCCGGGACCGTCGCCGGCGGGGGACCTCCCCGCCGGCGCCCGGTCGTCGCTCCCCACCGTCGCGCGACCGGCGGGGCCCGGGTAGCTTCCGGCCCACGCTCGCGCCCCCCGCGCCGGGGGGCGGCGTCCCCGACGTGCCACGCCATCCCCCATGAGCGACGCCCCCGACAGCCATCCCCTCGCGGCCGGCGGCCGGGAACGGCTGTTCTGGATCGTCTTCGTCGTGGCCCTGGCGGTACGGGCGGCCCACCTGTGGGCGATCCGGGACGCCCCCTTCTTCCCCCTCTACCTGGGCGACGCCGCCAGCTATCACCTCTGGGCGCTGGACCTGGCCGGGGGCGCCTGGATCGGCGATCGGGCCTTCTACCAGGCGCCGCTCTATCCCTACTTCCTGGGAGCGGTCTACACCCTGATCGGCAACCATCCGATGGTGATCCGGGCCGTGCAGGCGCTGATGGGCGCGGCCGCCTGCGGGCTGGTGGGGCTCGCCGCCCTCCGGCTGTTCGGCCGGCGGGGCGGATGGACCGCCGGCCTGCTGCTGGCCCTCTACGCCCCGGCGATCTTCTTCGACGGAGTCGTCCAGAAGGCCTCGCTGGCCTTCTTCCTGACCTCGGCCCTGCTGTGGCTCGTCGCCCGGGGGGCGGCCCGGGAGGCGGGCGGTCCGGACGCGGGGCCGGGGGCGGAAGCGGAGGACGTCGGCCGCTGGCTCTGGCCCGCCCTGGGGGCGGTGACGGGCCTGCTGGTGCTGACCCGGGAGAACGCCCTGGTGCTCGTCCCGGTGCTGCTGGGCTGGGCCTGGCTGCGCCGGCGGCCGGACCCCACGGAGGGTCCGGGCCTCCTCCGCCGGCTCCGCCCCCGGGGGCTGGGCGCGGCCGGGCTCCTGCTGGCCGGAGGGCTGGCCGTCCTGGGGCCGGTGGCGCTCCGGAACTGGGCGGTGAGCGGCGAGCCGCACCTCACCACCTCGCAGTTCGGCCCGAACTTCTACATGGGGAACAACCCCTCGGCCACCGGGCTCCCGCGGCCGCTCCGGGTCGGGCGGGACAACCCCCGCTTCGAGCGCCGCGACGCGGTCCTGCTGGCCGAGCGGGCGGCGGGCCGGGAGCTGACACCCGGCGAGGTCTCGACCTACTGGACCGACCGGGCCCTGGACTACGTCAGCTCGCAACCGATGGACTGGGTCCGGCTCATGGGCCGGAAGCTCTTCCTGTTCTGGAACGACGTGGAGATCGGCGACACGGAGGACCTCTACACTCACGCGGAGCACTCGCCGGTGCTGGACGTCCTCCGCCGCGTCTTCCGCTTCGGGGTGCTGGCCGTCCTCGGCCTCGTCGGCGTGTGGATCACCCGCCGCGACCGGCGGCTGTGGCCCTTCCGCCTGCTGCCCCTCCTCTACATGGGGAGCGTGCTCCTCTTCTTCATCTTCGGCCGTTACCGGCACCCGGTGGCGCCCTTCCTGGCGCTCTTCGCCGGGGGGCTCGCGGCCCGGGGGCCGGCCTTCCTGCGGCGCTCCTCCCGAGCCGAGGCCGCGGCGTGCGCGGGGACGGCGGCCGCGGTGGCCGTGGCCTGCTTCTGGCCGGCCGTGCCGGTGGAGGAGATGCGCTCGAACACGCTGGCCAGCGTCGGCGCCGCCCTGGAGCGGCGGACCGGGCCCGGCGAGGCCGTCCCCCGGTACCGACGGGCCCTGGAGATCGACCCGGACAACGCCACCGCCCGCTACTACCTGGCCACCGCCCTCCAGCGGCAGGGCCGGCTGGAGGAAGCCCTGGAGCACTACCGCGAGGCGCTGCGCCTCCAGCCCGGTCGGCCCGAGATCCACAACAACTACGGCGTGGCCCTCCTGGCCGACGGCCGGCGCGAGGCCGCAGTCCGGCAGTTCCGCCGGGCCGTGGAGCTGGACCCGGCGCACCCCGACGCCCGCGTGAACCTGGGGGTCCTGGCCCGGGGGCGGGGCGAGCTGGCGACGGCCGAGCGGCACCTCCGGCGGGCGGTGGAGGCGGCGCCCGACCACGGGGCGGCGCGGCTCCAGCTCGGCCACGTCCTGCTGGTGCGCGGGGAGGTCGACGAGGCCTTCGAGCACTACCGGGGGGCCGCCGACCTCGGGGCCCGGGCGGAGATCCTGGAGCGGGTGACGCCCGTGGCGTGGCGGATGGCGGTCCACCCCGACACCGCCGTGCGCAGGCCGGACCGGGCCCTGACCGTCGCCCGCCGGCTGGCCGACCTGGCGGACGAGCCCGACGTCCGCCTGCTCCGGGCCCTGGCCGCGGCCCAGGCGGCGACGGGCCGCATGGAAGAGGCCGCCGCCACGGCCGGGCGGGCGCTGGAGCGGCTCCGTGCCGGCCGGGGCGGGCCGGGCGAGGGCGGGGCGGGAGCGAGCGTCGAGGGCGTGGCGCCGCTGTCCGCCGACAGCGCGGCGCTGAAGCGGGAGCTGGAGCGCTACCGCCGGGGGGAGCCGCCGCCCCCGGGCGGGGCCGGCGGGGGCTGAGGTGGGGCGCGCTCAGCCGGCGCCGAGCTCCTCGGGCATACGCACCGCCACCACCCGGCCGCGGGCGGTCACCTCGTTCTCGGGCCCCAGCGTCTCCTCCACCACCACCTTGCGGTCGGTCCGCTCCATCACCCGGCCGCGCACCACGAGCTCGGGGCCCAGCGGCGTCGGCGCCACGTAGTCCACCTCGAGCCGCGCCGTGACGAAGCGGGGCATCCCGCCCTCCGGCGGCTCGCCCGAGGCCGGGTCCCAGCCCGCCGCGCGGGCTGCCGCCCCCGCCGCGGTGCCGGTGCCGTGGCAGTCGAGCAGCGACGCCACCAGCCCGCCGTACACGTAGCCGGGCAGGGCCGTGTGCTCGGGCGAAGGCGTGAAGCGGGAGACGGTCTCCTCTCCCTCGAACCGGGTCTCCAGCCGGTGGCCGGCCTCGTTCAGCCGGCCGCAGCCGTAGCAGCGGGCCGCGTCGTCGGGGTAGAAGTCCTGGATCGCCGGCGTCTCGCCGGTCCCGCTGCCGCTCACCACCGGATCAGCGCCCCGGCCCAGGTGAAGCCCGAGCCGAAGGCCGTCAGGCACACCAGGTCGCCCTCGCCGATCCGCCCCTCCTCCACCGCCTCGTGCAGGGCGATGGGGATGCTGGCCGCGGTGGTGTTGCCGTAGCGCTGGATGTTGTTGTAGACCCGGTCGTCGGGGAGGCCCAGCCGCTTCTGCACCGACTGGGAGATGCGGAGGTTCGCCTGGTGGGGGATCACCAGGTCCACCTCGTCCAGGCCGACGCCGGCCGCCTCCAGCACCTCCTCCACCGCCTCCGGCATCCGCACCGAGGCGTGCTTGAAGACCTCCCGCCCCTCCATCTTCGGCCGGGTCAGCCCCTCGTCGATGTAGTCCTCCGAAACGAAGGGGTCGTAGGCCGAGGCCGGCGCCTCCGTCCAGAGCTTCTCGGCGTGGCGGCCGTCGGCGTGGAGCGACACCGCCAGCACCCCGGGCCCGTCGCCGTCCGTGCTCCCGTCGGCCGGACCCAGCACCGCCGCCCCGGCCCCGTCGCCGAAGAGCACCGCCGTGTCGCGGCCCGCGTCGGTCTTCTCGAGCCCCGTGGAGTGGACCTCCGTCCCCACCAGCAGGACCCGCTCGTACTGGCCCGTCCGGATCCAGGCGTCGGCCACCGAGAGCCCGTAGACGAACCCCGTGCACTGGGTCCGGACGTCCAGGGCCGGGATCCCCGGCACGCCCAGCTTCCGCTGGAGGAAGACCCCGGTGCCCGGGAAGAAGTGGTCCGGGCTGAGCGTGGCCAGCACGATGGCGTCCAGCTCGTCCGGCTCCATCCCCGCGCGCTCCAGCGCCATCTCCGAGGCCGCCAGCGCCAGGTCCGAGCCCGCCTGCCCGTCCTCCACCCACCGCCGCTCGACGATCCCCGACCGCTGCCGGATCCACTCGTCCGAGGTGTCCATCATCTCCGCCAGGTCGTCGTTCGTGACCACCCGGTCGGGCACGTCGAAGCCGGTGGAGAGGACGCGGGATCGTGTCATGGAAGCCC
>CAYVFM010000082.1:0-6620 GCA_964450995.1 uncultured Gemmatimonadota bacterium | reverse complement strand
CCGTCACCGTCCGGCTGTCCGGCGAGGACACGCCCGACGGCGAGCCGGTGGAGTTCGAGCTGGAGCACGGCGCGGTGGTCATCGCCGCCATCACGAGCTGTACGAACACCTCGAACCCGTCCGTGATGGTGGGGGCGGGCCTGCTGGCGAAGAAGGCCGTGGAGGCCGGCCTGGACCGGAAGCCCTGGGTCAAGACCAGCCTCGCCCCGGGCTCCCAGGTGGTGACCGAGTACCTGGAGGCCGCCGGCCTGATGCCCTACCTGGAGGAGCTGGGCTTCGACCTGGTCGCCTACGGCTGCACCACCTGCATCGGCAACAGCGGCCCCCTCCCCGGACCGATCTCGGAGGCCATCCGGGAGCACGACCTGGTGACCTGCTCGGTCCTGTCGGGGAACCGGAACTTCGAGGGCCGGATCAGTCCGGACACCCGGGCGAACTACCTGGCCTCGCCCCCCCTGGTGGTGGCGTACGCCCTCGCCGGCCGGATGGACGTCGACCTGCGAGAGGAGCCGCTGGGCCGGGACGAGTCGGGCGAGCCGGTCTACCTGGAGGACCTCTGGCCGAGCCAGGAGGAGATCCGGGAGACGATCCGGAGCTCGCTCTCCAGCGAGATGTTCGAGGAGCAGTACGCCGACGTCTTCGAGGGCGACGAGCGCTGGACGTCGCTGGAGGTCCCCGGGGGAGAGCGCTACGCCTGGAACGAGGACTCCACCTACGTCCGCCGGCCGCCTTTCTTCACCGGGATGTCGGCCCGGCCCGGGGAGCCCGACGACATCGAGGGGGCTCGGGTGCTGGCGATGGTGGGCGACGCCATCACCACCGACCACATCTCGCCGGCCGGGGCGATCCCGAAGGACTCGCCCGCCGCCGACTACCTGCGCGAGCGGGGCGTCGACTTCCTGGACTTCAACACCTACGGCGCGCGGCGGGGGAACCACGAGGTGATGATGCGGGGCACCTTCGCCAACATCCGCCTCCGCAACCAGCTCGTGCCCGGGACGGAGGGCGGCTGGACCCGGCACTTCCCCGACGGCGAGCGCACCACGATCTTCGACGCGGCGATGCGCTACCGGGAGGAGGGCGTCCCGACCCTGGTGCTGGCCGGCGACCAGTTCGGCACCGGATCCTCACGCGACTGGGCGGCCAAGGGGCCGGCGCTGCTGGGCGTCGAGGCGGTGCTGGCGGAAGGCTACGAGCGGATCTTCCGGAGCAACGCGATCGGGATGGGCATCCTCCCGCTGCAGTTCCGGGAGGGCGAGGACCGGGAGACGCTCGGGCTGGAGGGGGACGAGCGGTACGACGTCCTCGGCGTGGCCGACGCCCTGGAGCCCGGCGGCTCCGTCCGGGTGGTGGCCCGCCACCCGGAGCGGGGCGAGACCGCCTTCGAGGCCCGGGTGCGGCTGGACACCGCCATGGAGGTGGCCTACTACCGCCACGGCGGGATCCTCAAGAAGGTGATCCGGGACCTGCTGGGGGAGGGCGCCGCCGGCTGAGGAGGCCCGTCCGGCGTCTCCGGACCCTCAGCCGTCCGGGCCGCCGTCCCGGCCGCGGATCAGCCCGGCCAGCAGCGGTCCCACCAGGCCGCCCACCGTGGCGCCGATGAGCGCCAGCACGCCCAGGGGGCCGGGGTGCTCGAAGGCCCCGAAGCCGGTGATCCGGTTCAGGTAGAGGCCCAGCCCGAGGAAGATCAGCCCGCCGGCCGCGAGGCCGACCAGGGTGGCCCGGAGCTTCCCGCTCACGGTCCGTCTCCCGGGAGGGTGTCGACGGACGGCGCGGCCGCGGTCTCGTAGACGACGACCTCCCGCGGGACCCCCAGCCGGTGGAACCGGCGCTCCAGCCGGGTCTGCGCCCTCCGCTCCTCCAGCCCCACCCGGATGCAGGCCGCCTCGCCGCCCCGGGGCTCGTCCAGCGCCACGTAGCGGGTGCCGGACACCGAGACGTCGTTCCGGACCGCCTCCTCCCACCAGGCGCGGACCTGCTCGGTCGGGTGATCGTGCCGGCAGGCCGAGGGCTCCTCGGGCGGATGCAGGGCGATGAAGGCCGCCGAGAGGAGGAAGAGCGCGACCGGGATCGAGGCCACCACCAGGCCGGTGCGCCGCCGGTCGGCGGCCTCCCCGTCCCGCGCGGGTCTGCTCATCGGGCGGCGCTCCCGTCCCGGTCCTCCAGCGGGCCGTACCGGAAGGTGACGCAGCCCGCCTCGGGGCCCGGGCAGTAGTAGCTCAGGAAGGCCAGCTTGAAGGGACGCCCCGACGCGGACCGGACCACCCAGACGTCGGGCCGGGCCCGCAGGAGGTGCGAGAAGAAGTCGTAGTCGTACCAGTTCTCCAGGAGGGGATGGCGCAGCTCGCCGTCGGCGTCGGCCGCGGTGGCCTGCCAGCCCCCGTCGGGCGGACGGCGGACGGAGGTCAGGGCGGTGTCTTCGGCCGGGGCCACCGCCGCTTCGCCCGGCAGGCCGCCCCCCCCGTTCACGATGACGTGGAAGCGCCGGGCGGCCAGGTCCCAGCCGGCGGCGTCGGCGCCGACGACGCGGCCCGACTCCAGGTCGAACCGGACCCAGTGGTCCGGGGAACGGGCGTCCAGCGTCACCGTCCGGGTCCCGTCGGGGCCGGGGACGGCGGCCGTCGTGTCGGGCACGAAGACCGCCGGCGAAGGCCGGTCCAGCGAGCCGACGACCAGGGCCACCGCCAGCGCGACGAAAAGCCCACCCACCGCCCCGAGCCACCAGGGGAACGGTCCCGCGATCCCGCGCACACCGGGCCTCCTAGGGCTCCCGCCGGTCCAGGATCTCGTCCAGCTTCGCCAGGTAGACGCCGAGCCCGGCGGCCGCCAGCGCGGAGGCGGTCACCACCAGCAAGTCCCCGCCGGCTCCGTCCCGGAGGAAGGCCGCCAGCCGCCAGCCCCCGAAGCCGAGGCAAAAGAGGATGCTGCTGGCGATCAGGACCTTGTGGAATCCGATGAGGGACATGGCTCGCGGGTCCCGCGCCGGGGGAATCGGGCCGCCGGTGCCGGGGCTCGCTCCCCGGTCCGTCCAGCGGGCCCGGGGGCGGCCGCCGCGTTTGCGCCGCCGACCGTGAGGGCGAAGTTACGTCCGTCCGAACGGAAAGGTACGGCACGCTTTCCCGGGGGGACAACTCGCCCCGCCGCCTCGGAGGCGCCATGGTGCAGGCCGACAGGGAGCGCAGCGCCCGGTACCGCCAGGCGGCCTTCGTCTACCTGCACGTCGGCCTCCTCTACGAGGCCGCCGTCTGGTCCATGGCCGGGGCCGGCGTCCTCCCCGCCGGCCGGGGGCCGGTCTGGGTCTGGCTCGCCGTGGGGGCGGCCATCACGGCCTTCGTCTTCTGGGGGCTCTGGTCCTGGCAGAACCGCTGGTTCGCCCGCGCCATCTGGGCCCTACACGCCCTCCGCCTCCCGGCCCTGATCGAGGGGGCCTTCTTCCCGGCGGCCGAGGCCGCCCTCCGGCCGGCCTTCTACCTCACCGCGCTGGTCGTGGTCGTCGTGAACCTCGGCTTCCTGGCCCGCGCCGGGTGGGACCTGTGAGCGACTACGACATCCGGACCTACGGCGAGGTGGAGGGAGAGGACCGGTCGGACCTGGCCGGTCAGGTGGGCGAGCAGCGGGCCCGGGTCCGCCGGCGCCTCGAGGGCGTCGACCGGCTGGTGGCCGTGATGAGCGGGAAGGGGGGCGTGGGGAAGAGCTTCGTCGCCACCGGCCTGGCCGCGGCCCTGGCGGCCCGGGGGGAGCGGACGGGGCTGGTGGACGCCGACCTGGACAGCCCGACCGCGGCCCGGATGCTGGGCGCCGCCCGCACCCCGCTCCGGGTGGGAGAGGACGGGGTGGCCCCGGCGGAGGCGTCCGGCGTCCGGCTGATCTCCACCGACCTCCTGCTCGAGGAGGACGCGCCCCTCCGGTGGCGCGGGCCGGGGGGCGACGGCTTCGTGTGGCGGGGCACCCAGGAACAGGGTGTCCTCCGCGAGTTCCTGGGCGACGTGGCCTGGGGCGAGCTGGACTGGCTGCTGGTGGACCTGCCGCCCGGGACCGCCCGCCTGGAGCAGCTCCTGGAGCTGGCCCCGGCCCTCGCGGGGGTGGTGGCCGTGACCCTGCCGGGCGAGGCGTCGAGGGCCTCGGTGGAGCGGAGCCTCCGGCTGGCGTCGGACCGGGACGCGCCCGTGGCGGGCGTGGTGGAGAACATGGCCGGCTACACCTGCCCGGGGTGCGGCGAGACAGGCGAACTGTTCCCCGGCGACGCCGGACGGCGGCTCGCCGACGCCTTCGACGTTCCGCTGCTGGAGCCGGTCCCCTTCGACCCCCGGGCGGCGCGGCTCGCCGACTCGGGCCGGGCCGGGGGACTGCTGGAGGAGACCGAGGCGGGCGAGGCGCTGGCCGGGATCGCCCGGCAGCTCGACCGCCGGATCGACGGGGAGGTCACCGGATGAAGTTCCTCTGCGTGGAGTGCGACGAGCGGATGGAGTTCGCCGACCGGCAGCAGCCGGGCGACGGGACGCTGGCGGCCGTCTTCGAGTGCCCCGCCTGCGGCCGGGCCGTGGGGATGCTCACCAACCCGATGGAGACCCAGCTCGTCTCGTCGCTGGGCGTCCAGATCGGCGGCCGGTCCGTGGAGCGCCAGCCGATGGAGGACACCCGTCGCCAGGTGGAGTCGGGGCGGGCCGACGCCTTCGAGGAGGAGGAAGAAGAAAAGCTCACCGTCGAGTGGTCGCCGGACGCCGCGCGTCGCCTCCAGCGCGTGCCCAGCTTCGTCCGGGGGATGGTCAAGCGGATCTACACGGACTGGGCCCGGGAGCGGGAGATCGGGGAGATCACCCCGGAGATCATGGACGAGGCCCGGAGCGACCTCGGCCTGGAGGGAATGTGAGCGGCCGGGGACGCGCCGGCGGCAGCCGGGGGTCGCGATGAGTGACGGCGACCCGCGCTACGAGCGCGAGATCCACGGCCTGCAGGTGGAGATCGACCTGGACCTGTGCGTCGGCTTCGGCGACTGCGTGGACGCCTCGCCGGAGTGCTTCGAGCTGAACGACGAGAACCTGGCCCAGTTCACCGCGCCCGAGACCGTGGACCGCGAGACCCTCCTGGAAGCGTGCCGCTCCTGCCCGGTCGACGCCATCCGGGCGACGGACGAGGACGGGAACGAGCTCGCGCCGTGACGGCTTTGACGCGGCGAGCAGGTCCGGCTATATAGGGCCGAGGAAACGACAACGAGAACGATTCGAAGCACCGATCGCAGCACATGACCGGCGCCGGCGGGCGGGCGGATCTCTTCGCCCTCGCCGCGCCGACCAACCCTCCGCCGGGACGCGGGAGGGCACCGAGAAGCTGGAGAACGACGGGCCGTGGACAGGGCCCGTGGGTTCGAGCTAGATGCAGCTCGCGTGAGGAAGCGACGGCGGCCACGAGGGCCGCCGCGACGCCCGTGAAGAGAACGACACGCTCGCCGGGGGACCGCGCCCCCCCGGGACGGCCCCGTACGGGCCGCCGGGGAGTCGCGCACCCGCGGGGAGCCGGGCTGCCTCGAATCCGCCGCTACGCCGTTCCGTGCGGCCGCCAGGCGGCCGCGCTCACCGAGGCTTCGAGGTGCCCATGTACCGCGAGCTCCTGGTTCCCGTCGACAACTCCCAACACTCCGACTGGGCCGTCGACCGGGCCCTCGAGATCGCCGACCACGCCGACGGCCACGTCACGGCCAGCCACGTCTACGCGGCGCGCCTCCACGACGTCCGCTTCCGCCAGCTCGAGGTCGGGCTCCCCGCCCGCTTCCAGGACCCCGAGGAGATCCGCCGCCAGCGGAAGGTCCACGACAAGCTGATCGAGAAGGGCCTCCAGCTCATCTCCGACAGCTTCCTCAACGAGGTGGCCCGTCGGTGCGAGGAGGCGGGCGTCCCCATGACCCGCCAGCTCCTCGAGGGGATCAACTACGAGGAGATCATCAAGGAGGCGAACCGGGGGGCGGGCCAGCTCCCGAGCCTCATCGGCTTCGAGCGGAAGATCGCCGACAAGTACGACGGCGGCGACGACGTCCGCGGGGACGTCCAGGTGGACGACGAGGGCAACATCGTCGCCGAGGACGAGGAGCAGGCCGAGAAGCTCGCCGGCAGCTCCGGCCGGGACTACGACCTGATGGTGATCGGGGCCCACGGCATCGGCCGCCAGCCCCGGTCGCAGCTCGGCGGCGTCGTCTCCCGGGTGCTGCGGGGCGTGGAGAAGGACACGCTGGTCGTGCGCGAGGACACGCCCCTGCGCGGTGGGAAGTGGATGGTCTGCGTGGACGGGTCGGCCTACAGCTACCGGGCCATGAAGAAGGCGCTGGAGATGGCCGAGGATTTCGGGGCCACCCTCTACGTCTGCAGCTCCTTCGACGTCCAGTACCACCACGCCGTCTTCAACAACATCAAGGACGTCCTCTCGGAGCAGGCCTCGAAGGTCTTCAAGTTCGAGGAGCAGGAGGAGCTGCACAACAACATCATCGACAAGGGACTGCTCAAGCTCTCCCAGGCCAACATAAAGCGCGCCAAGAAGATGGCCGAGGACTACGACGTCCCGGTCGAGACGCAGGTCCTCATCGGCAAGCCGTTCCAGTCCATCCTCCAGTGGGCCGACGAGATCGAGCC
>CAYVFM010000081.1:0-6646 GCA_964450995.1 uncultured Gemmatimonadota bacterium | reverse complement strand
CGTAGTTCATCCGGACCTTCTGCTTCTCCTCCAGCCGCTCCCGGTACTCGGTCTTGCGGCGGCGTCGCCGTCCCGGCCCGTGCTCGCCGGGCGGGTACTGGCGGCGCTCGCCGCTCTTGGGCGTGAGGCCCGGCAGGGGGGTCCCCAGCCGGCGAATGATCTTGACCTTCGGTCCCGTGCGTCCCATGTCGCTCCCGTCGCTTCCTCTCTCGACTCCGTCGTCGTCCTCGTGCCGGGCGCCGCTCCCGTGCTCGCGGGGGGGCGGCGACCGGGCTCCGTCTCGCGGTCCCGGGCGCTCTCCGTCCCGGCCCGAAAGCGCCGCGCCGCCGGCCCGTGGGGCCCGCGGCGATCCTACCCTACCCGGCTCCGGGGGAGAGGTTCGCGGGCGGACGCCCGCTCACCGCCCGGGAAATCTGGGCCCTCGGGCCCCTCGACGCCAGCCTACCAGATCGGACCGTCGGGCTCGTCCCAGGTCTCCGACCAGAACCGGTCCTCCTCCTCCCGGATCCGGTTCCGGTCCAGGGGCTCGCGCTCGTCGGTCTCCAGCCGCCCCTCCTCCTCGATCCGGCGCACCGTCTCCTCGTCCACGTCCGGACCGTCCTCCCGGCGCGTGACACGGTGGATCCGCCAGCGGGCGACCACGCCGGCGGCCAGCGCCAGCAGGCCCAGGGCGACCAGCACCAGGGTGCCCCCGCCCACGGCTCAGCCCTCCCCCGTCCCGCCCCCGCCCGCAGGCAACGGCCCCGGCCGGCCCACCAGGAACCCCTGGAGCAGGTCGCAGCCCTCCTCGACGAGCCACCCGCGCTGGGCCTCCTCCTCCACGCCCTCGGCCACCACGGTGAGCCCCAGGCCGTCGCCCACGCCCAGCACCGCGCGGATCAGCTCGTCGTCCCGGAGATCCTCGCCGACGCCGCCCACGAACGCCGCGTCGATCTTCAGGATGTCCACCGGCAGGTGCTTGAGCTGCTGGAGGGTCGAGTGGCCGGTGCCGAAGTCGTCCAGGGCGACCCTCACCCCCGCGCCCCGGAGGGCCCGGAGGGTGTCGGCGGCCCGCTCGAAGTCCCGCACCGCGGCCGCCTCCGAGACCTCGATCACCAGCCGGTCGGTGGGCAGGCCGGCGTCGTCGAGGAGGGACGAGACCGTGCGGGCCAGGTCGGGGTCGTGGAGGGTCGGGCCGGAGACGTTCACGGCCACCCAGCCGTCCGCCGACCCGCCGTCGCGCGACGCCGCCCGGCGGGCGGCCGTCTCCAGGACCCACTCGTCCAGCCGCCGGACCAGGCCCGTCTCCTCGGCCAGCGCCACGAAGGTGGACGGCCGGACCTCCTCCAGCTCCTCCCCCTCCCGGCGCCACCGCGCCAGCGCCTCCCAGCCGGCCCGCTCCCTGTCGGAGGCCCGGACGACGGGCTGGTAGAGGAGCTCGAGCGACTCCTCCTCCAGCGCCCGGTAGAGCTCCTCCTCCAGCTCCAGGCGGTCGGAGGTGTAGATCTCGATGGAGGGGCGGTAGACCTGGAAGGTGGTCCCCCGCTCGCGGGCGGCCTCGTACATGGCCATGTCCGCGTGGGCCAGCAGCGTCTCGAAGTCCTCCGCCGTGTCCGGGTGGTTCGCGATGCCGATGCTGCCGCCCAGGTGGACCTCCCGACCGCCGATCGAGAAGGGCTCGTCGAAGACGGACATGATCCGGCGGGCCACACGGACGGCCCCCTCCTGCTCCGCGCCCGCCTCGGTGAGCAGGACCGCGAACTCGTCGCCGCCCACCCGGGCCACGACGTCGGCTCCCCGGAGGGTGGAGGTGAGGCGGCTGGCCACCTCCACCAGGGCGCGATCGCCCGCCTCGTGGCCGAAGCTGTCGTTGATGGCCTTGAAGCGCTGGAGGTCCAGGAAGAGGAGCGCCACGCGCCGGCCCTGCCGCTTCGCCTCGCGCAGGGCCTGGTCGGCCTTCTCCCGGAGCAGGCGCCGGTTCGCCAGCCCCGTGAGGCTGTCGTAGTAGGCCATGTCCTGGAGCCGGGCCCGGAGGCGGACCTCCTCGGTCATGTCCCGGGCCAGGGTCTGGACGGCGGGCTCGCCCTCGTACTCGACGGGGATGCCCCGGACCTCGACGTGGACGACGGTGCCGTCCATCTGGACGACCCGGACCTCCACCGGCTCCACGGCCTCGCGCTCCTCCTGGACGATCCGGAGGCGCTCGGCCGTCCTCTCGCGGTCCTCGGGGTGGACGAACTCGATGATGGGCTCGCCCATCAGCTGGTCGGGCTCGTCGGCCCCCAGCAGGCCGGCGCCCCGGGGGTTCAGGTAGCGGAAGTGCCCGTCGACGTGGACGGCGATGCCGATGGGGGCGGAGCGGAGGAGACGGCGGTAGCGCTCGCGGGAGGTCTCCAGGGCTTCCCGGGCCCGGACCCGCTTGGTGACGTCCCGGAGGATGCCCTGGTAGCCCACCACCTCCCCGTCGCCGTTCCGGCGGACCACCGCGTTGATCAGGACCTCCATGTCGGTCCCGTCCGCCCGCTCCTGGCAGGCCCGGAAGTCCCGGACGGAGCCCCGCTCCTCGACCTCCCGCTGGAAGCGCTCCCGCTCGGCCGGGTCGCACCAGAAGTCCAGGGCCCGGGCGCCGATCAGCTCCTCTCGGTCGAGCCCGTACATCTCGGCGGCCGCCGGGTTGGCGTCCTGCACGCGGCCTTCCCGGGAGGTGATGAAGACGGCGTCGTGCGCCTGCTCGAAGAGCCGTCGGTAGTCGCCGTCGGTGGCCACCGGTGCTCCGCCTCCGTGGTCGGGCGAGGGCCGGCGCCCGCCCCTCGCGGGCGGACGTCCAGCGTCGACGCTACCCTACGCGGGGACCCGGAAAACGGGCAAGCTCGGACGGCCCGCGTTGGACCGGGCGGCGCCGGGACCTATCTTGGCCCCGTCCGCGCCGACGGGCGCGGCCCGGCGGGGGGCTCCCCGCCGCCGACGCGATCTCCACCCCGAGGTGCCGATGGCCCAGCTCCGTCGCCTTTCCCCGCTCCCGAGAACCCTGGCCGCGGCGGCCGTGATCCTGGCCGCGGCCTGCACGGCCCGTTCGCCCGCCGAGACGCCCGACGCTCCCGGCCCCGTCCCCGCCCTGGACGCCACCGTCTGGGTCCAGAACGCGGCGGGCTACCGCGCGACGGCGCTCCAGACCTACCGGCTCGCCGAACAGGAGCTGGAGCGGGCGCTGGCGGACAGCTCCCGCTCGGCGCTCACGGACCCGCCGGAAGGTCACCGGAGCCGTCCCCCGGCGGTGATCCTGGACGTCGACGAAACCGTGCTGGACAACGCGCCCTACCAGGCGCGTCTCGTCCTCTCCGGGGAGGAGTTCTCCCCCGAGACCTGGAACGAGTGGGTCCGCGAGGAGGCCGCCGAGCCGGTGCCGGGCGCGCTGTCCTTCACCCGGGCCGCGGCCGAGCGGGGGGTGGCCGTCTACTACGTCACCAACCGCGACCACCGTCTCGAGGCCGCCACCCGGGACAACCTCCAGCGGCTGGGCTTCCCGCTCCCGGACGGGGACGACCGCCTGCTGATGCAGGACGAGCGGGAGGGATGGGGCTCCGACAAGGCGAGCCGCCGGGCCCACGTGGCCCGGGACCACCGCGTGCTCCTGCTCCTGGGCGACGACTTCAACGACTTCGTCTCCGGGGCCCGGGCCTCCGCCGGGGCCTACCGCCGACTCGTCGAGCGCCACCAGGACCGCTTCGGGCAGGACTGGTTCATGCTCCCCAACCCCACGTACGGCACCTGGGAGCGGGCGGCCACCGGCTTCCGCTCCGACCTCTCCCCGGCCGAGGCGATCCGGGCGAAGAAGGAATCGCTGGACCCGCGCCGGCCGAGCCCCTGACCGGCCGCCGACTCGAACGCACCCTCCACACGACACCGGACCCAGTCATGGATCGAGACCGACTCTTCCGATCGCTCCGCGCCGCCCGGACCGCCGCCCTCGCCGCGGCCCTGGCCCTCGCCGCGACGCTGCCCGCCGCCGCGCAGGACGCGGCCCCGGCGTCGCGGTCGGACGCCCGGGCCCCGGAGGCCGACGCCCTCCCCGCCGACTCGGCCCTGCGGTCGGGCCCCATGGTGGGCTACTCGACGATGCGCGAGGTCGGGCTCTGGGTGCAGACCCGGCGGGCCGCCGACGTGAGCTTCGTCTACTGGGACACCCTGGCCCCGGAGCGCCGCTTCCGGACCCGGACCGTCCGGACCCGGGCCGAGGACGCCTTCGTGGCGGAGCTGGCCGCCGACAGCCTCCAGCCGGGCACGACCTACCGATACCGCCTGCGGATCGACGGCGAGACCGTCGATCGCCCCTACCCGCTCCTCTTCCAGTCCCAGGAGCTGTGGCAGTGGCGCCGTGACCCGCCCTCCTTCCGGATCGCCCTCGGGAGCTGCGCCTACGTGAACGAGCCCCGCTTCGACCGTCCGGGCGACCCCTACGGCGGGGGCTACGACATCTTTCGCTCCATCCACGAGAAGCGCCCCGACGCGATGCTGTGGCTGGGCGACAACACCTACCTCCGGGAAGCGGACTGGAACAGCCGCTCCGGCATCCTCCACCGCTACAGCCACACCCGCCAGCTCGAGGAGCTGCAGCCGCTGCTGGGCTCGACGCACCACTACGCGATCTGGGACGACCACGACTACGGGCCGAACAACGCCGACCGCTCCTTCTGGAACAAGGACCTGACGCTGGACGCCTTCCGGCTCTTCTGGGCCAACCCCTGCGAGGACGGCGTCGCCGACCTGGAGGAGGGCACCGCCTGCACCTTCCGCTGGTCGGACGTCCGCTTCTTCCTGCTGGACAACCGGTGGTGGCGCTCGCCCAACCGGCGCACCACCGGCGACCGCCAGATGCTCGGGGAGGAGCAGATCCGGTGGCTCGTCGACGCCCTGGCCTCCAGCCGGGCCCCCTTCAAGGTCATCGCCGTGGGGAGCCAGGTGCTGAACCCGGTGCGGGGCTCGGAGAACTACGCCCGCTTCGCCGGCGAGCGTCGGGAGCTGCTGGACCGAATCCGGGAGGAGGGAATCCGGGGCGTCGTCTTCCTCACGGGCGACCGCCACATGACCGAGCTCACGGTCCTGGAGCGGGAGGGGACCTACCCCCTCCACGACCTCACCGTCTCGCCTCTGACTTCCAGCGCCTACCGGGAGGGAGGACAGGAGCCGAACTTCCGCCGCGAGGACGGGACGCTGGTCACGCAGCGGAATTTCGCGGTCCTCGAGTTCACCGGCCCGCGCACGGACCGCGAGATGACCATCAGGGTGTTCGACCGGGAGGGAGAGGAGGTCTGGTCCCGTAGCCTCCGGGCGCGGTCCCTCCGGCCGGGCGAGTGACGACCCGACCGGGACCCCCGGCCGCACGGGGTTGCCGGGACCCGGGCCGCGGAGGATTTTCTCGCCGCGAGGAAGACCGGTCCACCGCCCCCGACCGGACCCGCCGGATCTGACCCGACGCACGAGGAGGACCCGATCGGGACGCTCGACCGAGATCGACCCAGGCTGCCCGGCGAGGAGCCCGAGACGGTCCCGCCCAGGGGCCTGCTGATCAGCCTCGGGGCCCTGGCGGCCGCCGGGACGGTCAGCTTCGTGTGGCCGGCGGACATCGACGATTACTCGGGCTTCGTCTGGATCCTGGCGCTCGTCCCCGTCTTCCTGCTGGCCTACTACCGGGGCTGGAAAGGCACCGCGCTGGCCGCCGTGGCCACCATGGCCGTGTTCACCACCGTGGAGGTCGTCGTGGTCGAGCTGATGGGGCGGAGCGTGGACTGGTGGCTCTTCGGCACCGTGGTGGTCCTGCTCACGGCGGTCTCCATCGGCACCGCCTGGATCTCCGAGCGGCTCCACCACGAGCGCCGGGTGGCGACGCGCATGGCCTACGAGGACCCGCTGACCCTCCTGCCCAGCCGCCGGGCCCTGGACTTCTTCCTGGAGAAGCAGCTCGCGGCCGCCCGTCGGGGCCAGCTCCTCAGCGTCGTCTTCTTCGACCTGGACGACTTCAAGGCCTACAACGACCGCCACGGCCACAAGGCCGGAGACCGGTTCCTCTACCGGGTGGGCGAGGTGCTGAGCGCGAACACGCGGGAGGAGAACCTGACGGGACGCTACGGGGGCGAGGAGTTCCTGGCGGTCCTGCCCGGGGAGGACCCCGAGGGGGCACGGGTCTTCGCCGAGCGCGTGCGGGAAGACGTCGAGGAGATCACGCCGAACGGGCGGGAGGCGCCGACCATCAGCGCCGGCGTGGCCGAGTGGCAGTCGGGGATGGTGGACGACTCCGAGCTGCTGACGCGGGCCGACAAGGCGCTCTACCGGGCCAAGTCGCGGGGGGGTGACCGGGTGGAGGTCTGGTCCTCGACGGGCGAGTGACGACCGGACCCGGCCCGGGGCCCGCCGACCGGCCGCCGCGGCGGATCCCGCCCTTCGACCGCATCCGCCGGACCCCGTGAGGCGCTCCCCCCGCTTCGTCCCGTCGGACCTGCCGCCCGGACCGCGGCGGGTCTACCTGGCGGCCACGGCCTTCTTCGCCCTCACGTTCGTGGCCCTGGTGTGGCCGGTCTACCCGCTCTTCGCGGGCATCCGGCCCCGGATCCTGGGCCTCCCCCTGTCGCTCGTCTGGGTGACGGCCTGGGTGGTGGCCGGCTTCCTGGTC
>CAYVFM010000080.1:0-6659 GCA_964450995.1 uncultured Gemmatimonadota bacterium | reverse complement strand
CGTTGAGGATCCCGTCCGCGTCGATGTCGAACTCGACCTCGATCTGCGGGACCCCGCGCGGCGCCGGCGGGATGCCGGTGAGCTGGAAGCGGCCGATGGTCTTGTTGTCCTCGGCCATCTCCCGCTCGCCCTGCAGGACGTGGATGTCCACCGTGGACTGGTTGTCCTCGGCGGTGGAGAAGATCTCGCTCTTGGAGGTCGGGATCGTGGTGTTGCGCTCGATCAGCGAGGTCATCACGCCGCCCAGCGTCTCGATCCCGAGGCTCAGCGGGGTCACGTCCAGCAGGAGGACGTCCTCGACCTCGCCGGCCAGCACGCCGCCCTGGACGGCCGCGCCGATGGCCACGACCTCGTCGGGGTTGACGCTCTTGTTGGGCTCCTGGCCGAAGAAGTCCTCGACGACCTCCTGGATCTTCGGGGTCCGGGTCGAGCCGCCCACCAGGATGACCTCGTCGATGTCGGAGGCCTGGTAGCCGGCGTCGTCCAGGGCCTTCTGCATCGGCTGCTTCGTCTTCTCGACCAGGTCGTCCACGAGCTGCTCGAACTTCGCCCGGGTGAGGCTCGTGTTCAGGTGCTTCGGCCCGGACTGGTCGGCCGTGATGAAGGGCAGGTTGATGTCGGTCTTCTTGGTGGACGACAGCTCGCACTTGGCCTTCTCGGCGGCCTCGCGGAGCCGCTGCCGGGCCATCGGGTCCTCCGAGAGGTCGATGCCCTGGTCCTTCCTGAACTCGTCCACCAGCCAGTCGATGACCCGCTGGTCGAAGTCGTCCCCGCCCAGGTGGGTGTCGCCGTGGGTGGCCTTCACCTCGAAGACGCCGTCGCCCAGCTCCAGGATCGACACGTCGTAGGTGCCGCCGCCCAGGTCGAAGACGGCCACGGTCTGCTCGGACTCGTCGTCCAGGCCGTAGGCCAGGGACGCGGCGGTGGGCTCGTTGATGATCCGCTTGACCTCCAGCCCCGCGATCTTGCCGGCGTCCTTGGTGGCCTGCCGCTGCGCGTCGTTGAAGTAGGCCGGCACCGTGATGACCGCCCCGGTGACCTCCTGCCCGAGGTAGTCCTCGGCGGTCTGCTTCATCTTCTGGAGCACCATGGCCGAGATCTCGGGCGGCAGGTGCTCGCCCTTCTCGGAGTTCGGGATCTTCACGACGAGCCGGTCCTCGTCGTCGCACTCGGTGCGGTAGGAGACGAGGCTGCGCTCCTCCTCGACCTCCGAGCACTTCCGGCCCATGAACCGCTTGATGGAGTGGACCGTGTTCTCGGGGTTGGTGACCTGCTGCCGCTTGGCCACCTGGCCGACGAGGCGCTCGCCGTCGTCGTTCCAGGCCACCACCGAGGGGGTGGTCCGGTTGCCCTCCGCGTTCGGGATGACCACCGGGTCGCCGCCCTCCATGACGGCCACGCAGGAGTTCGTCGTGCCCAGATCGATGCCGATGACCTTGCCCATGGTGCCTTTCGGATCTCGTGTCGCCGCGGCGCGACGCGCCGCGCTCGTCTTTCTCTCGCTCGTGGCGCCGGGGACGTCGAGCCGCCGGCGGGACGGCCGCCGGCGTCCCCGGCGGTCTGGCCGACGCCCGGCCGGGACGGGCCCGGCGGAGCGTCGGCGTGGGGGTCGAAGGTGCAAGCCGTGTGCCGGTCGATAAGCCCCGTATCTCCGGGGTTTTCGCGACATTCTGGCATCCGCCTCGGGTCCGCGTGTCAGATCGGCAGGAGCCCTTCCCACGGGGCCGGAAGGCCGCGTTGCGCGGTCCGGGGGCGGGGTCTAACCTGCCGGCATGTTTCCCCTCCGCGACGAGAACCCCACCGAGATCACCCCCTGGCTGACGTTCGCGCTCATCGGGGCCAACGTCGCGGCGTGGCTGGTCCTGCAGGGGGCGGGAGCGGGCGAGGCCTTCCACGGCTCGCTGTGCCGGTGGGGGATGATCCCCGGCGAGCTCACCGGGGCGATCGCGGACGGGACGCTCATCGAGCGCGGCGGGTTCCGCTGCCGGGCGGGAGGGGCCACCTGGAGCACCGTCCTCAGCTCGATGTTCATGCACGGGAACTGGGGACACCTGATCCTGAACATGTGGTTCCTGTGGGTCTTCGGGAACAACATCGAAGACGCCCTGGGCCACGGCGGGTTCCTCCTCTTCTACCTCGCGGCGGGCGTGCTGGGCGCGGCGGCCCACGTCGCCTCGGCCTCGGCCAGCGCCGTCCCCACGGTGGGGGCCTCCGGGGCCATCAGCGGGGTGATGGGCGCCTACATCGTCCTCTATCCCCGCGTGCGAGTCGACACCCTGTTCGTCTTCTTCATCTTCATCCGGGTGATCCCGCTGCCCGCCTACGTGATGCTGGGGTACTGGGCCTTCCTCCAGTTCCTCTCGGGCGCCATGGGCGCGGGCGCCGGCTCCGGCGGCGGGGTGGCGGTCTGGGCCCACGTCGGGGGCTTCGTCGCCGGCGCCGCCATGATCTGGCTGCTGGGCGCGCCGGGCCGCGGCGGGGGCGGCGGGCCCGACGTGGAGGTGATCCGCGGCGGCCGACCGGGCGGCCGGGGCCGGGGGAGGGGGTCGGCCGGGCACCGCGGGCGCTGACGGGCAGGCGCGGGCCGGCCGGACCCGGTTTGCGCCCAGCCCTCCCCCCGGCCGATATTCGTGCCTTCCCATGGACACCACGACCGGCGACGAGACGGCGACGGAGAGGGACGGCGACGGACGCCCGGGCCGCGAGGCCGGGGCGGCGGCTCCGCCCCCGCGCGCCGGCTCGGACGGCGCCCGTCCGGCCGGGGAGGCGCCCCCGGATGACGAGCAGCTCCCCCGGAACCCCGGGACGGAGCTCGATCTGGAGGCCGTCCGCGCGGTGCAGGCGAACCGGAGCGCCATCGAGCGCCGGGCCGCCACGCTGGGCCGGCGCCGCTCGGTCAAGCGGGCCTGGCAGGCCGCCTGGCTCCTCCGGGCCGTCGGCTTCCTGGACCTGACCACGCTCGAGGGCGATGACACCCCCGGCCGGGTCCGGCGCCTCTGCGCCAAGGCCCGCAGCCCCGTCCGGCCCGACCTGCTCCGCTCGCTGGGGGTCGGGGGCCTGGACCTCCGGGTGGGCGCCGTCTGCGTCCACGGCTCCCTGGTGCCGGTGGCCCGGGAGGCCCTGGAGGGGTCGGGGATCCCGGTGGCCGCCGTGGCCGCGGGCTTCCCCTCCGGCCTGGGCCCCTTCCCCCAGCGGCTCGAGGAGATCGAGCGGTGCGTGGAGGCCGGGGCCGAGGAGATCGACATCGTCATCACCCGGAGCCGCGTGCTCCGGGGCGAGTGGGAGCGGCTCTACGAGGAGGTCCGGGCCTTCCGGGAGGCGGCCGGGGACGCGCACCTGAAGGTGATCCTGGCCACCGGCGAGCTGGGCACCCTCCGGAACGTGGCCCGGGCCAGCCACGTGGCGATGATGGCCGGGGCCGACTTCATCAAGACCTCCACCGGCAAGGAGGCGGTGAACGCCACCCTCCCGGTGGGCCTGGTAATGACCCGGGCGATCCGGACCTATCGCGAGCGGACCGGCCACCGGGTCGGCTTCAAGGCCGCCGGCGGCATCCGGACGGCCAAGGAGGCCCTCCGGTGGCTGTACCTGATCAAGGACGAGCTGGGGGACCCGTGGCTGGACCGGCGGCTCTTCCGCTTCGGGGCCAGCTCCCTGCTCGCCGACATCGAGCGCCAGCTCGAGCACCACGCCACGGGCCGCTACTCGGCCTTCCACCGTCACCCGATGGCCTGACCCGGCCGGGAGCCCACCGATGCCGAAGATCGCGGACCTCTTCGAGACGATGGAATACGGGCCGGCCCCCGAGTCGGCCGAGCGCGCCCGCGCCTGGCTGGAGGCCCGGGAGCGCCGGTTCGGCCACTTCATCGGCGGCGAGTGGAGGGAGCCCGCCGGGGGCGAGACGTTCGAGACGCCCGGCCCCGCCGACGGCGAGCCCCTGGCCACCGTGGCGCAGGGGAGCGAGGAGGACGTCGACGCCGCCGTGCGGGCCGCCCGCGAGGCCTACCCCGGCTGGAGCGGGCGCCCCGGCCACGAGCGGGCGCGCTTCCTGTACGCGATCGCCCGCAAGATCAAGAAGAACGGCCGGCTCTTCTCGGTCCTGGAGACGATGGACAACGGGAAGCCCATCCGGGAGTCCCGGGACATCGACATCCCCCTGGTGGCCCGCCACTTCTACCACCACGCCGGCTGGGCCCAGCTCATGGAGCGCGAGCTGCCGGGCCACGAGTCGCTGGGGGTGGTCGGCCAGGTGATCCCCTGGAACTTCCCGATGCTGATGCTGGCCTGGAAGGTGGCGCCGGCGCTGGCCACGGGGAACACGGTGGTGCTGAAGCCCGCCGAGCACACCCCGCTCACGGCGCTGCTCTTCTGCGAGCTGTGCCAGCAGGCCGGCCTCCCGCCGGGGGTGCTCAACGTGGTCACCGGCGACGGCCGCACCGGCCAGGCCGTGGTGGGCCACCCCGACGTGGACAAGGTGGCCTTCACCGGCTCCACCGCCGTGGGGCGGGAGATCCGGGAGGCCACCGCCGGCAGCGGGAAGGAGCTGTCGCTGGAGCTGGGCGGCAAGTCGCCCTTCGTGGTCTTCGACGACGCCGACCTGGACAGCG
Source organism: uncultured Gemmatimonadota bacterium (assembly GCA_964450995.1). Lineage (GTDB taxonomy): Bacteria > Gemmatimonadota > Gemmatimonadetes > Palauibacterales > Palauibacteraceae > CAYVFM01. The sequence goes on along the minus strand of CAYVFM010000080.1, from coordinate 2,052 downwards.
TGGTCGAGGGCGTGGTGGACGCGATCTGGTTCAACCAGGGCGAGGTCTGCTGTGCCGGCTCCCGCATCCTGGTCCAGGAGAGCGTCGAGGAGCGGCTGGAGGAGAAGCTCCGCGAGCGGATGGAGACGCTCCGGATGGGCGACCCCCTGGACAAGGGCGTCGACGTCGGGGCCATCGTGGCGCCGGTCCAGCTCGACCGGATCAACGACCTGGTGGAGCAGGGCCGGAGCGAGGGCGCCGAGATCTGGCAGCCCTCCTGGGGCGCGCCCCGGGAGGGCTGGTTCTACCCGCCCACCCTCTGCACGAACGTCTCGCCGGCAGCCACGATCGCCCGGGAGGAGATCTTCGGGCCGGTGGTGGTGATGATGAGCTTCCGGACCCCGGACGAGGCCGTGGAGCTGGCCAACAACACCCGCTACGGCCTGGCGGCCAGCGTCTGGTCGGAGAACGTCAACCAGGCCCTCCACGTGGCCCCCCGCATCAAGGCGGGGACGGTCTGGGTCAACTGCACGAACCTCTTCGACGCGGCCTCGGGCTTCGGCGGCTACCGCGAGAGCGGCTTCGGCCGGGAGGGGGGACGCGAGGGGCTGTGGGAGTACGTCCGCCCCGACTGGCACGGGGAGCGGGCGCCGAAGGACCCGGAGGACGCCGACCCGCCGGTGCCGGACGAGGGCGCCGGCGTGGAGGCGGGGGCCGCCGACGGTCCGGAGGTGGACCGGACGCCCAAGATGTACGTGGGCGGCCGCCAGGACCGGCCCGACGCCGAGTACGTCCTGCCGGTGCTGGATCCGGACGGGCGCCGGGTGGGCGAGGTCGGCCGCGGCAACCGGAAGGACGTCCGCAACGCCGTGGAGGCCGCCCGGGAGGCGGCGTCCTGGGAGCGCGCCAGCGAGCACAACCGGGCGCAGATCCTCTACTACGTCGCCGAGAACCTGGACGCCCGGGCGGAGGAGTTCGCCGCCCGGATCGTCGAGATGACCGGCGCGGATCCGGAGGCGGCGGACCGCGAGGTGGAGCTGTCGGTGGAGCGGCTCTTCGACTGGGCCGCCTGGGCCGACAAGTTCGACGGGGACGTCCACCGGACGCCCTTCCGGAACGTCACCTTCGCCATCCCCGAGCCCATCGGGATCATGGCCGTGGTCTGCCCGACCCGGCGTCCCCTGCTGGGCTTCGTCTCCACCGCCGTGCCCCCGGTGGCCATGGGCAACCGCGTCGTGGCCGTCCCCTCCCAGCGCTGGCCCCTCTCGGCCACCGACTTCTACCAGGTGCTGGACACCTCGGACGTGCCCGGCGGCGTGCTGAACGTCGTGACCGGGATCCGGGAGGAGCTGGCCGAGGTGCTGGCCGCCCACGACGACGTGGACGGGATGTGGTACTTCGGCTCGGCCGAGGGCAGCGAGCGCGTGGAGCGGCTCTCCACCGGCAACCTGAAGCGGACCTGGGTCGACCACGGCCTGGAGCGCGACTGGTCGGACCCGGAGCGGGGCGCCGGCGAGGAGTTCCTGCGCGAGGCGACGCAGGTCAAGAACATCTGGGTCCCGTACGGCGAGTGAGGGCCCTCCGCTCGCCGGCGCCGGCGCTCCTGCTGGCGGCGGCCCTCCTGCTGGGCGCTCCCGCCGGCGCCGGGGCGGCTCCCGACGCCGGCACGGCCGTCGCCGCCTCCTCGTCGGCCGGGACCGCGGCGGGGGCGTTCGCGGCCGTCGCCACGCCGGCCGCCGCGCCGGAGGCGGACGCCGGGGCCTCCGCCCCCCAGGGGATCGGCTACCAGCCCGACGACCCCGACGGCGAAGGGGGCGGGGACGGCATCCAGGAGCCTTTCTGGGTCCGGCTGCTCCGGGGGATGCTGAGCCTCTCGGTGCTGGTGGGGGCCCTGTGGCTCTTCTCGGCCCGCCGGAAGAGCATCGACTGGGGGCTGGTGGCGAAGGGGCTGAGCGTCCAGCTCGTCTTCGCCCTCCTGGTGCTGAAGACGGACTGGGGCCGGGGCTTCTTCGCCGTGGTGAACGACGTCTTCGTGGCCCTCATCGGCTACACGAACGAGGGGGCCCGCTTCCT
>CAYVFM010000079.1:0-6660 GCA_964450995.1 uncultured Gemmatimonadota bacterium | reverse complement strand
CCGAGGCGCTGGGCGAGGAGATCGAGGCGGCCATCGGCCAGCTCCGGCCCGACTACCGGGAGGCGGTCCTGCTGCGGCACGTGCAGGGCCACTCCTACCGCGAGATCTCGGAGATCATGGACGTTCCGCTGGGCACGGTGAAGACCTACATCCACCGCGCCCGCAACGAGCTGCAGGAGACGCTGTCCCACCTCAGGGAGCCGTGACGGGCGCTGAAACCTGCCCCGAGCGGGCCCCGTAGGGAGGGCCGAGAAGGGAGAATCCCCCATGACGGAGAGTGACGTGGAGCGCGGACACATGGACCAGGAGCAGCTCGAGGCCTTCGTCCCGCGCCTGCGGGTCGAGGGCGACGGGCCGCCGCCGGAGCACCGGCGGCACCTGGATTCGTGCGAGCGCTGCCGGCACGAGCTGCGGCGCCTGGAGGCGGTGGACGAGGCGCTGGCCGGGCTCCCGGAGCTCGCGCCCTCGCCCGGCTTCGCCCGGGCCGTGATGGCCCGCGTCGAGCTGCCCGCCCCGTGGTACCGGAGGGTCTGGGCCGCGCTGGTGGACCGCTGGGTCGTGCTGGCCGTGCTGCTGGCGGGGGCCGGCGCCTCCGTCGGCGGCCTGACCTGGTGGGTGGCGGCCCGGCCCGAGCTGACGCCGGGCGGGCTGGCCTCCTTCGCCCTGGAGCGCGTCTCGACCCTGTTCTGGACCCTGGTGGTGGCCGCCGGACGCCTGCTGTGGACGTCCGGGCTCGCGGACACGATCCGGGCCCTGGTCGGATCGGTGGACCCCGTGGAGGGCCTGGCCGCGATGGCCGTCCTCTCGGCCTGCGCAGCCACGGCCGGCGTGGTGATGGCGAGGCTGATGGACGCCTCGCCGCCGCGCCTGGGCGCCGCCGGAAGCTGAGGAGCCCAAGATGAACTCCGAGGGACGGATGACCATGCGAGACACCCGGAGCCGCACCACGAAGCCCGCCCGGACGCTGGCGCTGTCGGTCGCCCTGGCCGTGACCGTCCTGGCGCTGCTGGCGCCGACGGTCCCCGGGCTGGCCGCCCAGGAGGCCGGGATCGTCGGCTCGTCCATGACGGTCTCGTCCGACGTGGCCGAGCTGCAGCTCCAGACGGCCGACGGGGACCGGCACACGGTCCGCTTCGCCGACGGCACCGTCACGGTGGACGGCGAGGCCGTGGGGAGCTACGAGCCCGGCGGCGAGCTGGCCCGGGCCTGGCGCGACCTGCTGGCCGAGGGGCTGGCGGGCGGCGCGGGCTTCCAGCTCGACGCCTCCCGCCTGCGGAGCTGGGAGCCCCCGGCCGGAGGGGCGCCCGACGCCACGGCGGAGGCCCTGCGCTCGGCGCTGGACCGCATCCTGGGGGACGGGGTCGACGACGCGGCGGAGGCCGGGACCGACACCGGCGAGGCGGTCTCGATGACCGCCGGCGGGGACCAGCTCGCCATCGCCCCGGGCCGGCTCTCGGTGGAGTCGCTGCTGGACCAGCTCGGGCGGCTCCGCGCCTCCCTCGGCCGGCTGGGCGAGGACGCCCGCGGCGCGGCCGAGGACCTGGCCCTGGTGGTGCACGACGACTACGCCCTGCCCTCGGACCGCACCGTCGACGGGAACCTGGCCCTCCTGGACGGGGAGCTCCGGCTCGGCGGCCAGGTCCGGGGCCACGTGCTCGTCCTCGACGGCACGCTGATCCTCGAGCCCCGCGCCCGGGTGGACGGCGACGTCCTCCAGGTGGGGGGCGAGGTCCGCCGCGAGGGCGGACGGGTGGCCGGCGAGTTCCTCTCGGTGGAGCCCGTCGCGCCGGGGGCCGAGGCCCCGGCGACGCCCGGCTCCGAGGTGGAGGACCGGATCCGGGAGGAGGTCCGCCGGTCGATGGAGGATGCCCGCGAGCGTCACCGCCCCGGCTTCTTCGCCCGGGCCGCGGACAACGTGGGCGACGCCGTGGGCGGCGTGCTCGGCGTCGTCGGGACCCTCCTGCTCCTGGGCCTCGGCGGGGCGCTGGCGGTCTACTTCGTCCGGCCCCAGCTCGAGGTGGTGGCCGACACCGCGCGGCACAGCTTCGGGCGGGCGTTCGGGGTGGGCCTGGCCGGCCAGATCCTCTTCGGCCCGGTGCTCTTCATCCTCGTGGTGGCGGTGGTGACGTGGCTGGTGATCCCCTTCTACCTGATCGCCACCCTGCTCGCCGTCGTCGGGGGCTACCTGGCCGTGGCCCACGGCGCCGGCGAGGCGCTGGCCCGCCAGCGCTACCGGTACGAGTGGATGGAGCGGCTGCGCCGGTCGAACTCCTACTACTACGTCCTCAGCGGCCTGGCGGCCCTGCTGCTGCCCTTCGCCCTGGCCGAGGCCCTCCACCTGTTCGGCGGGTGGCTGGGCTTCCTGCGGGGAATGCTGCTCTTCGTGGGCTGGGTGATCGCCTGGCTCGCGGCCTCCGTGGGGCTCGGCGCGGTCCTCCTCTCCCGCGGCGGCCAGCGCCGCGACTACGCCCGGCCGTCGCCCGGGCCCGGCGGCCGGCCGACGGGCGCCGGTGCGGGCGGCGGCGCCGGGGAGACGTCCTGAACCCGTGAACGCGAGGAGAATCGCCGTGCCCGACACCGCCCGATCGACTGCCGCCGTCCTGCTCGGCCTCCTGCTCGCCGCGGCCCCGGCCGGGGCGCAGGAGGAGCTCCGCATGACCACCGCCCGGCAGGCGTCCGGCGAAGAGGCCGTGGAGATGGAGGTCCGCTACGGCGCCGGCCTGCTCACCGTCGAGCCCGCCGAGCCCGGCCTCCTGTACCAGGCCCGGCTCCATTACCTCGCCGGCCGCTTCGAGCCGCTGAAGTCCTACGAGCGGGTGGACGGCACGGCCCGCGTGCGGCTCGGCGTCCGGGGCGGGAACGGCGAGGGGCTCGACCTGGACTGGAGCGACCTGGACGACCTGGACCTGGACGACCTGGAGGGCGCCGGCGGGAGCGAGGGCCAGCTCGCGGTGGGGCTGAGCCGGGAGGTCCCCACCGCGCTCGACGTCCGGGCCGGGGCGACCGAGAGCACGTTGCGGCTGGGCGGGCTGCCCCTGAGCCGGGTCGCCGTGGAGACCGGGGCCAGCGAGACCGAGATCAGCTTCGACGAGCCGAACCCCGCGGCCATGGAGCGGCTGGAGATCCGGCTCGGCGCGGCGAGCCTCGAGGCCCGGAAGCTGGGCAACGCCGGGGCGGCGACCATCGTCGTCGAGGGGGCCGTGGGCGAGGCCACGCTGGACTTCACCGGGCGGTGGAGCCGGGACGCGGAGGCGCGGATCAAGATGGGGCTGGGCTCGCTGACCCTCCGGATCCCCGACGACCTCGGCGTGCGGATCCACAAGCGGGGCCTGCTGACGTCCTTCTCGGGGCTCGGCCTCCGGAAGGCGGACGACGGCAGCTACCGGACCCCGGACTGGGAGAGCGCCGAGCACCGGCTGGACCTCACCGTCGACGCCGCCTTCGGCAACGTGGAGGTGGAGGTCGTCGAGTAGGCCCCGGCAGGCGCCCTCAGCCGTCCTCCCCCGAATCCCCGACGGGACGGACCCGGACCCGGGCGTCCCGCCCCTGGCCCAGCACCTCCGAGGCGCGGCCGTCCCGGACGCACACCTCCAGCGTCCCCCCCGAGCCCCGGATCAGGACCGGCTCGCCCGGCGCCACCGCGGCGAACGCCCGCGACAGGCCCCTCATCGTGTGATCCCCGATCTCCACGACCGGGTCCTCCGGGAGGGCCTCCGACGGCAAATCGGTGATCAGGTTGCCGAAGCGGTCCACGTGGCGGACGCGCCCCACGAGCCAGCCTTCCTCCCGGCGGGGCTCCGGCGGCTCGAGCCGGACCAGCTCCGCGGGATCCAGCGCAGGGCCCAGGGCGTCGGGCGCCGCGCCGGCGGCCAGCCGGGCGGCGGCCGGGGCGAAGAGGTCCCGGCCGTGGAAAGTGTCGGAGAGGGGCGAGAGGGCCACCCGATCCGGGTCCAGACGCCGGACCGCCTCCACCCCGTCGCCGGGGACCGCCCGGCTCAGCAGGCCGTTGTCCGGCGCCACCAGCCAGCGCCCGTCGGCCCGGACGGCCACCGCGCGGCGGTCCCCGCCCACCCCGGGGTCCACCACCGCCAGGTGGACCGTCTCCTCGGGAAACCGCGACCAGATCCGCCCGAGGACCCAGGCGCCGGCGCGCACGTCGCCCGCCGCCACGGCGTGGGTCACGTCCACGAGCCGGGCGCCGGGCGCCCGGGTGGCGATCACGCCCTTCATCTCGCCCACGTAGCCGTCGCGGGTCCCGAAGTCGGTGGTCAGGGTGACGATGCTCATCTCGGCCTCCCTCTCCGTCGCGTCAGACCTGGCGCTCCCGCCAGCCGCCCCGTCGCCAGATCCACGCCATCGCCACGCCCCGCGCCACCGTGGTGCCGCTGATCGTCCACCAGATCCCGGCCAGCCCCATGACGCCCGAGAGGCCCGCCGCCAGCGGGAGCCGGGCCAGGGTGAAGGTCATGGAGGCCGCCATCGGCACCAGGGTGTGGCCGGCCCCGCTCATGGCGCTCTCCAGCACCAGGTGGAGGGCCATGAAGACCTGGGCGGCCGCCACGATGCGGAGGTAGGAGACCCCGTCCCGCACCACCGCGGGGTCGCCGGTGAAGACCGAGATGATCGCCTCGGGCCAGAGGAGGAAGGCCGCCCCGACGAGCCCCGTCACCACGGCACAGAAGAGGGTGGCCGCCCGCCCGGACCGCTCGGCCCGCTCCGGCGCGTCGGCCCCGAGGTTCTGCCCCACGGCCGTGGCGGCGGCCACCCCGAAGCCCACGCAGGTCATGTAGCTCATCGACTCCACCCGGTGACCCACGCCCAGCGCCGCCAGGGCCGAGGTGCCGAACTGGCTGGTGAAGCGGGTGAGGAGGACGTAGACGAACGAGAACACCGCCCCGCTCGCCGCCACCGGCGATCCGATCCGGACGAGCGAGGCCAGCCGTCCGCCGTCCGGCCTGCCCCGCCGCACCAGGCCGCGCCGGACCAGGATCCAGAAGCCCAGCGCGCAGCCCGCGCCACGGGTCAGCAGGGTGGCCAGCGCCGCCCCCCGGACGCCCATGTGCGGGAACGGCCCCCAGCCCAGGATGAGGGCCGGATCGAGGCCCAGGTTCAGCACCACCGACAGCGCCAGCAGCCAGAAAGGGGTCCTCGTGTCGCCCGAGGCCCGGAAGGCGGCGTCCATCACGAAGTAGACGAACACGACGGGGAGGCCGGCCAGGTAGACGGACAGGTAGCCCGCCCCCTCCACGGTGACGTCCTGGGGCGTCTGCATCAGCTCGAACAGCGGGGAGAGGCCCGCGAGGCCGGCCGCTCCCACGGCCAGCGCCAGCCCCAGCGACAGGAGGAGCGCGTCGTAGGCCGCCCCGGCCGCCCGCTCCCCCTGGCGCTCGCCGTGGCGCCGGCTGGCCACCGCGGTGAGCCCGGTGGAGGAGAGCTGGGCCAGCGCGAGCACCATCCAGACGGCGAAGCCGCCGGTGGAGACGCCCGCCAGCGCGCTCGGGCCCAGCCCCCGCCCCACCCAGAAGGTGTCGGTGATGTTGAAGAGGGTCTGCAGGAGGGCCTGGGCCACCGCGGGGCCCGCCAGCCGGAGGACGGCCGAGCGGACCGACCCCGAGGTGGGATCGACCCCGGGGAGCGAGGGCTTCAGCGCTCGTCGGGCGCGGCGGGCTCCACCCCGGCGCCGGAGGCGGCCTCCTCGGCGCCGGACCGGCGCGCCTCGATCTCCCGGCGGGCGGCCGCCGCCACGGCTCGGAGGGCCTCGGCCTCGGGGGACTCCGGCCGGCCGAGGACGGTGGGCAGGCCGCGGTCACCCTCCTCCCGGACGGCGGTCCCCAGGGGGACGGCGCCGAGGAAGGGCAGCTCCAGGGACGCCGCCAGCCGCTCCCCGCCGCCGGCGCCGAAGATCTCGTGGCGGCTGCCGCAGTCCGGACAGACGAAGCCCCGCATGTTCTCCACCAGCCCCGTCACCGGGATGTCCAGCCGCTCGAACATCTTCACGCCCTTCAGCACGCCCCCGACGGCGACGTCCTGGGGGGTGGTGACGAAGACGCCGCCGTCCAGACGGACGAGCTGGGCCAGGGAGAGCTGGGCGTCGCCGGTGCCGGGGGGGAGGTCCACCACCAGGTAGTCCAGCTCCCCCCAGCGCACCTGTTCGAGGAACTGCCGGACGATCCCCTGGATGATGGGGCCTCGCCAGATGGCGGGGGTGTCCTCCTCGACGATGAAGCCCAGGCTCATCAGCTTGACGCCGTGGGCCTCCAGCGGGACCACCTCGTCGTCGGCCATCCGGGGCCGCTCGTGGACCCCGAACATCGTCGGGATGTCGGGGCCGTAGACGTCGGCGTCCATCAGCCCCACCGCGTGGCCCTCGTCGGCCCAGGCGGCCGCCAGGTTCGTGGCGACGGTGGACTTGCCCACCCCGCCCTTCCCCGAGCTGACGGCCACCACGTAGCCGACGCCCTCCATGGGGGGCGCGTCGCTCGGGTGCCGGGAGCTCGCCTCCCGGTCCCGGGCGGTGGGCCGCGGGCCGTCCTCCTCCCCGGCCCCGCCCCCGTCGCCGGAAGCCCCCGAGCCCTGTCCCATCACCGGCAGCGAGCGGCCGGTGGCCCGGGCCGCGGCGTCCTCGGCGCTCCCGGCGGCCGGGGCCTCCCCGGGGCCCGC
>CAYVFM010000078.1:0-6687 GCA_964450995.1 uncultured Gemmatimonadota bacterium | reverse complement strand
TTGGCCCCTGCCGCGAACCCGCGCGGGGCGGGGGAGTACCGGAGTCCGGACCCCGGCGGGGGTCCTCCGCCCCGCGCCGCGACACCACCGAGGAGCCCGACGTGATCCTGGACGAGATCCTGGAGGCCAAGCGCGAGGAGGTCGAGCGCCTCCGCGGCCGCCGGGCAGAGCTGGAGGCGGCCGCGGCCGACGCGCCGCCGGCCCGCGACTTCGCCGGGGCCCTCCGGGCGGGCGGCGAGGTGGCCGTGGTGGCCGAGTTCAAGCGGCGAGCGCCCTCGGCCGGGGTCCTGGCCCCCGACGCCGGCCCCGCCGAGGTGGCCCGGGGCTATGCCGACGGCGGGGCCGCCGCCCTCTCGGTGCTGACCGACGAGCGCTGGTTCGGCGGCTCGCTGGACGACCTGGCGTCGGCCCGCGAGGCCTCCGGGCTGCCGGTTCTCCGGAAGGACTTCGTCCTCGATCCCGTGCAGCTGCTGGAGGCCCGGGGGGCGGGCGCCGACGCCGTCCTCCTCATCGTCCGGGCCCTGGAGGCCGGGCGGCTGGCGGAGCTGGTGGCCGCCGCGGAGGAGGCCGGCCTCGACGCCCTGGTGGAGGCCCACGACGAGGCCGAGCTGGAGACCGCGCTGGAGGCGGGAGCCGGGGTGGTGGGGGTGAACGCCCGGGACCTGGACAGCTTCGCCGTGGACCTGGAGCGCTCGGAGCGGCTGGTGGGCCGGATCCCGGCCGATCGGGCCGCGGTGGCGGAGAGCGGCATCCGGGGGGAGGCCGACGTCCGCCGGATGGCCGCCGCCGGGGCCGACGCGGTGCTCGTGGGCGGCTGGCTGATGCGCTCGGGGCCCGACGCCGTCGCCGAGCTGGCGGGCGTGCCCCGGAACCGGGAGGCCCGGACGTGAGCGGCGGGGCGGGCTCCGCGGACGGCGCGGAGAGGGCCGCCGACACCGGGGAGACCGGGCTCCGGGTGAAGATCTGCGGCCTGGGACGTCGGGCCGACGTGGAGGCCGCCGCGGAGGCCGGGGCCGACTACGCCGGCCTGGTGCTGGCCGAGAGCCCCCGGCGCCTGGCCCCGGAGGAGGCGGCCGACCTGGCCGGGGCGGCCCGGGCGGCCGGGCTCCGGCCCGTGGGCGTCTTCGTGGACCGGGCGGCCCCGGAGGTGGCCCGGCTGGCCGACCGCATCGGCCTGGCCGCCGTCCAGCTCCACGGAGAGGAGGACCCGGCGGCCTGCGCCTCGCTGCGGTCGGAGGGGACCGAGGTCTGGAAGGCGCTCCGGCCCCGGAGCCGGGAGGAGCTGGAGCGGCTGGTGGACCTCTACGCCGCCCACGCCGACGCCCTGCTGGTGGAGGGCTGGTCCCCGGAGGCCGCCGGTGGCACCGGCACGGGCTTCCCGCACGAGTGGCTGGCCGACGACGCCCGCCCCGCCGGCCTCCGGATCGTGCTGGCGGGGGGGCTGGACCCGGAGAACGTGGCCGCGGCGGTGCGGAGCGTGCGGCCCGACGTGGTGGACGTCTCCAGCGGCGTCGAGTCGTCCCCCGGCCGCAAGGACCCGGGGCGGATCCGGGCGTTCGTCCGGGCGGCCCAGGCGGCGGCCGGCCCGGCGGACGCGGGGCACGGCGACGAGGGGCGCGGCGGCGACGGGAGCGGCGGATCGGACGCGGAGAGGGGAGGGGCGCGATGAGCGACGGCGAGGCGGCGGCCGCCGGGGACCGGGCGCGGGCCGCGGAGGGCGCCGAGGACGGCCGCTTCGGGCGGTACGGGGGCCGCTACGTCCCCGAGACCCTGATGCCGGCCCTGGACGAGCTGGAGGCGGCCTGGGCCGAAGCCCGGGAGGACCGGGACTTCCGGGCCGAGCTCGAGACCCTCCTGGCCGACTACGTGGGCCGCCCCAGCCCCCTCTACCGGGCCGACCGGCTGGGCGAGGCGCTGGGCGGCGTCCGGGTGTGGCTCAAGCGGGAGGACCTGAACCACACCGGGGCCCACAAGATCAACAACACCCTGGGCCAGGCCCTGCTGGCCCGGCGGATGGGGAAGGGCCGGGTCATCGCCGAGACCGGCGCCGGCCAGCACGGCGTGGCCACCGCCACCGCCTGCGCCCTGCTGGGCCAGGAGTGCGTGGTCTACATGGGCGAGGAGGACATGCGCCGCCAGGCGCTCAACGTGGAGCGGATGCGCCTGCTGGGCGCCGAGGTCGAGCCCGTCTCCAGCGGCCGCGGGACGCTCAAGGACGCCACCAACGAGGCCATCCGCGACTGGGTCGAGAACGTCCGCGACACCCACTACATCATCGGCTCGGTGGTGGGGCCCGCTCCCTACCCGCGCATCGTCCGGGACCTCCAGCGGGTGATCGGCGACGAGGCCCGCCGCCAGATGATCGAGCGGGGCGTCGCCCCCGACGCCGTCTTCGCCTGCGTGGGCGGCGGCTCCAACGCCATCGGGATCTTCACCGCCTTCCTGGAGGACGACGTCGAGCTGGTGGGGGTGGAGGCGGCCGGCGAGGGGCTGGAGACCGGCCGCCACGCCGCCTCGCTGGCCGCGGGCTCGCCGGGCGTCCTGCACGGCTCGCTCAGCTATCTCCTCCAGGACGAGGCCGGCCAGGTGACCCCCGCCCACTCGGTCTCGGCCGGGCTGGACTACCCCGGCGTGGGGCCCGAGCACGCTCGCCTGAAGGACGAGGGGCGGGTCCGCTACGAGGCCGTGGAGGACGACGCCGCCCTGGCAGCCTTCGAGCTGGTCTCCCGGCGGGAGGGGATCCTGCCGGCGCTGGAGAGCGCGCACGCGGTGGCGCGGCTGGCCATGGAGGCCGACCGCTGGGAGGGCCGCGACGTGCTGGTGTGCCTCAGCGGCCGGGGCGACAAGGACGTGGCCGAGGTGGCCCGGCTGACGGGGGAGGGCGGCGATGACGGCTGAGGCCGGCGGCGGCGCCGGGGAGGGCGCCGGCAGCGTCCTGGACCGCGCCTTCGCCCGCTGGCGGGAGGAGGGGCGGACGGCCTTCGTCCCCTACCTCACCCTCGGCTACCCGTCCCTCGACGCCACGCCGCGCCTGCTCCGGGGCCTGGCCGACGCCGGCGCCGACGTGATCGAGCTGGGCGTCCCCTTCAGCGACCCGCTGGCCGACGGGCCCACCATCCAGCGGGCGAGCTGGGCGGCCCTGGAGCGGGGCGCCAGCCTGGAGGCCGCCCTGGAGCTGCTGGAGGAAGAGGCCGACGACCTCCCGCCTGTGGTGCTGTTCAGCTACCTCAACCCCATCCTCCGGATGGGCGTGGAGCGGTTCGCGGAGCGGGCGGCCGCGGCCGGAGCGCAGGGCCTGCTGGTCACCGACCTGCCGGTGGGGACCGACCTGGAGCTGGAGCGGCGGCTGGCGGGGGCGGGGCCGGACCTGATCCGGTTGGTGGCGCCCACCACCCCGGACGAGCGGCTGGCCCACATCGCCGGCGACGCCTCGGGCTTCCTCTACTACATCTCGCGGACGGGCGTCACCGGCGAGCGGGCCGAGCTGGCCGAGGGGCTGGGCGAGGCGGTGGCCGCGCTCCGGGAGAAGGTGGAGCTGCCGGTGGCCGTCGGCTTCGGGGTCTCCACGCCCGGGCAGGCCGCCGAGGTGGCCGCCGTGGCCGACGGCGTGGTGGTCGGCTCGGCGCTGATCAGCGCCCTGGGCGAGAGCGAGGAGGCCTTCCTGGCCCTGGCGTCCGACCTGGCGGACGCGGTGCACGGGGGTGCGTCGGGCGCCAGGGTGTGACATCTTCGGGATGTGTTCGTCCCGTGCCGCGGGGCCGGCAGTGGCCGGGCCGATGGAGGGTCCAGGGCCGCCATTTCTTTATATTGACGGCGAAAAAGTGCATATTGGGTTGGATCAGCAGGGCGAAAGCTGAAGCGAGAGGCCCGCGAAGCCGCGGAGATAGCCGGGGGGAGCCGACCGGTTCCGGTGCCCGCCCTGTGGAACACAACTGGAGGGCTCCATGAAGAAAAAGCTCGGTGCGGTCGTCCTTCTCCTCCTGGGTGGGAGCGTGCTCCTGCACGGCTGCGGGGATTCGTCGCAGATCGCGGGCGTACGCTCGCTCAACATCACCCCGTTCGCCGGTAACGGGCAGGCCGGCGTCGGCGGCTCGGAGCTCGGATCTCCCCTCGCGGTCGAGGTCACCGATGCCGAGGGGGTGCCGGTGGCCGACGTCCCCGTCGCCTGGAGGGTCACCTCGGACCACGGCGGGAGCCTCTCCACCTCGGCGACCACCACCGACGACCAGGGCCGCACCTCGGTGACCGCCACGCTCCCGAACCTCGAGGACGCCCAGATGACCGTGGAGGCGTCCCCGGTCGACGTCTCCGCCAGCACCACCTTCACGGCGACCGTCACCCGGACCGCGTCCGGGGCGACCGACATCCAGAAGACGAGCGGGGACGGTCAGGTCGGCGAGCCCCGGGCGCAGCTGTCCCAGCCGATGGTGGCCAGGGTCATGAACGACGCCGGGGGAGGGGTGGCCGACATCGAGGTCCGCTTCTTCATCGCCGAGGGCGGGGGCTCGCTGGACGCCAGCACCGTCACCACCGACGAAGAGGGGCGAGCCGCGGTCGCGGCCACCCTGCCCGAGGAGAACAGCGTCACCCAGCGTATCGGCGCCACGGTGGCGTCGCTGCGCGACACCGCCATCTTCGAGGCCAGCACCGTCGGCCGGCCGGCGAACATCGCCGCCGTCTCCGGCGGAGGCCAGTCGGCCCGGGGCGGCACCGAGCTGCCGGAGCCGCTCGGGGTCGAGATCACCGACAGCGAGGGCAACGCCCTGTCGGACGTCACCGTGGAGTGGTCGATCACCTCGGGCGAGGGCGGCAGCCTGTCGGCGAACGAGACCCTCACCGACGACCAGGGCCGCGCCTCGGTCACCGCCACCCTCCCGAACCTGGAGGGCGCGAGCATGACCGTGGAGGCGTCGCCGGCCACGACGACCGCGACGGCCACCTTCACGGCCGACGTGACGGCCACCCTCTCGGGGGCGGCCGACGTGCTCAGGGTGAGCGGGGACCAGCAGTCCGGGGTCCCGGGCACCTCGCCGGAGAACCCGTACGTGGTCAAGGTCGTCGACGACGCGGGGGGCGGCGTCCCGGACGTCGACGTCGAGTTCTTCGTCGTCTCCGGCGGCGGGTCGCTGGACGCCAGCGTCGTCGCCAGCGACGAGAACGGCGAGGCTTCGGTCAGCCCCAATCTCCCGAACGTGGCCAACACTACCCAGGTGGTGGGGGCCACCGTCGCCTCGCTCCGCGACAGCGTGCAGTTCCAGTCCACGACGACCGCCTTCCCGAGGGCCCGGGTCACCGCCGTGGCGGGGGACGACCAGAAGGGCATCGCCGGCGACACCCTGCTCGATCGGATCGCCGTGGAGGTCACCGACGGCCAGGGCGCCCTGCTCGAGGGCATGGAGGTCGAGTGGCAGATCAGCGGTGGAGGCGGCTCGATCCTGTTCGGGACGACCGTCTCGAACACCCAGGGGCTGGCGACCAACCGCTGGCGGCTGGGCGGGAGCGCGGGCTCCACCCAGCAGGTCACCGCCACCGTGGACCCGGCCAACGCGCCCGCGAGTCAGACCACCTTCACGGCGACGACCACCGGCCCGCCCACCCGGATCCTCGTCGAGCAGGGAGCCATCGAGGAGGACAACAACGCCACCATGGCCCCCGAGCAGGTGGTGGGGGACACGGTGACCGCGGGGCCCGGGTTCTGGTCCCGGAAGCCGTTCCGGGCCACCGTGGTGGACGCCAGCGACGAGGAGGTCCGCGGCGCCGAGATCGGCTGGACGGTGACCAGCGGCGGCACCGTGGGCGACGTCCCGGGGGGCGGCGGGGAGGAGACCGTCACGGTGGTCACTGGCCGCGACGGCGCCGTCACCGTCTGGCGGCGGGCGCCGGACACCGGGAGCCTGCCGCCGGCTTGCCTGAACGACGACGGCGAGCTCGTTCCCCCGTGCTGGATCGGCGCCACCCTGTCGGTGGAGAACTTCCCCGGGGTGGATCCGGTCACCCTGGACGCCCTGGTACGGCCCTAGGGGCTGGACGGGACGTGTGACCGGCCCCCGGCTCTCCGGGGGCCGGGCCGTCCCGCCGCTGGCGCGCGGCTAGCGCCGCGCCCGCCGCCGCATCTTCTCCACCACCGCCTCGTCGGGCTCGACGAAGAGCGTCTGGACGTTCCGGGGCACCACCAGCCCGGGGGGCGACTTCCGGGGGCTGCGGACGTACTTCCGGCGGGTCCAGTCCACCGCCACCGTCCCGCTGTGGCGGGCGTCGCTGTGGACGGCCGCCGCCACCGCCGCCTCCAGCAGGTCGCGCTTCGGCGGGTTCCCCTCCCGGTGGCCCCACCGGACGATCACGTGGGCGCCGGGCACCTGCCGGGCGTGCATCCAGACGTCCTCGGTGTGGGAGTTGTGGAAGGTGAGCTCCTCGTTGGACTTCGCTCCCTTGCCCACGCGCACCTCCAGCCCGCCGGAGGTCTCCAGCACCCGGTAGGGGAGCCGCTCCTCCTCGCCGGGCGAGGGTCCCCCCTCCTCGGGCCGCCCGCCCGCCAGCTCCCAGAGCCGGTCGGCCTCCTCCTCGTCCGGCGGCTCGTCCCGCTCCTCCAGGTCGCGCCGGGCGTCCTCCACCCGCTCCCGCTCCCGGCGGGTCCGCTCCACCTCCTTCGGGATCTTCTCCCGGGCCCGCTCCCGCTTCTTCGCCCGC
>CAYVFM010000077.1:0-6803 GCA_964450995.1 uncultured Gemmatimonadota bacterium | reverse complement strand
GGTCTGCGCCGCCGGCTCCCGCCTCTACGTCGACCGCTCGGTGAAGGACGAGTTCCTGGACCGGCTCGTCGAGCGCACCGGCCAGATGGTGCCCGGCGACCCCACCTCCGGCGACACCCGCCTGGGGCCGCTGGTCTCGGCCGAGCAGCGCGAGAAGGTCCTCTCCTACATCGAGGCCGGCAGGGAGGAGGGGGCGGAGCTGGTGGCCGGCGGCGAGCCGGCGTCGGTGGACGGCAAGGGCTGGTTCGTCGAGGCCACCGTCTTCGACGACGTGGACATCGACATGAAGATCGCCCGGGAGGAGATCTTCGGGCCGGTCCTCTCGGTGATGGACTTCGAGGACGTCGACGACGCCATCCGCCAGGCCAACGAGACGATCTACGGGCTGGCGGCCGGCGTCTGGACCCGGGACGTGGCGAAGGCCCACCGGTTCGCCCGGGAGGTCGAGGCCGGCACGGTGTGGGTGAACACCTACAACCGCTACGACAGCGCCTCGCCCTTCGGCGGCACCAAGGACTCCGGCTTCGACCGGGACCTGGGCCGCCACGCCCTGGAGAAGTACACGCGGACCAAGAGCGTCTGGGTGTCCCTCCGGTGAGCGACGCGCCCGGCCGCGACGCGGTGATCCTGGGCGCGGTCCGGAGCCCGGTCGGCCGCCACGGCGGCGACCTGGCCCGGGTCCGGCCCGACGACTTGCTGGCCCGCGTCATCGAGGGGCTGATCGAGCGCACCGGCGTCCCGACCGACCGGATCGAGGACGTCGTGATGGGCTGCACCAACCAGGCGGGCGAGGACAACCGGAACGTGGCCCGGATGTCCGCCCTCCTGGCGGGCCTGCCCATCGAGGTGGCCGGCCAGACGGTGAACCGGCTCTGCGGCTCCGGCCTCCAGGCCGTGGTCTCCGCCTCCCACGCGGTCCGGCTGGGCGAGGGCGACCTCTTCGTCGCCGGCGGCGTCGAGAGCATGAGCCGGGCCCCCTGGGTGACGCTCAAGCCCGAGCAGGGCTTCCCCCGCTCCGACCCCGAGAGCGCCGACACCACCGTGGGCTGGCGCTTCACCAACCCCGAGATGCCCGAGGAGTGGACGATCAGCCTGGGGCTGACCGCCGAGAAGGTGGCCGAGATCCACGGGGTCACCCGCGAGGAGCAGGACGCCTTCGCGCTGGAGAGCCAGCGGCGGGCCGCCCGGGCCCTGGAGGAGGACCGCTTCCGGGACGAGATCGTCCCGATCGATGTCCCCGCCGGGCGGAAGGGCCGGGAGACGCGGACCGTGACGAAGGACGAGCACCCGCGGCCCGGCGTGACCGCCGAGAAGCTCGCCCGCCTGCCGACGATCTTCAAGGAGGACGGCACCGTCTCGCCCGGCTCGGCCTCGGGCATCAACGACGGCGCCGCCGCCCTGCTGGTGGGGACCCGCGAGGTCGCCGACGAGCTGGGCATCGAGCCGATGGCCCGGATCGGCGCCTCGGGGGTGGCCGGCGTCGACCCCTCCTGCATGGGGATCGGGCCGGTGCCCGCCACCCGCAAGGCGCTGGAGCGGGCCGGCCTCGAGGTGGACGACCTGGACCTGGTCGAGCTCAACGAGGCCTTCGCCGCCCAGGCGATCCCCTGCATGCGCGAGCTGGGGCTCGACCACGGGATCGTGAACGTGAACGGCGGCGCCATCGCCCTGGGCCACCCGCTGGGCTGCACCGGGGCGAAGCTGCTCACCACGCTGGTCCACGAGATGGGCCGCCGGGAGGCGGACACCGGCCTGGTGACGATGTGCATCGGCGTCGGCCAGGGCATCGCCACCGTGATCCACCGGGAGGGATCGTGAGCGACGAGACGCCCCGGCAGGAGCGGGTGCTGGTGGAGGTCGACGACCGGGGGGTGGGCACGCTCCGGCTGAACCGGCCCGAGAAGCTCAACGCCTTCGTGGGCGACATGCGCGACCGCATCGGCGACGGCCTGGAGGCGCTGGCCGACGACCCGGCGGTCCGGGTGATCGTGGTCACCGGCACCGGGCGGGCCTTCTGCGCCGGCGCCGACGTGGGCTACCTCTCCGAGCTGGTGGAGGAGCAGCGCATCGAGGAGGGCCGGGCGCTGGTGGAGGCCGGCCGCCGGGTAGCCCGGACCATCGTGGGCACCGACAAGCCGGTGATCGCGGCGCTGAACGGCCCGGCGGCCGGCGGCGGCGCCAACCTGGCCCTGGCCTGCGACCTCCGCATCGCCTCCGACCGGGCTTCCATCGGCCAGACCTTCCACCGCATCGGCCTCCACCCCGACTGGGGCGGGACCTACTTCCTCCCCCGGATCGTGGGGACGTCGAAGGCGCTGGAGCTGATCTGGTCGGCCGAGATGGTGGAGGCGGAGGAGGCCGAGCGGCTGGGGCTGTTCAACCGGGTGGTCCCCCACGACGAGTTCCGCGACGCCGTCGACGAGGCGGCCGGCCGGCTGGCGGACAAGCCCGCCCTGGCCGTGCGGAGCGCCAAGGCCACCGTCCGCCGCAGCCTCTCCTCCTCGCTGGAGGAGATGCTGGACGCCGAGGTCGAGGCCCAGGTGGCCTGCTTCCGATCGCCCGAGGCGCGGGAGGGGATCCGCTCTTTCCTCGAGAAGCGCGAGCCCGACTTCCGGGCGGCCGGAGAGGACGACGGGGAGGAAGCGACGGAGGAAGAGACGTGAGCGAAGAGGTCGAGCTGCGGGAGGCGACCCTGGACGACCTGGACGAGCTGGTGGCCCTCTGGGCGCACTACGTCCGGGCCCACCGGGACAACCCGGCCTACCGGATGGCGAAGAAGGGCCTCCGGCGCCGCCGGAAGCGGTTCCGCGACCACGTGGTGGAGGACGAGGCGGCCGTCTTCGTGCTGGCGCGGGAGGACGGGGGCCTGGACGGCATGATCACCTGCTTCGCCGAGGAGAACCAGCCCTACTTCCTCCCGCCCCGCTACGCCCGCATCCAGACCCCCTACGTCCGGCCCGACGCCCGCCGGAAGGGCCACCTGAAGCGCCTGCTCGGCGCCGCCTTCCGCTGGGCGCGGGAGGCCGAGCTGACCGAGGTCCGGCTGGTCACGGCCGCCGGCGACGTGGTGGGCAACGCCCTGGCCGAGGAGCTGGGCTTCGAGGCGGTGGAGGTGATGCGCCGGAAGCCGCTGGACTGGCACCGGCCGCCGGACGAGCAGGTGGAGGAGGAGTCCCCGTGACGGGAGGACGCCGATGAAGCGCGACGAGCTGGAGCCGGTCGTCCCCGACGGGCCGGTCGCCGTGTTCGGCGCGGGCACCATGGGCCACGGCATCGCCCAGGTGGCCGCCATGGCCGGCTACGAGGTCCGGCTGTTCGACGTCGAGCAGGACGCCCTGGAGGAGGGGCTGGAGGCGATCCGGTCCAACCTGGACAAGGGCGTGGAGCTGGAGAAGGTGGAGCCGGCGGTCCGCGAGCGGGCCCTGGGGGCCATCGACCCCACCACCGACCACCGCAAGGCCGCCCGGGACGCGGCGGTGGTGGTGGAGGCGGTGCCCGAGCGGCTGGAGCTCAAGCAGGACGTGCTCTCGGCCGCCTGCGAGCTGGCCGCCGGCGACGCCCTGCTCGGCTCCAACACCTCCTCCCTGTCCATCACCGAGCTGGCCGCCGGCGTCCCCGCGCCCGACCGCGTGGTGGGGATCCACTTCTTCAACCCCGTCCACCTCATGGAGCTGGTGGAGGTGGTGGTGGGCGAGCGCACCGCCCGCGACATCGCCTCCCGGGCCCTCGGGCTGGCCGGAAAGCTGGGCAAGACGCCCATCCTGGTGGAGGACAGCCCCGGCTTCGCCTCCTCGCGGCTGGGCGTGGCGCTGGGGCTGGAGGCGATCCGGATGCTGGAGGAGGGCGTCGCCTCGGCCGAGGACATCGACCGGGCCATGACGCTGGGCTACAACCACCCCATGGGCCCGCTGAAGCTCACCGACGTGATCGGCCTGGACGTGCGGCTCGAGATCGCCCGCTACCTGGCCGACGAGCTGGGCGAGCGCTTCCGCCCGCCCGAGCTGCTGGAGCGCATGGTCGACGAAGGGAAGCTGGGCAAGAAGACGGGCGAGGGCTTCTACGAGTGGTGAATTCGAGAGGAGAGACGAGATGAGCGACGTGCTGAAGATCGAGAAGCTGGACGGCGGGGTGGCGCTGGCGACGGTGAACCGCCCCGACAAGATGAACGCCCTGAACGGCGAGGTCCGCTGCGCCGTCTTCGAGGCGCTGGACGAGCTGGAGGGGGACGACGACGTCCGCGTCGTGGTCCTCACTGGCGCCGGAGACCGGGCCTTCATCGCCGGGGCCGACATCTCCGAGTTCAGGGACGCCCGGCCGGTGGAGCAGTACCGCTCGATGCAGGACGGCGACATCTACGACGCCCTGGAGGACTTCCGGAAGCCGGTGATCGCCATGATCAACGGCTACTGCCTGGGCGGCGGCTGCGAGCTGGCCATGGCCTGCGACATCCGGATCGCCGCCGAGGAGGCGAAGCTGGGCCAGCCCGAGATCAACCTGGGGCTGATCCCCGGCGGCGGGGGCACCCAGCGCCTGCCGCGGCTGGTGGGCGAGGGCCGGGCCATGAAGATGATCATGACCGGCGAGCAGGTCTCCGGCACCGAGGCCGAGCGCATCGGCCTGGTGGACGGCGTGGTGCCCCGGCAGGAGCTCGAGGAGCACACGCTGGAGATGGCCCGGGGGATCGCGTCGAAGAGCCCCCTGGCGCTCCAGGCCGCCAAGGAGAGTATCCTGGAGGCCCGCCGCACCTCCCTGCCCGAGGGCCGGAAGTTCGAGCGGGGCTGGTTCTCCCTGCTCTTCTCCACCGACGACATGGACGAGGGCGTCACGGCCTTCCTGGAGAAGCGCGAGGCCGAGTTCACGGGGAGCTGACGGGCGGGGCCAGGACGGCCGCGGCGGCGCTCCCGGGAGCGCTCAGCCCTTCCGGATCTCGAAGAGCAGGACGTGCTCCACGTTCAGCTCGTCGCGCCAGCGGCCCAGGATCCAGTCGTCGCCGATGGCGTCGACGCGCAGCCGCCGCGGCACCTCCACCGTGCCGAGCCAGCCCTCCTCCGGATCCAGGACGTCCCAGCGGGTGGGTCCCCGGTACCAGCGGCCACGATAGCGCCCGGCCCAGAGCCGACCGCCGGCGTCCACCGCGAGCTGGCCGTAGGCCGGAACGCGCTCCGGCAGAGGCATGCCCTCCAGCCGGCGGCGCGTTTCCTTCCGCCGCGCCGGGTCCAGCCCCTCCGTCCTCGACCGGACCATGGTCTCGATCCGTTCCTCGCCGAGTGGGGGCGGGCGGTGGGCCCACCGGAGGACACGGGTCGGCTCCCCCGCTGGCGAGATCTGCGTCACCTCGGCCTCGTCACCGTCGCCCAGCCACACGCCCTCCGGGCCGGCCGCGGCGCGGGTGATGCGCCCGAAAGGCAGGCTCGTATAGATCTCCGGCGTGGCGAACATCTGCATCCGGAAGGCACCCAGCGTGTCGGCCAGCGAGCCGTCGGGTGCGAAGACCGGGGCAGGAACCGAGTCGAAGTA
Source organism: uncultured Gemmatimonadota bacterium (assembly GCA_964450995.1). GTDB lineage: Bacteria > Gemmatimonadota > Gemmatimonadetes > Palauibacterales > Palauibacteraceae > CAYVFM01. The sequence goes on along the minus strand of CAYVFM010000077.1, from coordinate 1,286 downwards.
GACCTCGGCCCGGTCGCGCTGCCCGCCCGGGAAGCCCGGCTGGAGGAGCCATCCGCTTCCCGGAACTCCCCCCACGATCCCGTAGACGTAGAGCGGACGGCCGTCCCCGGTCATCGCCCTCCGCAGATCCACCGAGCCCCGGTAGCTCCCCGAATCGTCGAAGACGGAGAGCCGGAAGAGATCCGAATCGAGCACCAGCAGGGAGTCGGGCCCAGCCCGGTGAAAGCCGGAGAGCTGGAGGAACTCGCCGGGCCCCTCCCCTTCCCCGCCGACGCGCCGGAGCAGCTCGCCGCCCGGGCCGAAGAAGCGCAGCTCCGGCGGCTCGCCGTTGGCGACGACGATCCGGCCGTCCGGCAGGCGGACGGCGCCCGCCACGCCGCTCAGCGCGTGGCCCTCCCGGTCGCCCGCACCGATCACGAGCGACGGGGTGTCGGCCACCGTCCAGCTTCCCCTTTCGCCCCAGACGGGCCTCGGGCTCTCGACGACGGTGACGCTGTCGCCGTCCACCAGCGCGGTTCGGACCCGCCGATCCGAGCCTCCGTCCTCGCCGCCCCCGCAGCCGGCCGCGAGGGCCAGCCCCACGGCCGCGGCCACGAGCCTCCGCATCACGCTCCCCGGCATCGTTCCTCCCTCCCCGGCTGCGACGCTCCCGGGTCGATCACGCCCTAGACGTACGCCCGGCAACGTAAGCACCGGCCGGCGGCGGCGCACCACGGATCGACGACCGGAGTCGCAGGGGGCACGCGCGCGAAGAGCCCGGCCCCCTCGCGGGGCGCCGGGCTCTCGTGCTGTCGGGGCGGGCCGTCAGGCGTCCGCCGCCGCTACTCCTCCTCGGGCGGGAGGACGCTCACGTACTTCCGGCCGCCCTTCTTCGTCGAGAAGGTGACGATGCCGGCGGCCTTGGCGAAGAGCGTGTCGTCCTTGCCGCGGCCCACGTTCCGGCCGGGGTGGATCGGCGTGCCCCGCTGGCGGACCAGGATATTGCCGGCCTTCGCCCGCTCGCCCCCGTACATCTTCACGCCCAGGTACTGGGGGTTGCTGTCGTGGACGTTCTGGGTGGCGCCCTGTCCCTTCTTGTGAGCCATCGGTCCGCTCCCTCGGTGTCGTCTCGTTGAAACTCGCGGGCCGGCCGGCGTCGGTCGCCGGGCGGCCGGTCTCTCCTACGCCTCTTCCTGCTCGTCGATCGCGTCCTGGACGTCGGACTTCAGAATCCGACCGTCCTTGCCGGTGCCCTCGATCGTCGTCAGGTCGATGCCGTGCTCCTCGGCCAGCTCCTCGGCCGCGCC
>CAYVFM010000076.1:0-6810 GCA_964450995.1 uncultured Gemmatimonadota bacterium | reverse complement strand
CGGAGGGGGACGCCGGCGCGGCGGCCGGGGACGCGGAGCCCCCCGGCGACACGGCCGCCGCCCCCGCGGGCTGGAGCGTGCAGGCCGGCGCCTTCAGCGACCGGGCCTCGGCCGACCGGCTGCGCGAGCGCCTCCGGGAGGCCGGCTACGAGGCCCGGCGGCTCGCGCCGGGGGACGACGGCCTCCACCGGGTCCGGGTGGGCCGCTGGTCGGACCGGGCCTCGGCCGAGGAGGCGGCGCGGTCGATGCGCGAGGAGGGCTTCCGGGGATTCGTCGTGGAGGCTCGACCGAACGACGCCGGACCATGACCGAGACCGAGTATACGCCCCTCATCCAGCAGTTCCTGGACATCAAGTCGCGGCACCCCGACGCCCTGCTGTTCTTCCAGGTGGGCGACTTCTACGAGATGTTCTTCGAGGACGCCGAGGAGGGCGCCCGCCTGCTGGGGCTCACCCTCACCGCCCGCAACAACGGCAACGACTCGGACGTGCCCCTGGCGGGCATCCCCATGAAGGCGGTGGACGAGTACCTCCCCCGCCTGCTGGAGGAGGGCCGCCGGGTGGCCATCTGCGACCAGGTGGAGGACGCCTCCGAGGCCGACGGCGTCGTCCGGCGGGAGGTCGTCGAGGTGGTGACGCCCGGCACCGTCCTCGAGGACAGCCTCCTGGAGCGGAAGCGCAACAACTTCGTGGCCGCCGTGGCCGGCGACGACCCGGTGGCGGTGGCCACCGCCGACCTCTCCACCGGGGAGTTCGAGCTCTGGACCTGTCCGCCCGACCGGCTGGCCGACGAGCTGGCCCGCCTGGAGCCCTCGGAGCTGGCCGCCTCCACGAAGCGGGACGGGCTGCCCTCGGGTCCCTGGGCCGAGACCCGGCGCGAGGCCTGGCAGTTCGAGCCCGGGATCGCCGAGGAGGCGCTGGAGCGGCGCTACGGGGTGGCCGGCACCGAGGGGTTCGGCTTCCGGAAGGAGGACGAGCCCCACCTGGTGAGCGCGGCCGGGGCCCTGGTGAGCTACCTGGAGGAGGTCCGGCCCGGCGGCCTCGAGCACCTCCAGCCCCCCCGCGTCGAGCGGTCCGGCCGGTTCATGCACCTGGACGAGATGACCCGGCGGAACCTGGAGCTGGTCCGCCCGCTCCGGCCCGACGGGGGCGGCACCCTGCTCGAGACCGTCGACCGGACCGAGACCGCCATGGGCGGCCGGATGCTCCGCCGCAGGATCCTCCGACCCCTGCTGGACGTGGACGAGATCCGCGCCCGCCAGGAGGCGGTGGCCGAGCTGTCGGAGGACGACGAGCTCCGCCGCGACCTCCGGGACCGGCTCGCCGAGGTCCAGGACCTCGAGCGGCTGGGCGGCAAGATCTCCACGGGCCGGGTGAACCCCCGGGAGCTGCTGGGCCTGGGCCGATCGCTGGAGGTCCTCCCCCGGGTGGTGGAGGCGGTGGAGGACGCCGCCTCGGACCGGCTGGCCGGGCTCGCCGCGGACTTCGACGTCCTGGATGACGTCCGGGCCGAGATCGAGGGCGCCGTGGACCCCGAGGCGCCCCAGGCGCTGAAGGAGGGCGGCGTCATCCGCGAGGGGCACTCCGAGGAGCTGGACGAACTGCGGGCGACCCGCCGGGAGGCCGTGGACGAGATCGCCGCCCTCCAGGCCCACGAGCGGGAGCGCACGGGCATCTCCAGCCTCAAGGTCGGCCACAACAAGGTCTTCGGCTACTACATCGAGGTCACGAAGGCCAACCTCGAGAAGGTGCCCGACGACTACCACCGGAAGCAGACCCTCAAGAACGCCGAGCGCTACTTCACCCCGGAGCTGAAGGAGTGGGAGGAGGAGGTCGTCCGGGCGGAGGAGCGGATCGAGGAGCTGGAGCTGGAGCTCTTCCGCGAGCTCCGGGAGCGCCTCTCGGGCGCCGTGGACCGGCTTCAGGAGTCCGCCCGGCGCGTGGCGGCCCTGGACGTCCACGCCGCCCTGGCCGACGGGGCGGTCCGGCACGACTACGTCCGGCCGGAGGTCGACGAGGCCTACCGGCTGGAGATCGAGGGCGGCCGCCATCCGGTGGTGGAGCGGGTGCTGGCCCGGGAGGAGTTCATCCCCAACGACGTGGCGCTGGACCGGGACGGCCACGTGATGATCCTCACCGGCCCGAACATGTCGGGGAAGTCCACGGTCCTGCGCCAGGTGGGCCTCATCGTCCTGCTGGCCCAGGTCGGGGCCTTCGTGCCCGCCGAGGCGGCCCGGATCGGGCTGTGCGACCGGATCTTCACCCGGGTGGGGGCCTCGGACAACCTGGTCCGGGGCCAGAGCACCTTCATGGTGGAGATGACCGAGACGGCCACCATCCTGAACGCCGCCACCGAGCGGAGCCTGGTCCTGCTGGACGAGATCGGCCGCGGGACCTCCACCTACGACGGGGTCTCCATCGCCTGGGCGGTCACCGAGCACGTCCACGACGAGCTGGGCGCCCGGACGATCTTCGCCACCCACTACCACGAGCTGGTCGAGCTGACCGCCCGGCTGGACGGGGTGGTGGCGTACAACGTCGCCGTCCGGGAGACCGGCGACGGCATCGTCTTCCTCCGCCGCCTCGAGCCCGGCGGCTGCGACCGCTCCTACGGGGTCCACGTGGCGCGGCTGGCCGGGGTCCCGCAGGAGGTGGTGGACCGGGCCCGGGTGGTGCTCCACGAGCTCGAGTCCGGCCCGGACGGCGCCGGGAGCCGGCTGGCGCGGCTCGCCCAGTCGGACCGGGACCAGCTCGCCCTCTTCGGCGCCGACGCCGAGCCCTCCTCCCCGGCGCTGGACCGGCTCGACGAGCTGGACCCGGAGCGCATGACCCCCCTGGACGCGCTGAACGCCCTGGCCGAGATGAAGCGGCTCCGGGGGCGCGGCGAGGACGGGGAGGACGGGTGAGCGGCGGGGCCGTCCGGCCGGGGCGGGACCGGTGAGCCCGGCCCGGGCCGCCCGACGGGCGGGGCCGCTGCTGGCCCTGGCGGCCGCGGCCGGGCTGGCCGGCTGCGCCGAGTCGCTGAGCCCGGTGGCCGGCGCGCTCCAGATCGGCGCCCGGGGCGAGGCGTTCCGCGTGCCGGCGCTCCGCTCCGACCGGGCGCCGTTCCGCTACCCCGCCCGCGCCTGGGAGGACGGGATCGGGGGCGAGGTGCGCCTGCGGATCCACATCGACCGGACGGGCGCCGTGGACTCGGCCTACGTCCTGGAGTCGTCGGGCCACCCGGCCCTGGACTCCGCCGCCCTGGCCGACGCCCGGCGACTCCGATACCGTCCGGCCCGGCGCGGCTCGGAGGCCGTGGACGTCTGGGCGGTGCTCCCGGTCCGCTACCCGATGCCCGAGAAGGCCGACCCTCGCCCGCGGGAGGAGCCATGAGCGCACCCCCCCATCCCGACCCCTACGAAAACGTGCTCGAGGCCGTCGGCTGGACGCCGCTGATCCGGCTCCGCCGGGTCGTGGACGGCGCCCGCACGCCGGTCTACGGGAAGGCGGAGTTCTTCAACCCGGGCGGGTCGGTGAAGGACCGCATCGGCGCGGCCATCATCGAGCGGGCCGAGGAGGCCGGCGAGCTCGAGCCGGGCGGGATCGTCGTCGAGGGCACCTCGGGGAACACCGGCATCGGCCTGGCCATCGCGGCGGCGGTGAAGGGCTACCGGTGCGTCTTCACCATCCCCGACAAGATGAGCTCGGAGAAGGTCCGGCTGCTGAAGGCCTTCGGCGCCGAGGTGATCGTCACGCCCTCGGCCGTCCCCCCCGACCACCCGGACTACTACGGGCGGGTGGCCGAGCGCATCGCCGAGGAGCGGGAGGGGGCCGTCCTCGCCGACCAGTTCTACAACCCGGAGAACCCCGCGGCCCACGAGCGCACCACGGGTCCGGAGATCTGGCGCCAGACCGACGGCCGGATCACCCACCTGGTGGCCTCCCCCGGCACGGGCGGGACCTTGACGGGCGCGGCGCGCCACCTGAAGGAGAAGAACCCCGACCTCCGGGTGATCGCCGGCGACCCGGCGGGCTCGATCTACCACCACTACTTCGAGACCGGCGAGGTCATCGAGGGGCTCCCCTACAAGGTCGAGGGCGTGGGCAACGACAAGATCCCCTCGACCCTGGACTTCGACCTCGTCGACGAGTTCCGGACCGTGGGCGACCGGGAGGCCTTCCGGATGGCCCGCCGGGTCACCCGCGAGGAGGGGCTCTTCGTGGGCGGCTCCAGCGGGCTGATCGTGCGGGTGGCGGTCGAGGTGGCCCGGGAGGTGGACGACCCGGACGCCTGCGTCGTCTGCCTCCTCTGCGACACCGGCGAGCGGTACCTCTCGAAGCTCTACAACGACGAGTGGATGGAGGAGAACCGGATGCTGCGGCCCGACCGGGTCACCGCCGACTACCTGGCGGGCTCGAAGGGGGACGGGCCGACGCCTCCGCTGGTCTCGGCGGCGCCGGGGGAGCCGGTCCGCGAGGCGCTGGCGCTCATCGAGGCCCACAACGTCTCCCAGCTCCCGGTGCTGGCCGACGGGCGGAACGTGGGCGCGGTGACCGAGTCCCGGCTGATGTCGGCCGCCCTCCGGGACCCGGAGGTGCTGGACCGGCCGGTGGAGGAGGTGGCCGACGAGCCCTTCCCGGCCGTGGCGCCCGACACCGAGATCGAGGAGCTGAACCGCCTGCTCACCCGCGACGTCCCGGCGGTGCTCATCGAGGAGGACGGGTCCTACGTCGGCATCCTCACCCGCTACGACCTCCTCCACCACGTGATGGGGGGCTGAGGATGGCGTCCGCGTCGCCGGCCGCGGAGGCCGCGCCGTGAAGGTCGCGGTCCTGATGGGCGGCCGCTCGGCCGAGCGGGAGGTCTCGCTGGCCTCCGGCGTCCAGGTGGTCCGCGCCCTCCGGGAGGCCGGCCACCGGGTGTCGGCCGTGGACACCCGCGACGGGGTCCTGGACCGGTCCCGGGAGGAGGCGCTGCTGGAGCGGGGCGTGGGCTCGGCGCCGCCGGAGCCGGAGGCCGGGAGCGCCGGCGGGTCGCCCGAGCTGCTGGAGGTGGTGGCCCTGCCGGAGGTCGCCGGGGCCGACGTCGTCTTCCCGGCGCTCCACGGCGGGGCCGGGGAGGACGGGACGCTCCAGGCCGTCCTGGAGGTGGCCGGCGTCCGCTACGCCGGCTCCGGCCCGCTGGGCTGCGGGCTGGCCATGGACAAGGACGTCTCCAAGCGGCTCTTCCGCCAGGCCGGCGTGCCCACGGCGGACTGGCGCATGGCCCCGCCGGGCGCGGCGGCGCCGGACCCGGCCGTCCTGGACGAGCTGGGCCGCCCGACCGTCGTGAAGCCCGCCGCCGGCGGCTCCACCCTGGGGCTCACGCTGGTCCGGGAGCCGGACGAGCTGGGGCCGGCCGTCGAGCGGGCCCGGCGGTTCGACGACGAGGTGATGCTGGAGGCCTTCACCGGCGGGCGGGAGATCACCGTGGGGGTGCTGGCCGACCGCCCCCTGGCCGTGGGGGAGATCGTCCCCGAGCACGAGATCTTCGACTACGCCTGCAAGTACCAGCCGGAGCTGGCCCGGGAGGTCTTCCCGGCCGAGATCCCCGACGCCGCCGCCGATCGCGCCCGGGAGCTGGCCCTGGCGGTCCACCGGGCCCTCAAGCTGGAGGGCTTCAGCCGGGTGGACTTCATCCTCGACGCCGACGGCGAGGCCTGGTGCCTGGAGGCCAACGCGCTGCCGGGGATGACCTCGAACAGCCTGGTGCCCCAGGCCGCCGCAGCCTCGGGCATCGGCTTCCCCGAGCTGTGCGACCGGATCGTCCGGGCGGCGGCGGGCGGTTGAGCCGGACCGCGGCCGGGGCCGAGGGGTTCTAGAGGGCCCATGGGCTACGCGGAGCGTTCCTACAGCTATCGACCGGACGGCTCGTCCGGCGGCTTCGGCGGCGCCGGCGGAGGCGGGGGAGGCGGCGGCTTCGGCGGCCTCTCGGCCTCGGTGACGCCGTGGGTCCTCCGGCTGCTGGTGGCCAACCTCGGCCTCTGGCTGCTGATGTGGGTGGGGCTGGTGCCCGACCGCTGGGCCGCCCGCTGGCTCGGCTTCTCCCCCGGCGGCGTCCTCACCCGCCCCTGGTCGCCGATCACCTACATGTTCGTCCACGGCGGCTTCCTGCACGTGGCCGTGAACATGATCGTCCTCTTCTTCTTCGGCCCCCCGCTGGAGCGGGCCTGGGGCGGGCGGGAGTTCCTGAAGTTCTACCTGGTGGCCGGCCTGGGCGCGGTGCTCCTCTCCTACGTCCTCCTGCCGCTGCCCGACGTGGGCCTCCGGACCACCGTCGTGGGGGCCTCGGGCGCGATCTTCGGCCTCATGCTGGCCTTCGCGCTCACGTGGCCGGAGGCCCGGATCTACATCTGGGGCATCTTCCCGATGCGGGCCAAGTGGTTCGTGGGCCTGCTGGCCCTGTTCACCCTCTACGCCACCTTCGACTCGAGCGGCGGGCCGGTGGCCGACTGGGCGCACCTGGGCGGGCTCGTGGCCGGCTTCGCCTACCTGAAGTGGGGGAGGCCCGTCTCCGGCGCCCTGGACCGGGTCTTCGACGCCCTGGGGGGGCTGGCCTCCGGCGACGGCTCCGGCCGGTCGGCCGGCGCGTCCCGCTCCCGTCCGTCGCGGCGCCGGGAGCGGTCCGGGGGCGGCACGGGCGGAGGCTCCGGGAGGACGATCCGCCTCCACGGCGGGTCCTCCGGGGAGGACGGCGAGGAGACCTCCGACGAGATGCTGGACGAGGTGGACCGGATCCTGGACAAGATCCGGGAGGAGGGCCTGGACTCGCTCACCGAGGAGGAGCGGG
>CAYVFM010000075.1:0-6867 GCA_964450995.1 uncultured Gemmatimonadota bacterium | reverse complement strand
GGGTGACCCGGAGGTCCTCGCGGCTCAGCTCGACGCTCTCCCGGGCCAGCTCGAGCCCCGCCAGCGCCGTCTGGATCTGGCTGTAGGCGTCGTCCACCTCGGACCGCACGGCCAGCTCGGCCGAGCGCACCTGGGCGTGGGCGGCGTCGGCCTGGGCCCGGGAGCGGGACACCTGGGTCTCGCGCTGGAGGCCGTCGAAGAGGGGAAGGCTGCCGGAGATCCGGAGCTGCCAGCTCCGGTTCTTGGGCGGGAACTCGGCGTTCTGCCACGCGTAGCCGCCCGAGAGCTGCAGCGACGGGAGATAGGAGGACCGGGCGCTGGCCACCGAGGCCTCCGCGGCCTCGGCGCTCTGCCGCGCCGCCACGACGCGCGGCGATGCGGTCCGGGCGGCCCGCATCAGCTCGCTCCGGCTCGCCCTCAGGGTGTCAGGCTCGAGAGTGGCCTCCCGGACGGGCGCCACGCGCCGGTCGACCCCCATGCTCTCGGCCAGGGCGAACTGGGCCGACCGGGCCTCGTTGCGGGCGTTGAGCAGCGCGAGCTGGGCGTCGTTCAGGTCCACCCGGGAGCGGAGGCTGTCCGAGCGTGTGGACCGGCCCAGCCGGATCTGCTGGCGCACGAAGTCGAGCTGCTCCCGCTGCCGCTCCACGCGGGCCCGCTCCACGGCCACGCGCTCCCGGGCGGCCACGGCGTTGTAGAACGCAGTCTTCACGTCCAGGGCCGTCTGGAATCGCTGGCGCCTGAGCTCGGCGCGCCGGGCCTCGACGGTGTGACCGGCGCTCTCCAGCTCGTTGAACCGCCGAAGGCCGTCGAAGAGGTTCACGCTGGCCTGGAGCTGGGTGGTGTAGCTCGTCCGGGTGATCGACTGGCCCGTCGGATCCAGGCGGCCCGTGCTGGCGTCCGAGAACCCGTAGCCCAGCGACAGGTTCGGGAGGAAGGCGCCCAGGGCCCCCGTCTTCCCGGCCCGGGCGCCGGTGAGGTCGGCCCGGGAGCCGCGCAGCGTGGGGCTGCTGGCCCGGGCGATCCGGACCGCCTCGTCCAGCGTCAGGCGCTGGACCTGCTCGTCGGCGGGCAGGGGCCCCTCGCGCGCCTCCTGGGCGGAGGACGGTCCCGCGAGGAGGACCGCGGCCGCCAGGACCGCCGGGAGGAGCGCGGCCCCGCGCCGGACGCGGAACGGGAGCGGGGTGCGGCTCGAGGCTTCTCGCATGCAGGGTGCTCCTCGATGGTTCGCGTCTCGCGGCGAAGGGTCCACGGCGCTCACGGCCGCACGCCGAGCCCCACCGAGACGGTGAGGTCGTGCTGGATCCGGGTCTCGGGCCCCAGCTCCGCCGGGGCGACCTGGTCCCGCGCCTCCAGCCGCAGCAGGAGCCCCTCGGAGACCAGCATCCGGAAGCCCCCGCCCAGCGCGGCCACGGGATCGGTGATCCCGTCCGGCAGCTCCTCCCCGGCGTCGAGGGAGAGGTGCCGCAGACCCACGCCGGCCACCAGGAAGGGCTCGATCCGCACGCGGTCGCTCACCGCCGGGAGGGCCACCACCACCTCGGCGGTCCCGGCCAGGTAATCGGCCTCGCCCACCCTGCCGCCGGGGTCGGTGCCCCCTCCGTCGGCCGGGCTGGCCTGCCGATCCACGTCCGCCGGCACCCACACGCCGCCCAGGCCGACGCCCAGCCGGGGACCCAGCCACCAGACCCCGCCGCCCCGGATACCCGCACCGGCGGAGAGCTGGAGCGCCCCCGTGGTGCCGGAGGGGGGGACCAGGTCGGCGAGCGGCGTGAGCAGCGCGGCCGAGAGGTGGAGCTCGGGACCCGACCGCCCGTGTCCGGCCGTCACCGTGTCCGGGGCCGCCGTCGCGGCCGACGTCGACACGGGGACGGCCGTCGCCGCCAGCGCCAGGGCCGCCGCCGTCGCCGCGGCCCGGATCCCCGAACTCGATGACACCATCCCGCCGCCTCCCGCTCGCCCCGGAGCACGCGGGCCGGGGGACGCTCCCCCGACCGTTCACGCCGTCTCCGCCTTCGCCCCCTTCGACACCCGCCGCGGAGGGAACGTTTAGTGGCCGACCGCGGGATCGCGGAACCCTGGGGGGCGAAGCCGGTGTTTGTCTGTGGCGGGCGGCCCGCGCGCCGGGTCCTCCGCCGCCCTGCGACCACCGCGCACCCGAGCCGAGCGCCGACGATGCCCCGCACTTCCCACGATCCCGATCCCGCCGGCTCGCGCCGGATGCTCGCCTGCCTGCTCGCCGTCGTGGCCCTGGCGACGGCGGCGCCGGCGGGGGCCCAGACCCCCGACCTCCTGCCCGATCCGGTCCCCCTGCCGGCGGGTCACGACAGCCTGGTCCGGATCGCCGACCATCCGGAGGAGGGGCGTGTCGAGATCGTCGTGGGGCCCGTTCGGCTGGAGCCGAACCTCCCGCACCTGCGGGTGCCGGTCCAGACGGCCTGGTGGCCGAGCGACGGCTGGATGAAGGGCTACGACTGGACCCTGGTGAACGGCAGGGGCGACACGCTGCCCGACGGGATGCTCCACCACCTGGGGGTCATCGATCCCGGCCGCCGGCAGCTCTTCTCGCCCATCGCCCAGCGCCTGGTCTCGGCCGGCGCCGAGACCGGGGCCGTCGAGCTCCCGCCGGGGCTCGGCGTGCCGATGTCCGGCGGGGCGCCGCTGCTGGTGGTGGGGATGTTCGCCAACCCCACCGACCGGACGGTGGAGGAGGCCTTCCTCCGGCTGACCGTCCGCTACGTGGCGAAGGACGAGGCCCTCCTCCCCCGGCTCTCGGTCCGCCCCTTCTACCTGGACGTGATGGGGCCGCTGGGCGACAAGAGCTTCCCGGTGCCCCCGGGGCGGACCGTCCGGAGCTGGGAGGGGAGCCCGGCCGTGGACGCCCGGGTCCTGGGGATCGGGGGCCATGCCCACGACTTCGCCCGTCGCCTCACCCTGGTGGACGTCACCACCGGCGACACCGTCTGGAGCGTCGAGCCCGAGCTGACCGGGGACGGAGCCGTCGTCGACGTGCCCGAGGAGACGTTCCTCCTCCCGGCGGGCCGGAAGCTCCGGGCCGACCACGTCTACCGGGCGACCGTGGTCTACGAGAACCCCACCGACGACCCGGCGCCCCACGGCGGCATGGGCGTCATCGCCGGTGCCGCCTGGACGGACGAGGGCTCGTGGCCGCCCTTCGACGCGGGCGACGCGACTTTCCTGGCCGACCTCTGGAACACCGTGACCTCCCCCGTCCGGGCGGGTCTCCGGGAGGGCGGCCACGGGCACGGACCGCTGCACGGGACGCCCCCGGGCGCGGTCCAGGACACCGCCGAGTGGCGCGCCCGGCTCGAAGCCGACGGCGACGCCTGGCCGGAGGACACCTTCGGCGCCGGGGCGCCCTGGGAGGGGAGCGGAAGCCGAGGGCTCAGGCCCGGACGCGAGCCAGCCGGAGGGAGTTGGCGGTGACCCCCAGGGAGGCGCCCATGTCGCCCACCAGCACCGCCGCGATGAGCGAGACGGCGCCCAGCGGCACGCCCACGGCCAGGGCGGCCTTCAGCAGCACCGACGCCGCGATGTTCTGCCGGATCACCCCCCGTCCCCTCCGGGAGAGCCGGTAGAGGTAGGCGAGCTTCGAGAGCTCGTCGCCCATCAGCGCCACGTCGGCCGTCTCCAGCGCCGTGTCGCTCCCGGCCACCCCCATGGCGATGCCCACCGTCGCCGCGGCCAGCGCCGGCCCGTCGTTGATCCCGTCGCCCACCATGGCCACGGGCCCGTGGCGCTCCTCCAGCGCCCGGATGCGCTCCACCTTCTCCTCCGGGAGCAGGTCGGTCTCCACCTCGTCGAAGCCCAGCTCCCGGGCCACGGGGGCGGCCGCCTCGCGGGTGTCGCCGGTGAGCATCACGATCCGCTCGACGCCCGCCTCCCGGAGCCCCTCCAGGGCCGCGGCGGCTTCCTCCCTCGGCCGGTCGGCCACCCCCAGCACGCCCGAGGGGCGGTCGGGCGCGCCCACCACGACGGCCGTCTTGCCCTCCCGCCGGAGGGTGGAGATCCGTTCGCGGAGCCGGTCGTCGACCTCGAAGAGCGACGGCGCGCCCACCCGGATCTCCCGGCCGTCGACCCGGGCGCGCACCCCCCTGCCCCGGACGTCCTCGAAATCCTCCACCCGCATCTCCTCCGGGTCCAGCCCCCGCTTCCGGGCGGCCCGCACCACGGTCCGGGCCAGCGGGTGCTGCGAGCGGGCCTCGACGGCGGCCGCCACGGCCAGGAGCCCGTCCGGGCCCGCCCCGTCCAGCGAGACGACGTCGGTGACCTCCGGGTGACCGGCGGTGAGGGTACCGGTCTTGTCGAAAGCGAAGACCTTCACCCCGTCCATGGCCTCCAGGTGGACGCCGCCCTTGATGAGCACCCCGTGGCGGGCGGCCGCCGTGATGCCGCTCACCACGGCCACCGGGGTGGAGATCACCAGGGCGCAGGGGCAGGCGATGACCAGGAGGGTCAGACCGCGCAGGAACCAGGTCTCGAACGACGCTCCGGCCAGCACCGGGACGGCCACGGTGAGCACGGCGGCGGCCGTGACCGCGGGCGTGTACCAGCGGGCGAAGCGCTCCACGAAGCGCTCGGAGGGGGCCTTGTGGGCCTCCGCCTCCTCGATGAGATGGACGATCCGGCCGAGCGTCGACTCCTCACCCACCCGGGAGGTCTCGATCCGCAGGTAGCCGTCCCCGTTGATGCTCCCGGCGAAGACCTCGTCGCCCGGCCCGACCTCCACCGGCACCGACTCGCCGGTGATGGGCGCCTGGTTCACCGAGGAGCCTCCCTCCGCCACGGTCCCGTCCACGGGGAGACGGTCGCCGGGCCGGACCACCACCACCTCGCCCCGCCGGACCTCCTCCGCGGCCACCGTGACCTCCCGCCCGTCCCGGATCACGTTGGCCCTCTCCGGGGAGAGCTCCATCAGCTCCCGCACCGAGGCCCGGGCCCGGTCCACGGAGTAGGTCTCCAGCAGCTCGGCCACCGAGAAGAGCACGGCGATGGCGCCGGCCTCCAGGAACTCGCCGATCCCCACGGCCCCCAGGATGGCCACGGTCATCAGGAAGTTCATGTCCAGCGAGAGGCCGCGCGCGGCGCGCAGTCCGGCCGGGAAGAAGTTCCACCCCCCCACGGCCGCCGCGGCCAGGTAGAGGAGGTCGGGGAGGTGGAGGTCGTGCAGGGGCAGCCCGAGCAGCAAGGGGCGCACGCCGGCCGCCTGGAGGCCCGCCGCCGCGGCGAAGAGGAGCGCCGCCGCGTAGGCCCGGAAGGCGTCCGCGGAGGTCCAGGTGTCCGCGGCCGGCCCGTCCTCCCCCGCGCCGTCGTCGGGCCGGGCCAGGTAGCCCAGGCGGCCGATCACCTGCTTCAGCCGCTCCGGGTCGGTCTCGGACGGATCGTAGCGCACCCGCAGGCGCCGGGAGACGGGGTTCCCCGTCGCCTCGGACACCCCCTCCGTGGCGCGGAGGCGGTCCTGGATCCGACGGGCGCAATCCGGACAGTCCATGTCCTGGATCCGGAAGCGGACCTCGCCCCCCGGTTCCGTCCGCTCCTCGCCGGTGCGGAGGCTCACGCCGGGGCCTCCCCCCGCTCCTCCCGGACGTGGGCCCGGCCGATGGCGTAGAGCGAGGCCACGTGCTCGTCGTCCAGCCGGTAGTAGGCCCTCCGGCCCTCCCGTCGGCAGCGGACGATCTGCTTCTGGCGGAGCTGGCGGAGGTGGTGGCTCACCGCCGAGGGGCTGGCGCCGACGACCGCGGCCAGGTCCTGGACGCACATCTCGCGGGTGGCCAGCACGTCCACGATCCTCAGGCGGGTCGGGTTCGACAAAATCTGGAAGGTCTCGGCGAGCCGGCCCAGCTCCGCCGGGTCCGCCCGATCGCCCACGGCCCGGCGGACCGCCTCGTCGTGGACCACCCGGCCCCCGTCCAGCGCTCCGGTCTCGTCCGGCATCGACCTTCCCTCCCGCGGACCCCGGCGGGCCGTGGCCCGCCCGTCATATGAGCGTTCCTTCATACGAACAGGTGTCGCCCGCGTTCCTGGAAGGCGGCCGTCCATCCGTTAAACCATCGCTTCAGGTCGCATCATGTACATCGCTGTAATCACACGGTATATGATACTACTCGCGTACCAGGTAGAGCCGGCGGTCCTCCACCCGGTAGTGGAGGGGAGCCACCAGGATCTCCGGCCAGCGGCGGCGCAGGCGCCCGACCTGCTCCAGGGTGAAGGCGACGGGGTCGTCGATGGCGTGGCGGGCCGCGCCCTCGTCGAAGTGGCCGGCGGCCTCGGCCTCGTCCCAGCCGGCTCCCTCGGCCAGGCCCCGGGCGAAGGCCTCGCCCCGCTCCCGGACGCTGGCCATCCCGCAGTCGCTGTGGCCCACCACCGCCACCGCGCGGACGCCGCCCACCGCCACGGCGAAGGAGATCTCGAAGTCCCGTCCGGCGAGGCTCGCCCCGCCGGTCCGGATCACGTAGGCGAAGTCCCGCGGCATCCGGAGGGAGACCCGGTGATCCATGCAGGCGGCCACCAGCAGCTCGGGGGCCTCGGACGGCCCCGGATCGGCGCCGAGCTGGTGGCAGGCGATCAACCGCTCGACGGGGGTGGCCCGGTAGCGTGCGGGGACGTCGTCGCGCGCCTCGACGGGCTGGAGTCGATCCATGGGATGGCGAGAGGTCGGGATGCAGTCCTCGGTCGCGGCCAGGACCACAGGATGCGTATCGAGGAGACCCGGCGCCAGCCGGGCGGACTCTCTGGTGACCGGCCGGGAGGAGAGCCCGGTCAGTCGGCCAGCCGGACCACCTCGAACCAGAAGCCGTCGATGGATCGGACCACCTTGGAGATGCCGGCCAGGTCCACCGGCTTGGTCAC
>CAYVFM010000074.1:0-6962 GCA_964450995.1 uncultured Gemmatimonadota bacterium | reverse complement strand
AGGAAGGCCCACGGCGGGAGCATCCAGCGGCGGCTGGCCCGGATCCACTTCTCGCCCAGGTTCCCGGTGAGCAGGGCGGCCACGGCGAAGGCGAAGGGCACCGACATCCCCACGTAGCCCAGGTAGAGCAGGGGCGGGTGGAGCCCCATCAGGGGGTGGTTCTGGAGGAGCGGGTTGGGCCCGGGCCCGTCGGCGGGGACCGGCGACACCACGCCGAAGGGGTTGGCGGGACCGATGAGCAGGCTGAAGAAGAAGATGCCCACCACCATCATGGTGGCGTTCACGTGCGGCATCATCTGCGGGTAGAGGTCCCGGTTGGCCCGGGCCACCAGAGCCGCGTAGGCCGCCAGGATCCAGCCCCAGAACAGGATGGAGCCGTCGAGGCTGCTCCAGAGGGAGATGGCCGTGTAGTAGGTCGGGGTCTGGCGGCTGCCCACCGACGCCACGTAGGAGACGCTGAAGTCGTGGGTCAGCAGGGCGATCTCCATGACGGCGATCGCCGCCGTCATGGCGAAGAAGACGAAGTAGACGCTCCAGCGGGCGACGTCGGCCAGCTCGGGCTTCTTCTTCCAGCCCGCCCAGTAGCCGGCCCCCGCGCCGAAGATCGCCCCCAGCATGGCCGCCACCACCGAGGCGGTGCCCAGGAGGTTCAGGTCCAGCACGTCTCAGCTCCCGGCCGGCTCGGGGGGCGCCACGGCGGCGGGTCCCGGGGAGGCGCGCCTCACGAGCCGTCCTTCTCCTTCAGGGTCTCGTAGGCCTCCTCGGGGTGCTTCCCGTCCTTCGGGGGGCTGTACTCGTTGGAGTGCTTGACCATCACCCGGTCGGAGCGGAAGAACCCGTCGCGGGTGTACTCCCCCTCGACGACGACGCCGATCCCCTCCTGGAACATGGCGGGCGGCGCTCCCTCGCTCCGCACCCTCACCTGGGTGGAGTCGTCGCGGAGGACGAACTTCAGCTCGCGGCTCTCGGCGTTCCAGTCCACCGTGCCCGGCTTCACCTGGCCGCCCAGGCGGAGAGGACGGTCGTAGACTTCCGTGCCCCTGGCCTCCAGCTCGCTGGGCGTGAGGAAGAAGACGACGTTCTCCTGGAGCCCCCCCGTGATCAGCAGGGCCAGCGCGCCGACGACGGCCGCCAGCCCGAGCCCCATCCAGAGGCGCTTCCTGCTCTTTCCTTCCGCCATGTCTCCGTGTCCGTTCCGCGGGTGAGAGGGTCCGGCTCAGTGTCTCGGGGGGAGCCCGGCGTCCGGGTCGCGGGCGACCTCCAGGTGCCGCTCCGCGTCGTCCACCCGGCGCTCGAGGCGCCAGACGTAGAGGGCGAGGGCGAGCCAGGTGATCAGGTAACCGGCCCAGAGGAACGTCACGGGGCTCCTCCTTCCGCCGCCGCCCGCTCGATCTCCCGCTCGGTGCGGGCCAGCCGGTAACGGCGGAGCATCAGGTAGGCGTATACCAGGGTGAACGCCAGAAGATTCAGCATCAGGGTCCAGAGAAACGCCGAATCCATCGTCCGGGGCGTGCTCGGCGGCTGGTGCAGGGTCCGCCACCAGTAGACCGACAGGTAGACGATGGGGACGTCCACGAAGCCCACGATGCCCACCACCGCGGACCAGCGGGCCCGCTTCTCCGGGTCCTCGGCGAACGAGCGCACCGCCAGGTAGCCGACGTAGATCACCAGCAGGACGGCGGTCGTCGTGAGCCGGGGGTCCCAGGTCCACCAGACGCCCCAGGTCGGCTTCCCCCACAGGGATCCGAGCACCAGCGTCACGGCGGTGAAGAGCACCCCGATCTCCGCCGAGCTGGCGGCGATCAGGTCCCAGCGCTCGTCGCGCTGGATCAGGTAGAGCACGCTCATCACGAAGACCACGAAGAAAGCGAGCATCGCCACCCACGCCGTGGGGACGTGGACGTACATCAGGCGCTGCACCTCGCCCTGAAGGGCGTCCGCCGGGACCACGAACAGGCCCACGACGCTCCCGGCCGCCAGGACGGCCAGCGCGGCCAGGCCCAGCAGCCGGTGGCCGCGCTTCACGTCCCGCCCCCCGCGGCGGCTCCGTCGGTGCGAACGTCTCGGCCTCTCATCTCGCTCCCTCGCGTGTCGGTCGTCACGGCGTGCGGCCGGCCCCGCGGCCCCGGCCGGCGGCCCGGGGCGGGACCCGACGGCGGGCGGACGGGGAAGATGGCGATCGGCGGCCCGCCCGTCTGTCGGGGGTCCGTGGACCCTTCTGTGGTGAAATTTCCCACGGGCGCGTGCGGCTCGCGGCGCCGGCCCGACCGGAAGCCGGGACGGGGCCGGCCCTCACCGCTCGAGGAGGGTCGGAAACGTCCAGGTGCAGATCACAAAATAGATCACGTCGAACGCCACGAGCAATCGGATCCATCCTCCGGTCGCCCCCGTCCCCTCCCCCGTGAGCAGGGCGGTGGTCGCGCTGACCGCCCCGAGCAGGACGGGGATCAGGAGCGGGAGCAGCAGGAGCGGGAGCATCAGCTCCCGGGCCCGCAGGTGGAGAGTGAGGGCCGCGTAGAAGGTGCCGACGATCGAGAAGCCGAGCGTTCCCAGCACGGCCACGCCGATCAGGCCCGGGGCGTGGCTCACGATGTCGAGCTGGAAGAGCACCGCCCCCAGGGGGAAGAGGACGGCTTCGACGGCCAGGAGCAGGATCACGTTCCCCAGCACCTTCCCGAGGTAGACCGCCCGGATCTCGCCGGGATACAGCTCCAGGCCCTCCAGGCCGCCGCTCAGCTCCTCGCTGTGGAAGGTCCGGGAGAGGGAGAGGACGCCGGTGAAAACGATGCCCACCCAGAGCAGGCCCCCGGCCAGCTCCTGCAGCAGCGCCGGGTCGGGCCCGACGGCGAAGGCGAAGATGAAGAGCACGAGGGCCGCGAAGAAGATCATCGCGTTGAAGCTGCCCTTGGTGCGGACCTCGATGAGGAGGTCCTTCCAGAGGATCGCCCAGGTGCGGGTGGCCAGCTCCACCGGTCAGCCCTCCCGCACGGCCAGCCGGTCGGCGTGCTCGGCCGGCGTCCCGCTCCAGGCCAGGCGGCCCCCCTCGAGCACCACCACGCGGTCGGCGGCCTCCAGGGTCCGTCCCCACTGGTGGGAGGCCAGGACGAGCGTCCGCCCCGCCTCCTGCATCTCCTCCACCAGCTCGTCCACCAGCTCGATCCCCTCGGTGTCCAGGCTGGCGTAGGGCTCGTCCAGCAGGACCATCTCGAGCGGGCGGAGCAGCAGCCGGGCCAGGGCCAGCCGCCTGCGCATGCCCGAGGAGTAGCCGCCCACCCGGAGGTCGGCCGCCCGGATCAGCCCGACCCGATCCAGGGCCTCGCCGGCACGGTCGCGCCAGTCGGTGACGCCCGACATCAGCGCCGCGAAGCGGAGGTTCTCCCGGGCCGTGAGCTCGTCGTACAGGTATCCGTGGGCCGAGAGGAAGCCGACCTTCTCGCGGATCCCGCCGCTCTCCTCGCCGGGATCGTGGCCCAGCACCCGGACCTCGCCCTCGGTGGGCTTCACCAGGGTCGCCAGGATCTTGAGCAGGGTGCTCTTGCCGGCCCCGTTCGGACCCATCAGCGCCAGCAGCTCGCCGCGCTCCAGGCGCAGGTCCACCGAGCGCAGGGCCCAGGTCCACCCGAAGCGCTTGGAGACCCCCTGCAGGCGGAGGGCGGGGGCGTCGTCGGCGGGGGACGGCGAGGTCACGGCCGGAGCTTCCTTCCGGAGGGGGCGAGCGGAGCCGGGAACGACGAGCGGCGCGGGGCGCGTCCGGTCGGATCGCGTTGGCACCGTCCGGCGCCTCGCTTACCTTGGCGGGCGCCCGTCCGCCGGGATCCGCCCGGCGCTCCCGGACGGACGGGACCGGCCGGACGACGGTGCCGCAACGGGGGGACGCACTGGTGGAACTTCGGGACATCGCCTCGCTGGTTCAACCTTCCGAGCGGAAGGTGGTCCTCCTGGTGCTGGACGGCCTCGGGGGCCTGCCCCGCGAGGCCGGCGGACCCACGGAGCTGGAGGCGGCCCGGACCCCCGAGCTGGACGCCCTGGCGCGGGCCGGGGCGTGCGGGCTGCACGAGCCGGTGGCGCCGGGCGTCACCCCCGGCAGCGGGCCGGGCCACCTGGCGCTCTTCGGCTACGATCCCCTCCGCTACCGGATCGGCCGCGGCGTCCTTGAGGCGCTGGGGATCGGCTTCGACCTCCGGCCGTCGGACGTGGCGGCCCGGGGCAACTTCTGCACGCTGGACGCCGAGGGCCGGGTGGCCGACCGCCGGGCCGGCCGCATCTCCACCGAGGACGCCCGCCCGCTGGTCGAGGCGCTCGACGCCATCGAGGTGGAAGGGGTCGAGGTCTTCGTCCGGACCGTCAAGGAGCACCGGTTCCTGCTCGCCCTCCGCTTCGACGAGCCGGTGGGAGCCGACGTCGCCGACACCGACCCGGGGCGGACCGGCGAGCCCCCGGGCACGCCCGAGGCCCGCGACGAGGCCTCCGCGCCCGCCGCCCGGGCGGCCCGGGCGTGGCTGGAGGCGGCACGGGAGCGGCTGGCCGGCCTGGAGGGCGCCGACGGGGTGCTGCTCCGGGGCTTCTCGAGCCAGCCCGACTGGCCCGCCTTCCCGGAGGTCTTCGGGATGCGCTCGCTGGCCGTGGCGGCCTATCCGATGTACCGGGGCGTGGCGCGGCTGGTGGGAATGGACGCCGAGGCCGCCGGGGACGGCCCGGAGGGCGCCGTGGCGGCCGCCGCGGCGGGGCTGACCGACCACGACTTCGTCTTCGCGCACGTCAAGGGGACCGACCGGGCGGGGGAGGACGGCGACTTCGAGCGCAAGGCCGCCGTCATCGAGGAGGCCGACGCGCTGGTGCCCGACCTCCTGGACGCCGGCGCCGACGTCCTCCTGGTCACGGGAGACCACTCCACGCCGGCCCTGATGCGGCGGCACTCGTGGCACCCGGTCCCCTTCCTGCTGGCCGGCGGCGAGGGGCGGTCCGGGCAGGCGGCTGCCTTCGGCGAGTCGGCCTGTGCCCGGGGTGCGATGGGCCTCCGGCGGGGCCGGGAGCTGATGCCCCTGGCCGCCGCCCGGGCCGGGCGGCTGGCCAGGTTCGGGGCCTGATCCGGGTCGATGCCCGGCGTCAGGTCCCGAGTTCGAGTCGGGGCCGCGCGCGGATCTCCACCGCGTGGGCGCCGTGGGCCACGCCCACGCCCACCGTGATCACCCCGAAGACGAGGTCGTTGAAGAAGGGGCGGGCGTGGACCAGGTA
Organism: uncultured Gemmatimonadota bacterium; assembly: GCA_964450995.1. Lineage (GTDB taxonomy): Bacteria > Gemmatimonadota > Gemmatimonadetes > Palauibacterales > Palauibacteraceae > CAYVFM01. Next base: position 1,727 of record CAYVFM010000074.1, on the reverse strand, counting down.
GTCGTGCAGGAAGGGCGACAGCATGCTGTAGACCCCGACGCCCACCAGGAGCCAGGCGGCGATCCGGCTCCGGGAGACGTACTGGGCCGACGAGAGGGCCAGCACCGCCGCCCCGAGGAAGACGCTGTGCCACCACTCGAAGGGCGTGACGTAGCCCCAGACGAAGGGGGCGACGACGTACCAGGTGCCGATGGCGATGCCGAGCTGTCGCGAGACCATGGATCCGGGCTCGGGTGGGATGGGGAAAGGGCCGCCGGACACCCTGTATATGACGGATGCGAGCCGCCGCGGCAAGACGGCCGGAGGCGGGCGAGAGCCGAGGAACCGGGAGACCGAGGATGAAGTGCGACCAGTGCGGAGCGGAGGGGGACGGCAACTACTGCGCCCGGTGCGGCGCCCCCCTGGAGGCCGAGCCGGAGGGCTGCCCCGCGTGCGGCGCGCCCGCGGGGGGCGACGCTTACTTCTGCACCGAGTGCGGCGAGCCGCTGGGCGAGCGCCCGGCGAAGTCCCCGCGGGACTACCTTCCGTGGGCGCTCTCGGGGCTCGCCCTGGTGGCCTTCGCCGTGGCCATCGCCTTCTTCGTCCAGGAGCAGGCCGCCCCCCGGGGCGCCGACGATCCCCCCACGGGGGGCATCATCGAGGGCGGCTCGGCCGGCGGTCCGGGTGGTGGGATGGGCGGACAGGGCGCCGGGTCGGCCGGACAGGGCGGGGGGTCGGCCCCGGACGAGGGGATGCCCAGCGCCTCGGAGCTGGCACAGATGCCGCCCCGGGAGGCGGCCGACCGTCTCTACAACCGGGCCATGCGGATGCAGGAGACCGGGGCGGAGCGCGCTCCCTTCTTCGCGCAGATGGGCGTCCGCGCCTACCGGCGGGTGCCGCCGGAGCGGGTCGACGCCGACCTCCGGTTCCACGTCGGGCTGCTCCAGCTCGTCCAGGGGGACGCCGCCGCCGCCCGGGCCGAGGCCGACACGATCCTCTCCGAGACGCCGGGCCACCTGCTGGGGCTGCTGCTGGCGGCCCGGGCCTCCGGGGCGGCCGGCGAGGCCGAGGACGAGGCGCGGTGGCGGGACAGCCTCCGCACGGCCCTCGAGAACACCGATCTCTCCTCACGCCCGGAGTATCGGGCCCACGCCGACCTGCTCGAGACGGCCTCGGTCTCCCCGCGGGACGGGGGCTGAGCCCGGCGGCGGCGCCGCCGAGCCCGGCGCCCCCCCCGGCGACCGCTCAGAGGTCCACCCCCCGGAGCCGGTTCGCGTTGGTCACCACCGTCACCGAGCTGAAGGCCATGGCCGCCTCGGCGATGGCCGGGTGGAGGAAGCCGAGCACGGCCACCGGGATGGCGACCACGTTGTAGGCGTAGGCCCAGAACAGGTTCTGGCGGATCTTCCGGAAGGTGGCCCGGGAGAGCCGGACCGCCCGGACCACCGCCGTCAGGTTGCCCTCCACCAGGGTCACGTCGGCCGACTCGATGGCGATGTCGGTCCCGGTCCCGATGGCGATCCCCACGTGGGCCTGCTTCAGGGCGGGGGCGTCGTTGATCCCGTCGCCCACCATCGCGACGCTCTTCCCCTCCTCCTGCAGCCGCCGGATCTCGTCCACCTTCTCGTCGGGCATCACCCCGGCCAGCACCCGGTCGATGCCCACCTGGTCGGCGATGGCGCGGGCGGTGCGCTCGTTGTCGCCGGTGACCATGGCCGTCTCCAGCCCCATCTCCTTCAGGGCGGCCA
>CAYVFM010000073.1:0-7231 GCA_964450995.1 uncultured Gemmatimonadota bacterium | reverse complement strand
CTGGACGGATGCGACGCCGTGGTGGCCAACGACACCGGCCCGATGCACGTGGCCGCCGCCCTCGACCGGCCCCTGGCGGTGACCTGGGGGGCGGGCGACCCCGTCCAGACGCGACCGCTCTCGCCCCGCTCCCGCCTGCTGGGCACCTTCGACCTCCCGTGCCACCCGTGCCTCGAGGAGCGCTGCCCGCGCTCGGGGACGGGGTACCGCTCGGGGACGGCCGAGCGGGAGTGCCTCCGGCTGGTGGAGGTGGACGAGGTGGAGGCGGCGGCCCTGGAGCTGCTGGAGGAAGCCGGCCGCGGGCCGGACCGGGACGGGGACGGGGCCACGGACCGGGCGGGCAGGCGGCCCGCGCCGGACGACGGGCTCGCGGGCCGGACGGGAGAGGGACGATGAGCGAGCGCTACATCCTGGGCGTGGACCTGGGCGGCACGGCGATCAAGGTCGGCGTGGTCCCCTTCTCCGGGGGCACGGTCCTGGGCATGCGGACCCTTCCCACCGAGCCCGAGCGCGGCGCGAAGGCGGTGGTGGATCGGCTCGTGGGCATGGCCCGGGACGCGATCCGGGACGCCCGCCGCGAAGCCTCCCTGGCCGACGACGCGGTGATCGGGGCGGGGCTCGGATCCCCGGGGCCGCTGGATCGGGCCACGGGCACGGTCCTGAACACGCCCAACCTGGGCTGGCGGAACTTCCCGCTCCGCGACCTGGTGGCGAACGAGCTGGGGCTGGAGGCCGAGCTGGACAACGACGCCAACGCGGCGGCGCTGGGCGAGTTCTGGCTGGGAGCGGGCCGTGACGTCGACAGCCTCCTGGCGGTGACCCTGGGCACGGGGATCGGGGGCGGCATCGTCATCGACGGCGAGGTCTACCACGGCGCCTCGGACGTGGCCGGGGAGATCGGCCACATGACCATCGACGCCACCGGGCGGAAGTGCGCCTGCGGCAACTACGGCTGCCTGGAGGCCTACGCTTCCGGGCCGGCCATCGCGGCCCGGGCGGTGGAGGGGATCGAGTCGGGCTCGACCAGCGTCCTGCCCGAGATGGTCGACGGCGACCTCTCCCGCGTGACGGCCGAGACGGTCTACGAGGCCATCGTCGCCGGCGACGTCTACGCCAAGGACGTGATGCGCGAGACCGCGAAGCTGCTGGGGACGGGCGTCGCCAACCTGATCAACATCCTGAACCCCGGCCTCGTGGTCGTGGCCGGGGGGGTGACGCGTGCGGGCGACCACCTCTTCGAACCGCTGCGGGCGGAGGTCCGCCGCCGGGCCTTCCGGGAGGCCGCCGACCGCTGCCGGATCGTGAGCTGCGAGCTGGGCGACCTGGCCGGGGTGGTGGGGGCCGCGGCGACCTTCAAGGTGGAGCGCTTCGGGAGCCTGGACGCGTGAAGGCGGTCGGTCCCCGGCGGCGGGTCCGCCCCGGCCGCCGCGCGGGACCGGGGGGCCGATGAAGCGGCTGGGGGTCCTGGGCACCCTGGTCCTGGACACCATCGTGCCCCACGGGAGGGACGAGCCCACCCGGGCGCTGGGCGGCATCAGCTACTCCCTCTCGGCCTGGGAGGCGGCTCCCGCCGACGGCTGGGAGATCCTGCCGCTGGTGAAGGTGGGCCGGGACGCACGGGAGCGGGCCGACGCCTTCCTCGATCGGCTCTCCACGCTGGCCTCCCGCCGGGGGGTCGTGACGGTCCCGGAGACCAACAATCGGGTGGAGCTGCGCTACGGGCCCGACGGGGAGCGGACCGAGCGGCTGAGCGGGGGCGTGCCGGGGTGGACGTGGGAGGAGCTCGCCCCGCTCGCGCGGTCCTGCGACGCCCTGTACGTTAACCTCGTCGCCGGCTGGGAGGTGGACCTCGACGTCGCCCGCCGGCTGGAGGACGCGGTCTCCGGTCCTCTCTACTGCGATCTGCACTCCCTGCTGCTGGAGCGGACGTCGGACGGCGTCCGGCGGCGGCGGGCGCCCGAGCGCTGGCGCGCCTGGACGGGGTGCTTCCACCATCTCCAGCTCAACCGGGAGGAGCTGCGGACGCTGGCCGATGACGAGGGGAGCGAGCCGGAGGCGCTGGCGCGGGACCTGGCGGGCCGGATGCCCGGGGCCCTCTTCGTGACCCTCGGGGCGGAGGGCGCCGCGTGGTGGGTCGGCGGCGACGGGTCCCCGGCCTCCGGGCGCGCCCCCACCGACCCGGTGGAGGGAGGCGACCCCACCGGCTGCGGCGACGTCTGGGGGGCGGCCTGCGCGGCGCGCCTGCTGGAGGGCCGGGCCCCGGCGGAGGCGGCGGCCGCCGCGAACGAGCTGGCCCGCCGGAACGTCCGGACCCGGGGCGGAGCGGGGCTCCTGGAGGTCCGGGGCGGGGCGCCGTCGGAGCCGGGAGGGGCCCCCTCGTGAGCCGCCCGGTGGAGGTCCCGCCCCGGCTGGACGAGGAGGGCTTCGAGACGCTGGTGGAGCGGCTCAACGAGGCGGCCCCGCCCGGCGACGAGGGCCGGGAGGAAGGGGGACGGGTCCTGCTGGACGCCCGCCGCGTGCGCTGGACGTCGCCCTACGGGCTGGTGGGCCTGCTGGCGGTGGGCCAGGTGGCCCGCCGCCGGACCGGGCTGGCGCCGGCCATCGAGTCCCCCGAGTCCTCGGAGATCCGGAGCTACTGGGAACGGATGGACTTCTGGAAGAACGCCGCCGGCGTCTTCCAGCTCCCCTCCATCTCCACCCGATCCCACCGGGACTCGGACGCCCTGCTGGAGATCACCCCCATCCGCTCGCACCACGACGTCCACCACGTGGTGGAGCGTGTCCGGGAGCGGGCGGCGGCCATCCTCGAGTCCCAGCTCCGCTACCCGAAGCCCGCGGTCATCCACTTCAGCGTGATCCTCTCCGAGGTGTGCCAGAACATCCTGGAGCACGCCGAGGCCGACGGCTGGGTCTGCGCCCAGACCTATCACTGGAAGAAACGGCTGGGCCGGCAGGTGCTCGTGCTGGCGGTGATGGACGTGGGGGTCGGCTTCCAGGGATCGCTGGGGCCCGAGCACGCCCGGCGCTTCGGGGACCAGTGGTCCGCGTCGGCGGCCCTGGAGGCGGCCTTCCTCCAGGGGGAGTCCCGGTTCCGCGACCCGGGACGGGGCCAGGGCCTCCAGGCGATCCGGCGTCAGGTGGAGCGCTGGGACGGGGGCATCCGGATCCGGAGCGGCGACGCGATGATCGGCCGGGTCCCGGAGTGGGACGACGCGCCCACGGACGCGTCGGACCTGCCCGAGTTCCCGGGCGCGCAGATCTTCATCGTCATGCCGGCGCGGCCGGAGGGGGAGGAGGCGGGGTGACGGACGGGCACGCCGGCGGCCCGGCCGGGGACGGCGCCGCCCTGGCGGCGGTCTCCCGCGCCGAGCTCTACAGCAGCCTGGTCACCCGACCCACGGGCCGGGCGGTCCGGCTCAGCATCCAGGACCAGCTCGCCGGGCACAGGGGTTCGGTGGTCAGCGTCGTGGACTTCCGGAACGTGTCGGTCATCGACTTCAGCTGCGCCGACGAGGTGGCCGCGAAGCTGGCGGACGCGGCGCTGAACGAGGAGGCCGGCGGGGGCGAGCTCTTCCTGCTGTTCACCGGGCTCGAGGAGCACCATCTCGATCCCGTGGAGTCGGCCCTGCGCCGCCGGGAGCTGGCGGTGGCTGCGGAGCGGACCGACGGCTCGGCCCTGCTCCTGGGCGAGGTGGAGGAGGACGCCCGCAGGGCCTGGCACGGGCTCGTGCGGCGGGGCGAGGGCCCCCCGGAGGCGCTGGCCGAGGAGCTGGGGCTGGCGGCCGAGGGGGCCGAAGCCCTGCTGGAGGGACTGCACCGCCGGCGGCTCGTGCTCCGGGTCGAGGGCGCCTACGTCTCGCTCCGGCGGGCCGCGGCGTCGGCCCGGGACGGCGGGTGAGGGACGGGACGCGGGCCGGGATCGGAGCGGCGGTCGCCGGGGCCCTCCTGCTGGCCGGGGCGGCCGCCACGGCCGCCTGGTTCCACCTCCGGAGCGCCGTCCCGGAGCTGGAGGGGACGCGCCGGGTCCCCGGCCTGGCGGCGGAAGTCCGGGTCCGGAGCGACAGCCTCGGCATCCCCCGGATCGACGCGGCCGGCGAGCACGACCTCTTCTTCGCCCAGGGCTGGCTCCACGCCTCGCACCGGATGTGGCAGATGGAGCTGCTCCGCCGCACCGCCCGGGGCACGCTGTCGGAGCTGTTCGGCGAGCGCACGCTGGCCGCCGACCGGCTCCTGCGGACCCTGGACCTGTGGGAGGCGGCCGGCCGTCACGTCCGGAGGCTGGGCCCGCGGGACCGGGCGGCCCTGGAGTCGTACGCGGAGGGCGTGAACGCCTGGCTCCGACACCGGGACGGGGCCCTCCCCCCGGAGCTCGTCCTGCTGGGGGTGGAGCCCGAGCCCTGGAGCCCCCGGGCCGCGGCGGCCGTGGGGAAGGTCATGGCCCTGGACCTCTCGGCCTGGCACCGGGAGCTGTCCCGGTTCCATGCCGCCCGGACGCTCCCGCCGTCGAAGCGAGCCCTCCTCGAGCCCTCCTACCCGTCCTGGGGGCCCACCGTCCTCCAGTCGGCGGGGGAGCGGCGCCGGGGGCTCCGGGCCGGAACGGGCGACGCCGGCGGGCCGCCCGGGGGCGGATCGGGGGCCGGCGCCGACGGCGGGGCCCCGGTCCCGGCGGACGGGCCGGGCGCGGCCGGCCGGGGGAAGGAGCCCGACCTCCCGGGCCCGTTCGAGGTCCTCTCGGGCCGGGGGCTGAACGCCTCCAACAACTGGGCGGTGGCGGGGCGGCGGACCCGATCGGGCCACCCGATCGTGGCCAACGACATGCACCTGGGCCTCCGGGCGCCCCCGGTCTGGTACGTGGTGTCCCTGCGGGCCCGGGACGCCGGCTTCGAGGCGGCCGGCCTCTCCCTCCCGGGGGCGCCCGGGGTGGTGGTGGGCTTCAACCGGGCGGTGGCCTGGTCGTTCACCAACGGGATGGTGGACGACATGGACTTCGCCCTGGAGGAGGTGCGGGAGGACGGGTCGGCCTACCGGCGGGGGGGCGGATGGGAGCCGTTCGCCGTGCGCCCCGAGACGATCCGGGTGCGGGGCCGCGACCGTCCGGTGGTCCACCGGGTCCGCGAGACCGTGCGGGGCCCCCTGATCTCCGACGCGGTGCCGGAGCTGGAGGCGCCGCTATCGGCCCAGTTCCTCGCCCGGCGGACCACCGCCGAGACCCGGGGCCTGCTGGCCATGAACCGGGCCGACGGCCCCGAGGCCTTCCGCCGCGCGGTGCGCCTCTTCGACTCGCCCCAGCAGAACGTGATCTGGGCGGCCGTGGACGGGACGCTGGGCTACCGGCTCAGCGGCCGGGCCCCGCGTCGGCCCGGCTGGAGCGGGGCCCTCCCGCTGGAGGCGAGCTCCGTGGGCGACGGCTGGACGGGGGTCTGGCCCCCCGACTCCATGCCGTCGGCGGTCTTCCCGCCCGGAGACACCGCTTGGCCCGGCTTCCTCGCCAGCGCCAACAACCTCCAGGCCCGCGACCTCTTCGGGGTCCTGGGGGTCGACTACCCGGTGCCCTTCCGGGCGCGGCGCATCGTGGATCGCCTCTCGGCCCGGGAGGGCTGGACGCCGGAGGCGCTGCACCGCCTTCAGCACGACACCCACAGCCTGCTGGCCGAACGGCTCCGGGGGAGGGCGGCCGCGGCCGCGCGGCGGGCCGGCGAGGACTCCGCGGCCGCGCTCGTGGAGGCCTGGGACGGCCGGGTCGAGGTGGACGCCCGCGGGGCCGGCGTCTTCTACGCCTGGGTCTACCGGCTCCGCAGCCTGGTGGCGGCCGACGAGTACCGGGACACCGACGAGTGGGGCTACTTCCCCATCGACGCCCTGCTCCGGCTGCTGGAGGAGGGCGAGGGGCGGGCCTGGGTAAACGACGTGACCACCGACACCGTGGAGCGGCTCGCGGCCCTGGAGGAGCGGGCCGCCCGGGAGGCGGTCCGGGCAACCGGGCTGCGGCCCTGGGGGGAGCTGCACGCCGAGCGCCAGGCCCACGCGATGGGCGAGGTGGGGTGGTTGGACCGGCTGCTGGGGCTGGACGTGGGTCCCCATCCCGCGCCCGGCGCCCCCCGGACCGTCCGGCCCGACGACTACCGCCGGTGGCTGGGGGTGGACACGACCTCCTGGCGGCCACCGTGGGAGGGCGACTACGGTCCCTCCGAGCACCTGGTGGTGGAGCTGACGCCGGAGGGCCCGGAGGGGCGCGTCCTCCTGCCCACCGGCCAGAGCGGGGTCCCCTTCGACCCCCACTACCGCGACATGGCCGCCCGGTGGCGCGCGGCCGGGCCCCTGGCGGCCCTCCGGCTCCCCTCGGACTCGGGCGAGGAGGGGAGGGCGAGCCTCCTCCGCCTGCTCCCGGCCGAAACACCCTCGCGTTGATGGGGTCTCATACCGACGGTAAGTTGGAGAGCGAGACTTCCGGCGTCCGAGGGGTCGCCCGCCACCGGCCAAACGCACGGGTCGCATGACCGAAACCGCAGGCTCGACCGACGAGACCCGGGACCGGATCGAGGACGTCCTCGACTCCATCCGCCCGGCCGTCCGGGCCGACGGGGGCGACATCGAGCTGGTCGGATTCGACCGGGAAGAGGGACGCGTCCGGCTCAGGATGGTGGGCGCGTGCCACGCGTGCCCGATGTCCACCATGACGCTCAAGGCGGGCATCGAGCAGCGCCTCCGGATGCAGGTGCCGGAAGTCCGTTCCGTCGAGGCCATCTGAGCCCGGCGGACGTCGCGAGCTCCGACCGGACCTCCTGAGCGGCCCCGGGGCGTCCCGCCGGGCGTCGCCGACGATCCGACAGGCATCCTCACCCACGTTCGCGGCCGACCCCCGACGGGGCGCCGCGGGGAGCCCGCGCACATGACCGATCCCCAGCAGATCGAGGCCGACGTTCGAGACGCCCTCCGGGCGGTGGAGGGCCCTGACGGCCGGGTCGACCTCCTGGAGCAGGGCCGGGTCGGCGGCCTGGAGGTGGACGACCGGGGGCGGGTGAGCTTCGAGGTGGGCCTGCGGACGGGCGAGCCGGCGGAGCTGGTGGCTGCGGCCCGGGAGGCGGCGGCGGCCGTCGAGGGCGTGGAGACCGTCCACGTGGCCCTGCAGGCCGCCCGCGGCGGCGACGGCGAGGAGGCCGGGTCCGGCCCCGGCGACGAGCCGGGCGCGGCGGACGGGACGCCCGAGCCCACGCCGGCCGGCGGGCCGGGC
>CAYVFM010000072.1:0-7292 GCA_964450995.1 uncultured Gemmatimonadota bacterium | reverse complement strand
CCTCCAGCTCCGCCACCTTCTCCTCCAGCACCTCCAGGGTCCGCCGGACGGTGTCCAGGTGGGTGCGGTGGGCCAGGACCGCCAGCCGCAGCCAGACGTCGCCGTCCAGCGTGGTGGAGGAGACGAAGACCCGGCCGTCCTCGTGGATCGCCTCCACCAGCCGGCGGTTGAAGTCGTCCGGGTCGCCCTCCTCCGGGACCCAGCGGTAGGTGGCCACCGACAGCTCGGGCTCGGGGCCGGTCTCGAAGCCGGCGGCCTCCGCCGCCCGGTGGAACCAGCGGGCCAGCAGCACTTTCTCCCGGAGCGCCGCCCGGAAGGGCTCGACGCCGTGGAGCATCAGCGGGAGCCAGAGGCGGAGCCCCCGGAAGTGCTTCGAGAGCTCGGGCGAGAGCTCGGCCGGCGAGTCCACGACCTCGCCGCCCTCCGCCTCGGCGTCCTGCATGTAGGCGGCCCGGTACCGGTGGGCCCGGTGCATGGCCTCGCGGTCCTTGATGACCACGGCCCCGAGACCGTAGGGGAGGAAGAGCCCCTTGTGGGGGTCCATCACCACCGAGTCGGAGCGCCCGATGCCGTCGAACGCCGGCGCCAGCTCGGGACAGAGGAGGAAGAAGCCGCCGTAGGCGGCGTCCACGTGGTGCCAGAGCCCGCGGTCCTCGGCCACGTCGGAGATGGCGTCCAGGGGGTCGACGGCCCCCACGTCGGTGGTGCCCGCCGAGGAGACCACCATCCAGGGAATCCGGCCGGCCTCCCGGTCTTCCTCCACCGCCGCGTCCAGCGCCGACGGGTCCATCCGGCGGTCCCCGTCCATCGGGACCTCCCGCAGGACGCACTCGCCCATCCCGGCGATCCGGAGGGCCTTGTGGACGCAGTGGTGGGCCTGGCCGGTGAGGTAGACCACCGCGTCGGGGACGTCGGCGGCCGACAGCCCGTGCGCCTCCCGGGCGGTGACCACCGCCACCAGGTTGGCGATGCTGCCGCCCGAGGCCAGGTTGCCGGCGGCGTCGGAGGGGTAGCCGACCAGCTCGGCCATCCAGCGGATCAGGCGGTTCTCCATCTCCACGGCCCCGGCTCCGGTGAAGCGGATGCCGGCGTACTCGTTGGTGATCGCGGCCAGGAGGTCGCCGAGGCCGGCGGTGTAGAGGCCGCCGCCCGGGATGTAGGCCATGTGCCCCCCGGAGGCGGGCTTCAGGCCGACGTCCTCCACCGCCCGGCGGTAGACGGCGAGCAGCTCCCGGACCCGGGCGCCCCCGCCGGGCCGCTCCGGGACCTCCATCTCGCCCAGCTCCCGGGCGGGGGTCTTGTCGGCCACGTAGGCGGGGGCCTCCGGGAGCCGGCCGAGGTAACCCTCGAGGTGGGCTTCGACGGCCTCGCGCAGCTCGCGGCGAGCGGCGGCGTCGGGCTCGAGCTCGAGGGCGGCCGCCTCGGCCTCCCGGAGCTCGCGCTCCAGGCCCCCGGCGGGATCGGGCTCGGACGGCACGGCGCGGGTCGGCCTACTCGTCCAGGGAGGCGGCGGCCAGCTCCTCCATCAGCCGCTCGGAGACGGAGGGGAGGTCACCCTCCAGGGCGGTGCGGAAGACGTCCCGGGCCTCGTCGACGAAGTCCCCGGGGTGCTCGCGGTCGTCGGCGAAGCGGACGACGTTGCCCAGGTGCAGCGCGCCGAACCGGGCCTCCCCCTCGTCGTCGCCGGGCGAGGGCCGCTCGGCGCCTCCCAGGTCCGGCCCCTCGCCCAGCTCGGGGGGCTCGGGCACCGACTCCTTCCAGTCCGGCTCGCCCTCCCAGGGCAGGCCCTGGCCCCCGCCGGGGCCGCCCGCCGCGCCGCCTCCCCCGGGGCCCGGCAGGCCGCCCTGGCCGCCGGGCAGGTCGCCGCCGTCGGTCAGACCCTCGAGCTCGTCCACCGGGATCAGCGCCACCAGGTGGCCCACCAGCCCGGGCGCCTCCTCGTGCACGCCGAGGCCGATGCGGCGGGGCTTGGCGAACAGCTCCCGGAGCTCGTCGGCCGAGCCGGGGTCCGCGGCGAACCGACCCAGCCGGGCGTCGGTGTCCCGGCGGTGGACGTCCACGGGCACGGCGCCCTCGGGGGTGGGCCCCTCCCCGCCCACGCTGGTGCGCAGGGGCAGCCGCTGGCGGGAGGCGAGGAAGACGAACTTGCCGTCCTCCGCGCGCTTGTGCTCGGCCAGCTCGGAGATGTCGCGGTGGACGGGGTCGAGATAGGTCATGATCTCCCACCTGGAAGTTGGCCGACGTCGCCGCCTTCGCCCCCGGCCGGCCGGGCCGGAGCGCCGACGACCCGCAGGGGTCGCTCCGCCTGCAGGTGGCTCCTACACCGGCCCGCCGCCCGTGTGCGGCACCCCGCCACACGCAAGCGGCGGCCGTGTATCCTCCCGGCGCCGGGCCCGGAGGGCTCGCCGCTCCCGCCGGGGGGCTCCCGCCCGCCGGCCGGGACGACGCTCATCCCGCGGGGAGGACGCGATGACGCTGGACGAGGTGCGGCTGCGGCGCTGGGACGCTGAGGAGGACGGCCCGCCCGACGAGGAGCGGGTGCTCGACCGCCTCCAGGCGCGGGGCTTCCACGCCTCCCGCCACGTCTACCCGCCCGGCACGACCTTCGAGGAGCACACGCACGAGGTCGACAAGATCGACGCCGTCCTGTCGGGCCGCTTCCGGATGACCGCCCCGGGCGAGGAGGCGGTGCTGGAGGCGGGCGACTGGCTGGAGGTGCCGGCCGGCACGCCCCACACGGCCCGGGTGGTCGGCGACGAGCCGGTGGTCACCCTGGACGCGAAGCCGACGTAGGGCCGGGGAGCGCTCCCTCAGCCCACCCGGTCCCGGATCACCTCCGGGTACTCGGGGAAGTAGCCCTCGATGGTGGAGAGCTCGAAGCGGGAGAGGATCGCCTCCTTCGGCTCCCGCTCCAGCAGGAAGCGGAAGGACGCCTCCACCAGCTCGGCGGCCTCCGCCCCGCCCCCGTAGCGCTCGAGCTGGTCGGGCGGGACGGTCACCGTGTGCTCGGTGGCTCCGCCCCCCTCCTCCACCCGGACGCGCCAGGTGTCCTCGCCCGCGGATTCCACGTGGATCTCGGCCATCTCGTGCCTCCTCGTTCCGGTGTGCGTTCGCATCGATCGGCTCGCCGGACCCGCCCGGGCCGGCGCGAGCGGCGGCGGACGGTCCGGCCGGCGGGGGGCGACCCCGGCCGCCCGCTCCTACAGCACCGGCTGGAACAGGTAGCAGAAGTTCTCCGCCAGCCGCCGGGGCAGGGGCCGGGCCAGGTGCTCGTCCAGCCGGACCTCGCGGCTCCGCTCGATCTCGCTCTCCACCTGGCGCCGGACCCGGCCCGCGAAGTCGGGGTCGCCCACCTCGATGTTGGTCTCGAAGTTCAGGTGCAGGCTGCGGTGGTCGAGGTTGGCCGATCCGAGCACGGCGTAGACGTCGTCCACCACCAGGGCCTTGGCGTGCATGAAGGGGGGCTCCCGCTCGTAGATGCGGACGCCTGCCCGGAGCAGGTCCTCGTAGAGCGACCGGGCGGCGTACTCCGCGTAGCGGTGGTTGCTGCGGCCCGGGAGCACCAGCCGCACCTCGACGCCGCGCAGGGCGGCGTAGCGGAACGCCTGGAAGAGCGGCTCGTCGGGCACGAAGTAGGGGGTGGCGGCGAGGATCGACTTCCGGGCCGAGGTGACGGCCCCGAAGAAGGCGTCGGACAGGCCGCGCCCCTCCGCCTCGGGCCCCCCCGGGACGACCTGCACGAGCGCCTCCCCCGCCTCCTCGAGCTCGGGGAAGCAGCGCTCGTTGAGCAGCCGGTCGGGCGACTCGCCGCTGGCGAAGACCCAGTCCTCGACGAACTGGAACTGGAGGTCGGACACCGCCGGCCCCTCCATCCGGACGTGGTAGTCCCGGACCGGCTCGCCCTCGGTGAAGCGGCCGTCGTGCTTCTCCTGGAAGTTCATCCCCCCGACGAAGGCCTCCCGTCCGTCCACGACCGCCACCTTCCGGTGGTTCCGGAGGTTGACCTGGAAACGTCCCTTCAGGGGATTGGCCTGCGTGATCGACTGCACCTGGACGCCCCGCCGCCGGGCCTCGTCGAAGAAGCCGGTGTAGTGCGTCCAGGTGGAGCCGAAGCGGTCGTACAGGAGCCGCACCTCCAGCCCGTCCTCGGCCCGCCGCGCCAGCGCGCCGGTCAGCTCCCGCCCCACCCGGTCCCGGCCGATGATGAAGGTCTGCACGTGGATCGACGACTCGGCCTCCTCCACCGCCCGCCACAGGGCCGGGTAGAACTCGTCGCCGTCCACCAGCAGCTCGACCCGGTTGCCCCGGAGGACGTGGTTCCGTCGGACGGCCGGGTCGGTCCCCTTGAAGATGTGGGCGCCGGGATGGTCGTGGGGATCGGTGAGGTCGAAGTGGAGCCGGTCCAGGGCGTGGCGCTCGAACTCGGGCAGCAGCCGCGCCCGTCGGGCCACCAGGTCGCGGGTGGCGGCCCGCTCGGCGGCCCCGCGCCGCACCCGGTCCATGCCGAACGTCAGGTAGCCCAGGGGACCGAGGATCGGCAGGGTCCAGACCAGGGCCAGCCAGAGGACGGCCGAGACGGGCCGCGCCTTGTGGAGGAGGATCTCGTAGGTGAGCAGGCCCCCCAGCACCAGGTGGCCCAGCCCGACGAGCGTCACCTCGCCCACGGCGTCACTCCGGCCGGAGGGTCTTCTGGCCCAACGTCACCTCGATGTCGGCCCGCGGGAGGCCCGGACCGGTGCGGCCCGGGATCCGGACCCGGACGGTGAACTCGCCCGGCGGGATCGAGTCGCCCAGGACCTCGGCGGCGGTGAGGCCCGCCCGCCAGCTCCGCGATTCGGAGGGCGCCAGGGTGAGCCAGTCCAGCCCGAAGCAGTCGCCCTTGCCCACCCGGTCCCAGACGAGGGCGTCCCCGCGATAGAGGCGCACGCCGTTGAGGCACCGGGGCAGCTCGCGCTCCAGCGTCCGCCGGCCCTCGTTGGTGACGGTGGCCAGGACCCGGAGGCGATGGTCGGGCGCCGGCTGGAGCTCCCAGGCGATCCGGAAGTCCGCCCATTCCACCGTGGCGCTTCCGACCCCGGGCGGACCCTCCCCGGGGGCCCGGCCGGCACAGCCGACGGCCAGGGCCAGGAGGACCGCTGCGAGGGCTCGGGCGGCGGGGGGGCGGGGCATCGGCCTCGGGCGTCGATCGGGGGTTCGCGGCCTGACCCGGAATATCTCGCGGGAGGCGGCGCGTGGACAAGGAGTGGACGACGAAGCGGCCCGGCGCGCGAACGGCCGGACCGCGGGGACGGCCCGGCCGCTCGACGGGGTCGCGCCGGGCGGGAGTCCGCCCGGTCGGGGCTCAGCGGCCGCCGTCCAGCGCCTTCACGACGTCGTCGACGTAGTCGTCGACGCTGGTCAGGAGATCGATCATCTCGGCCTTGCCCTCGGCGGAGGAGACGTCCTTGGCGAACTGCAGCAGGGTGCCGCGGATCGCGTCCCGGTCGGCCCCGGAGGCGGACCCGCCGCCCCGGCCGCCGGAGCGAGACTTCTTCCGGCTCTTCCGCTTCCGGCCGCCCTTCTTCCCGCCCTTCTTCTGGGCGAGCTGGCGCTTGACCTGGAGAGGGTACCGGGCGTGGAACTGCCGCAGGCTCAGGTCGTCGACGGAGCCGTCGACCTTCTTCGCCTTCTCGTAGAGCTCCTGGTTCTCGGCGTCCGGGTTCTTCTTCAGCTCTTTCCGGACCATGTCCATGACCTTGTCGTTCACGTCCGCCATCGGATGTGTCTCCTCGCTGGGGTGATGGTTATCGGGATAGTCGGGCGGCCTCGTCGCCGGCCGGATCTCCGTTCGTGCCTTGCTCCCGGGGACTTCCGTACCGTCAGACGACCGTCAGGGCCCCGTGGATGCAATATGCATGCACTGTCTTCGATAGTGACAACATAATGGATCCTATAATCGCACGATAGTCGTCTACGTCTATAGAAGTTCTATGAGGGCCGTCTTTGCGGACGCCGCGCGGGGTTGCGGGGGATATCGAGGTCTGTAACCTTTCATCTGATCGCCGGAGGCTGGCCCCTGGCCGCCGCCGGCGTCGTCGCCGTGCCCGTCGCTCCCGGCGGGCCGTTCGCCCCGAGTTCGGGAAAGGCACCGTGGACCTGCCGCTCCGAGTTCGCATCCCCGTCGCCGCGGCAGGGCTGCTGGGGGCGGCGGCGACCCTGGTCGCCGTACGGACGGGAGGGCACCTCCTCGCCCTCCCGACCCTGGTGGTGCTGGCCGGCGTCGGGGTCCTGTGCCGGCTGGTCTCGGTCCGCATCACCGAGGGCGGAACCGTCTCCTCGGTCCACTACCTCCCGGTCCTGGCCGCGGCGGTGGTGACCGGACCCGGGGGGGCGGCCCTGGTCGCCGTGGCGTCGGAGACCGTCGGCCTGGCGTTCCGTCGCCGCCCCCTCCCGAAGGTCGTCTTCAACCTGGGCCAGCAGGCGCTGGCCGCGGCCGTCGCCGGCGCCGTCTTCGGGGTCGCCGGGGGCACCTTCCTCGCCGCCGGGAGCCCGGCGGTCGGGGCGGCCCTGGCGGGCCAGATCCTCCCCTTCCTGGCCGCAGCCCTGGTCTACTTCCTGACCAACCGGACGCTGGTCACGGCCGTCGTGGCCGCCGAGGCGGAGGAGCCCTTCAGGACGATCTGGCGGCGGCTGGACGGCGGCATGCTGCCGATGGACCTGGCGCTGAGCCTGCTCGCCCTGCTGGTGGCGCACCTCCACCCGGCCTGGGGCGCCCCGGGACAGCTCGTGCTGGTGCTGCCGGTCCTGGGCACGCGGCTGGGCTACGTGGCCGAGGGGAAGAGCCGCCGGGCCAGCCGGGACCTGCTGAAGCTGATGGTGAAGAGCCTGGAGGCGCAGGACCCCTACACCTCCGGCCACTCGATGCGGGTAGCCGCATCCTCGAAGCGGCTGGCCCGGGCCCTGGGGCTGGACGCGGACCGGACCGAGAGCGTGGAGACCGCCGCCCTCCTGCACGACATCGGCAAGATCGGGATCGAGTACGCCGAGATCCTCACCCAGGAGGGGGACCTCACCGACGAGCAGTACGCCGTGATGCAGGAACACCCGGCCCGGGGCGTGGAGATCCTGCGGGGCGTCGAGAGCCTGGACGGCGGGGTGCTGGAGACCGTCCTCCACCACCACGAGCGCTGGGACGGCGACGGCTACCCGGCCGGGCTGGCCGGGGAGGAGATCCCGCTGGGGGCCCGGATCGTGGGGCTGTGCGACGCCATCGACGCCATGGGCTCGCGGCGCTCCTACCGCCCCGCGCTCCC
>CAYVFM010000071.1:1547-7301 GCA_964450995.1 uncultured Gemmatimonadota bacterium | reverse complement strand
CGCACCACCAGGAGCCAGGCGACGATCACCGCCGCCGAGAACACCGACAGCCAGCGGACGTGCATCACCACCAGCACGCTCAGCGCCAGGTTCACCCCCACGGCCAGCACCTTGGCGGCCCGCTGGACGAACATGTCGATGAAGGCCTTCGCCTTGTACTTGGCCTCCTGGGAGGTGGGCGTGTAGAGCGCCTCCTTGGCGGACTGGTTGATGGAGTAGTTGAGCGAGTTGTCGCTCACCCGGGTGAAGCCGGCCAGCAGCAGCGTCGGCACGACCAGGAAGCCCAGCGAGCCCAGCATCAGGAAGGCCGGCAGCGCCAGCAGGCCCGCCTTCACGCCCCAGTTGCGGAGCACGTAGGTCGTGCCCACCAGCTGGACGGCGATGGACGCGATGCCCGTCAGCTGGCCGAGCTGGCCGAAGAAGGCGTCCCGGCCGGCGCCGCTGGCGATCGACTGCTCCACGATGGTGGTGAGCTGGAAGTAGGTCACGTTCGAGACCACCTCGTAGAGGCCCAGCACCGCGGCGATCCCCAGGAGGTACTTCGAGCTCAGGACGAGCTGTCCTCCCCGCCAGATCGCCTCGAGCCCCCCCTGCTCCCCTCCCTCCTCGTCGTCGGGGCAGGCCACGTCCAGCTCCTCGCCTCGCCGGGCCCGCACCCTCGCGTCGATCCACCACGAGAGGGCGACGATGGCCGCCAGCGGGACCACCAGGCCCACCAGCAGGGGCGCCCGGCCCACCTGCTCGACCCACGAGCTCACCACCGACGCGCCCACGAAGCCGCCCACCACGCCGCCCAGCCCCACGACGCCGTACATCCGCTCGGCCTCCTCCCCCGTCGTGATGTCGTTGGAGAAGGCCCAGAAGGTGGCGACCATGGCGGTGGTCCAGATGTCGCCGGCCACGTAGAGCGACCAGACCAGCAGCTCCGAAGGCTCCCCGATGCGGGCGGCGAAGAGGAGGAAGAGCCCGGCGTAGATCGCGCAGAAGAAGAGGATCACCGCCCGCCGGGTGCAGCTCCGGGCCATGGCGGTGAAGACCACGACCACGACGTAGGCGACGAACATGTTGAGCACCCGGGCGACCTGCTCGGCCTGGGCGCCGGTCAGGTCGTACCCGAGCAGGTGCAGGGGATGGTCGGAGAAATGGCTGAGGAACAGGCCGCTCTTCATGGGCTTGACGACCCAGAAGACGGCGATCACCAGGAAGAAGAAGAGGGCCAGCCCGAGCGCCCGGGGCCACTCCTCGGCGTCGAGGTCGAAGAAGCGTTCCTTCAGCCCCTGGAGCACGTCTCCCCCTCGCTCATCGGTCGCAGGTCGGATCCCCTGGATCGTACGGAACCAGCCGGAACCGGTCCAGCGTCCGGCCCTCCCGCCCCACCACGACGCCGGAGCCGCCCGACGCGCCCAGCGCGAGATCCACGAAATGGTGGGCCCGGACCACGCGTGCCGCCGGGTCGCCGGGAGCGACGGACCGGCCGTAGAGGCTGGCGCCGCCGCCCCCGGCGATCAGGTGGACCGGCCCGCAGCCCGCGTCGACCACGCGCCCGTTCCGGAGCGGCCGGGTCCGCTGGTAGAAGTGGTCGTGGCCGGCCAGCACGAGGTCCACGCCGTGCTCCAGGAAGAGCGGCTCCAGGGCCTCGCGCAGCTTCTCCCGCGGTGGGTTCCGCCCGAAGCCCACACCCCGGCTGTAGAGGGGTCGGTGGGTGAAGACGACCGTCCAGGCCAGCGTCGAGTCGGCCGCCATCTCGGCGAGCCTGGCCTCCAGCCACCGGTACTGCCGCCCCTCCCTCTCCTCGAGCCCCGCCATGACCGAGTCGGTGGACGTGTCCAGCGAGACGAACCCCGCCCGGCCCCAGCGGAACGCGTAGTAGCGCCCTCCTTCCTCCTGGCCGGGCCAGGCGAAGGCGTGGTCGTAGGGCCGCCCCCCGCCCCCGGACGCGTGCAGGTCGTGGTTGCCCGGGGAGGGGAAGAACGGGACGCGGGCCAGCAGCCGGCGGTAGACGCGAAAGTGGCGCTGGGTGAGGTCCTCCTCCGAGCCGTCGGGGTAGGCGACGTCGCCGACGTGGACGGCCAGGTCCCACCGGCGCTCCTCCATGAGGCCGGCCAGGGCGAGCTGGATCGGCGACCCCCAGCCCGAGTCCCCGAAGACCAGCACGTCCACCGTGGCGGTCGAGGTGTCCGCCGGGGGCGTCCGGAAACGGAACGGCCCCATCTCGCGGCCCGCGGTCTCGACCGCGTACGTCACCGTCGTGTCGGCCGGCAGCTCCCGGAGCTCGGCCCGGCGGTCGCCGCCGCTCCCGCGCAGGACGGGGACGCTCCGCCAGGCGCCGTCCCCCACCCGGAACCGGAAGTCGAAGGCGGCGTCCGGGGCGGAGGTCCGCCACAGCACCGTGGCCCGGCCGTCGACGACGTCCTGGACGTAGGGTGCCCGCTCGAACGGCGCCGGAGGCGGAGGGGCCTCGGTCGGCACCCGGGGACGGGGCATGCAGGCGGCCGCCGCTAGCACGACGACGGCCGCCAGGGCCGCCGACCCGCGAGCCCGCGATACGAGGGGGAGCCCGTCGGCCTCGGAGCGGTCGACCGCGCTGTCGGTGTGCCGGCGAGGCGTCATGGCGGATGGCGGGCGGATGGTTTGGCGGAACCCCGAAAATTCTAATAGGATCGAGCAACCTGAGACAGCCGGCCCGCGAGGGTCCGGCGGCCGCCCGGCGCGTTCGCCTGGAGCTCTTGCCACGGAAGAGGAGGGCGACCCCGTGCGTTCAGCCGCGGTTCCGGTCTGGAGGACGACGGCCACGGCCCTCGCGGCCGCCCTCCTCCTGCTCCCCGCTCCCACACCCGCCCAGGAAGCCGGTCCCGTGTCGGCGGACAGCGCCGACGCCCTCCGGTCCGCGGCCGAGAGACCCCCGGGCTCGCACCCCTTCGACGGCTGGGACGCGGCCTCCCTCCCCCTGGACATCGCCTTCCTCCCGGTCAGGCTGGTCTCCGAGGGCATCGCGTATCTCGCGGGCGAGGCGTTCCGTCCGCGGCAGGCCGGCCTCCTGACCACGACCTACCGCTCCCTCCGCCGGTGGGGGCTCGACCTGGACGTGGAGAGCGTGGGGCCCCGGAGCGGTCCGGGCCTGGAGGCGCGGCTGGAGCGGTTCGATCCCTTCTTCGCCTGGACCGCGATGACGGTCCGCACCTCCCAGGTCCACAGCGTGGGCCTCTCGTTCGGCGACCCCGTCCCGCTGGTCACCGACGTCGAGCTGGGCGACCCCCTGGATCTCGGCGGCGCCCCGGAGGACGGGGAGAGCTGGGGGGTGGAGGTGGCCGGCGCCTTCCGGCGCTTCGCCGAGCCGCACTTCTGGGGCGTCGGGCCGGGCTCGAGGGCCGTCGACGAGAGCGACTTCCGGTGGGACCAGTGGAGGGCGGCCGCCGCCGGGTCCTACCGCACCCGCCACCTGGGCTTCCGGGCCGGCATCGGATGGGAGGAGAACCAGGTGGCCGCCGGCCTCGACGGCTCCACCCCGGACCTCACCTCGCGGCTCGACGCGTCCGACCTCTTCGGCGCGGACGAGCGGACACGCTTCCTCCGATTCGAGCTCCGGGGCGTCCTCGACTTCACCCGATGGGAGCAGCTCCAGCAGCGGGGCTTCCGGGTCGAGGCCGGCCCGACGGTCTTCCGGGGGGTCGGAGGGACCCCCTCCGACTTCGTGCGCTGGGACGTGACGGCCACCGGCTACCTCCCGGTCAACCGGCGCCAG
Source organism: uncultured Gemmatimonadota bacterium (assembly GCA_964450995.1). Classification (GTDB taxonomy): domain Bacteria; phylum Gemmatimonadota; class Gemmatimonadetes; order Palauibacterales; family Palauibacteraceae; genus CAYVFM01. The sequence goes on along the minus strand of CAYVFM010000071.1, from coordinate 3,559 downwards.
GAGTTCGTCCTCCACGGCATCGGCGCCTTCCACAGCGGCGTGGAGGGACGCGGGATCCCCTTCACGCACCTGGCCTCGCTGGGCGGGGACCGCGGCCTGCGGGGCTTCTCGACCGACCGCTTCCGCGACCGGCACATGGCCGCCCTGATGACCGAGTGGCGGTACGAGATCTGGCGTGAGAAGCACGGCGGGGCCCGGATCGAGGGGCTCGCCTTCGTCGACGCGGGGACGGTGGCCCCGGAGTTCGACCGGCTGACCGACACCGACCTCGAGACCTCCTGGGGGCTCGGCGCCCGCTTCCTCGCGGGCGACGACGTCGCGCTGATGGGCTACGTGGGCCTGGGCGGCGAGGAGACCCGGCTCTCGCTCGAAACCTCCTGGGACTACTGAGGATGCGCGACGCCGCGGGTTCCCGGGGGCTGCTGCTCGTCCTGGCGGCGGCGCTGGCCGGCGGCTGCGCCGGCCTCGCCCAGCCGCCCCTGCGGCCCGAGCCGGTGGCCTACGCGGACACCCTGCCCATCGAGGAGCCGGGGAGCCGGAGCCCCGCCGAGGTCTCGGTGCGCTGGGAGCGGGCCTTCACCGAGGAGCTGGCGAAGGTGACCGAGCCGCGCCGGTGGTTCGGCGCGGAGCGCGAGGCCCTGAACCTGACCCGGTTCGACGACGTGGTGAGCTCGGCCTGGTTCGAGCACCGGAACGGCCGGGAGCGGATGACGCCCCGGGAGGTCCGCCGGGGAGCGGCGATGGCGCCGGGGCCCGACACGAGCCGGGCCATCACCGTGGTGAGCGGCAAGGTCTCGGGCGCCATGCCCGGCTTCACGATCGAGGACGCCCGGGGCGACCGCTACCTGGTCAAGTTCGACCCCCCGGACTGGCCGGGCCTGGCCTCCAACCCGGACGTGATCGCGTCGCGCTTCTTCCACGCCGCCGGCTACCACGTCCCGGCGAACTACATGGTGACGCTGGACGCCGACGATCTCGTCGTGGCCGAGGACGCCGAGTTCGACTACGGCGGGGGCTCCTCCCGGCCGATGACCCGCGAGGACCTGCGGACCATCGTGGACTCGGTGGCCCGGCTGCCCGACGGTCGGGTCCGGGCGATCGCGAGCCGGTTCGTCCCGGGCGTGCCGAAGGGGCCGTTCTTCTTCGAGGGCCGGAGGGCGGACGACCCGAACGACCACTACCTCCACCAGCACCGGCGCGAGCTCCGGGGCATCTGGGTGCTGGCCGCCTGGCTCAACCACTCCGACCTCATCTTCCAGAACACCCTGGACGTCTGGATCGACCCGCCCGGCTACCTGAAGCACTACCTGCTGGACTTCTCGGCCGCCCTGGGCAGCTCGCAGGTCGGCGCCCACAACCCGCGCGAGATGTACGAGTACGAGCTGGACCTGTGGGCGTCGCTGGCGCGATACGTCACCCTGGGGCTGTACCGGAAGGGCTGGGAGGGACGCTCCTGGGAGACGATCCACCCGTCGCTGGGCGCGTTGCCGGGCGAGGACTTCGAGCCGGGCGCCTGGACGCCGAACTGGCCCACCTGGGCCTGGCGGGAGATGACGCCGGCCGACGGCTACTGGGGGGCGAAGCTGGTGGCCTCGTTCACCGACCGGCAGATCCGGGCCGCGATCGCCTCCGGGAGCCTGGCGCCGCCGCAGGCCGACACCCTGGCCGACATCCTGGTGGTCCGGCGGGACCGGGTGGTGGAGCACTGGTACGGGAAGGTGACGCCGATCGAGGAGCCGGCGGTGGAGGCGGCCGGGAACGGGTCCGTCCTCCGGCTCACCTTCCGCGACCTCGGGCTGGAGGACGGCCCCTGGATCGCGCCCGAGAGCGGCTACCGGTGGCGCTTCCGCCACCCGGCCCTCGACCGTGAGGCTCGCGGGATGACCGACGCGGCGACCGACGGCCCCCAGGCCCTGGACGTCCCGATCGGCGAGACCGCCGGGATCGACCCCGGCGAGCTCTCGGAGGAGGAGCGCCTGGCCCGCCTCCGCGTCACCGCTCACCGGGGCCCG
>CAYVFM010000071.1:0-1447 GCA_964450995.1 uncultured Gemmatimonadota bacterium | reverse complement strand
TTCGACGCGATCGTCGTCGGCACCGGACAGGCCGGCAAGCCGCTCGCCGGCGACCTGGCCGAGGCGGGCCACCGCACGGCCATCGTCGAGCGCGACCGGGTGGGCGGCACCTGCGTGGTGCGGGGCTGCACGCCCACCAAGACGATGTGGGCCAGCGCCCGGGTGGCCCACCTGGCCCGAAGGGCCGGCGACTACGGCGTCGAGACCGGCGGCGTCGAGGTGGACATGGCCGCCGTCCGCCAGCGGAAGCGGGACATCGTGGACGACTGGGTGGAGGGCGGCCGCGAGGGCCTGGAGCGGCAGGACGGCCTGGAGCTGATCTTCGGCGACGCCCGCTTCGTCGGCGAGCGGGAGATCGAGGTGGCGACGGCGGAGGGCGGCCGGCGCCGGCTCGCGGCCGATCGAATCTTCCTGAACACCGGGGCCCGCCCCCTCGTCCCCCCGATCGACGGGCTGGACGAGGTGGACCACCTGGACTCCACCTCGGTGATGGAGCTGGGCGAGGTGCCCGACCACCTGCTGGTGCTGGGCGGCGGCTTCATCGGGCTCGAGTTCGGACAGATGTTCCGACGCTTCGGGGCCGACGTGACGGTGGTCGACCGGGGGGACCGGCTGGCGAGCCGCGAGGACGAGGACGTCGCGGAGGCGCTGGAGGAGATCCTCGAGGAGGACGGGATCCGGGTGCTCACCGGGACCGAGGCCCGGGAGGTCTCCCCCGCGCCGGGCGGCGGTGTCCGGGTGCGGGTGGTGTCCGTGGACGGGGAGGCCGCCGACGAGCTGGAGGCGAGCCACCTGCTGGTGGCCGCGGGGCGGCGGCCCAACTCCGACGGCCTCGGGCTGGAGGAGGCCGGGGTAGCCACCGACGAGCGGGGCCACGTCCGGGTGAACGGCCGGCTGGAGACGAGCGCCGAGGGCGTCTGGGCCCTGGGCGACGTCACCGGCCACCCGCCCTTCACCCACACCTCCTACGACGACTACCGCGTCGTCCGGGACAACCTCCTGCGGGGCGGGGACCGGAGCCACGAGGGCCGGACCCTCACCTACACCGTCTTCACCGACCCCCAGCTCGGGCGGGTGGGCACGACCGAGCGCGAGGCTCGCGACTCGGGCCGGGACGTGCGGGTGGCGAAGCTCCCGATGAGCCGCGTCGCCCGGGCCATCGAGATGGACGAGACCCGGGGCTTCATGAAGGCGGTGGTGGACGCCGACACCGACCGGATCCTGGGCGCGGCGGTGCTGGGGGTGGAGGGCGGCGAGATCGCCATGGCGCTGAAGATCGCGATGATGGGCGACCTCCCGTACACGGCCCTGCGGGACGCCGTCCTGGCCCACCCCACCCTGGCGGAGTCGCTGAACAACCTGTTCATGACGCTGGAGTGAGGCGGGCCCGGCCGGCGGCCGCCGCTACATCTGCACGCCGTCGGTGATGGCGCCGTCCACCAGCAGG
>CAYVFM010000070.1:0-7393 GCA_964450995.1 uncultured Gemmatimonadota bacterium | reverse complement strand
CGCCCCGGGAGAGTAGGTCGCCGCCGGCACCCCCACACGATCAGCCCCTCCCCCCTCGGGAGGGGCTTTCGTTTGACGGAAGGCGGAGGGGCGGATAGGACGATCACCGGTTAGCTTCTGCCCGGACAGATCGTCGCATCCCGAACCAGGGACGAGGAGGGACCGCTGGAGACGCCGCATGGCCACACCGCTGGCCCGGGACCGGCCGAGCGCCATCGCCTGAAGGCCTACAACATCTTCCTGGCCACCCTGGGCCATCTCCTGGCCCTCGGCATCCTGCTCTGCCTGAGCTGGCTCGGGGTCTCGGAGCTGGAGGTCGGGGTGTGGCTCCGCGTGACCGGCGTGATGCTGGCCGTGCAGGCCGTCCTGGGCCTCGTCGCCTGGCGGGGATGGGACGAGGTGGTGAGCTGGGATCCGGACTTCCTCTACGTGCCGATCCTGGTCTCGGGGGTTCTGTTCGCCCTCTACATCCACATGGCCCCGGCCGCGCGCTACCTGCTCCTGATGGCGTGGTTCGTGGCGCTCTTCTTCGCGGTGGGTCGGCTGGGCTTCCGGGCCGTCGCCGGTCTGTCCACCGTGATGACGGGCCTCTATCTGGGCGTCGTGTGGAACCTCGTGGGGGACGGCACGGTGGTGGTCTCGCTCCCGTTCGAGGGGGTTCGCGCCGCCGTTTTCCTGGCGGTGAACCTGTACGCGGGAGCGGTCTTCGAGCGGTTGAAGGGCAAGCGGGAGGAGACCCGGGAGCTGCGCCGGACGCTGGCCGAGCAGGCCATCACCGATCCGCTCACGGGCCTCCCCAACCGACGCTACCTGGAGGAGTACCTGGAGGCCGAGCTCGCCCGCATCCGGCGCTACGGGGGCGAGTGCGCCGTGGCCATGGTCGACGTGGACGACTTCAAGCACTACAACGACAGCCTGGGTCACCTGGCCGGCGACGAGGTCCTCCAGCAGCTGGCCGAGGCGATGCAGGAGGACGTCCGGGTCAGCGACGTGGTGGCGCGGTACGGCGGCGAGGAGTTCGGGATCATCATGGTCAACACGGGACCGCAGGAGGCCCGGGAGGCCGCCGAGCGGCTGCGCGAGAGCATCGAGGATCGGCCCTTCCCGCGGGAGGAGATCCAGCCGGGCGGCGACCTCACGGTGAGCGTGGGCTTCGCGTGCTGCCCGCGGGACGGGGACGGCTACGAGGAGCTGATCCACGCCGCCGACGACGCGCTCTACCGGGCCAAGCGCTCGGGCAAGAACCGGGTGGCCTCGGCCGGATGAGCCGGTGACCGGGGAGGGCCGGGACGCCGCCCGGGCCGGGACGTCCGGGGCGGGGGAGAAGGGGACCGAACGGGAGGGCGGACCGGAGGGTGAGCACCGGGCCGGGTTCTGCGCCCTGGTCGGCCTCCCCAACGTCGGAAAGTCGACTCTCCTGAACGTCCTCGTGGGCGAGCCGCTGGCCGCCGTGACCGCCAAGCCGCAGACGACCCGCCGCGCCCTCCGGGGCATCTGGACGGGCCCGGGCGGCCAGGTGATCTTCGTGGACACCCCCGGTCGGCTGGACCCCCGCTATCCCCTCCAGGAGGCCATGCGGGCCGAGGCGGACCGCGCCGCGTCCGACGCGGACGCGTTGATCCACGTGGTGGACGCCGGCTACGGGCCCAGCGTGGAGGCCGCGGCGGCCGGCCCGCCCGCGGACAGGCCCGCTCTCCTCTGTCTGAACAAGGTCGACCGGCTCGGGGAGGAGGACCGGGACCGGGTGGCGGAAGAGATGGCGGCGGCGGGGTGGTCCACCGTCGTCGCCACCGTGGCCACCGAGGGCCGCGGCGTCGAGCGCCTGCGGGAGGAGGCGATCGGGCTCCTCCCGTCCTCGCCGCCCCTCTACCCGCCCGACCAGCTCGCCACCGATCCGGTCCGGGCCTTCGTCGCCTCCTTCGTGCGGGAGGCCTGCTTCCGTCAGCTCGCCGAGGAGGTGCCCTACTCGGTGGCGGTGGAGGTGGAGCAGTTCCGCGAGGACGAGGATCCCCTGTATGTTTCGGCCAGCGTGTACGTGGAGCGCGACTCGCAGAAGGGGATCGTCATCGGCGAGGGCGGGCGGCAGATCCGCTCCATCGGATCGGCGGCCCGGCGGCGGATCGAGGCGTTCCTCGACCGGCAGATCTACCTCGATCTCCGGGTGAAGGTGCTCCACAAGTGGAGGAAGCGGCGGGGCGAGCTGTCCCGCCTCGGCTACCGACTGCCCGACGACGGAGGCGACGGATGACGCTGGACGACGAGCTTCTGGAGATCCTGGTCTGCCCGAAGTGCAAGGGCGAGCTGGAGTACCGTGAGGAGGACGAGGAGGACGGCGAGGCCCTCCTGTGCCACGCCTGCGAGCTCCGGTACCGGGTGGACGACGGCATCCCGGTCATGCTGGTGGACGAGGCCGAGAGCCTCCAGTAGGAGCGCGTCGCCCCCGGCCTTCGGCCGTCGCCGGGGCGCTCCGCGACGCGGGGCGCGCTTCTTGCGCCCGAGAGGCCCGGACGCCCCGCGGAGGCCGGGCACGGCGCACCCGCGCCCGGCACGTCCGCCGATCCGGACGTCCGCTCCCAGACGCAGATCCTGACGACACCCGCACACGGCGATGAGATGACCGACGAAGAGCTCCCCTCCCTGCAGCACCTCCTCTCCTACCTGCGCGAGGACGCGCCGCGTCCGCTGACCCTGGACGAGCTGGCCGAGGCCCTGGACGTGCCCGGCGAGCGACGCGGCGACTTCTCCGACTTCCTGGACGAGCTGGCGGAGGAGGGGCTCGTCTACCGCCAGCGGAAGGGACGCTACGCCGTCCCCGAGAAGCTCAACCTGGCCATCGGGCGCCTCACGGTGACCCGGGGCGGGGACGGCTTCGTGAACACCGACGATCCGGACGCCCAGGACGTCTTCGTCCCCGAGCGGAACCTGGGGACGGCGGTGGCCGACGACGTGGTCATCGCCCGGATCGAGAAGCGGCCGCAGGGCAAGAACCCCCAGGGGCGCGTGATCCGAGTCCTGCGGCGGGCCTGGAGCCAGGTGGTGGGCGTCTACCACCGGAAGCGGAACTACGGCTTCGTCCACGCCCAGGAGCCCGAGATCCGCGTCGACCTCTTCGTGCCCCCGGGCTTCGAGGAGGACGCCGAGGACGGCCAGGTCGTGGTCCTGGAGGTGCTGGACTGGGGCGAGGAGGAGCCCAGCCCCGTGGGCCGGGTGAAGGAGGTGCTGGGGGAGCCCGGGGAGCCGGGCGTGGACGTCCTCTCGATCCTCCACGGCCACGGCCTGCCGCTGGAGTTCCCGCCCTCGGTCCGCGAGGACGCCGAGCGCACGGCCGAGTGGGGGATCCAGCCCGAGGACCTGGAGGACCGGCGCGACTTCCGGGACCAGCTCACCTTCACCATCGACCCGCCCGACGCCGAGGACCACGACGACGCCCTCTCGATCCGCCGCCTCGACGGCGGCGACCTCGAGGTGGGCGTGCACATCGCCGACGTCTCCTTCTACGTGCGGCGGGGAAGCGAGCTGGACGACGAGGCCCTGGACCGCGGGACCAGCGTCTACCTGGTGGACCGGGTGGTCCCGATGCTCCCCCACGCCCTCTCAAGCGGCCTCTGCTCGCTGGGCCCGGAGGAGGACCGGCTCACGATGTCCGTGGTCTTCCGGATGGACGAGGACGGCCGGGTCCGGGACTGGGAGCTCACCCGCGGGGTGGTGAACAGCGACCACCGGCTCTCCTACGACCAGGCCAACGACCTCCTGCAGGGCGAGGCGGACGGGCCGGAGGAGCTGATCCGGGCGCTCCGGGACCTCCACGGCGTGAGCCGGGGCATCCGGCGGCGCCGGTCGGAGCGGGGCAGCATCGACTTCGACCTGCCCGAGGCCCGGGTCGTCCTCAACGCCGCCGGCGAGCCCACCGACATCCAGCGGGTGCTCCGTCTGCCGACGCACGAGATGATCGAGGACCTGATGATCCAGGCCAACGAGGCGGTGGCCGAGCTGGCGCTGGAGGAGGACCTGCCGTTCCTCTTCCGGATCCACCCGGAGCCGGACGAGGAGAAGATGGACCAGCTCCGGGAGATGGCGGCCACCTTCGGCCACCCGCTGCCCTCCCGCCAGATCTCGCCGAAGGACCTGGCCCGGTTCGTGGACGCCATGGAGGACACGCCCCAGGAGCAGCTCGTCAACCAGTCGACGCTCCGGAGCATGCAGAAAGCCGTGTACTCGCCGGAGAACATCGGCCACTTCGGCCTGGCCTCGGAGGCCTACGCGCACTTCACCTCGCCCATCCGCCGGTACCCCGACCTGGTGGTCCACCGCCAGCTCGGCCGCTGGCTCGACGACCCGGCGAAGGCCCGGTCCGCCGACGCCGGCCGCCTGTCCACGGTGGCCGAGCACTGCTCCCGGCGGGAGCGTGTCGCCCAGGAGGCCGAGCGCGACTCGGTGGACCTGAAGAAGATCGAGTTCATGGAGCGGCACGTCGGCGAGGAGTTCGACGGGGCCATCGCCGGCGTCACCGCTTTCGGCTTCTTCGTCCTCCTGGACGAGTATCACGTCGAGGGCCTGGTGCACGTCTCGACGCTCACCGACGACTACTACGTCTACATCGAGGAGCAGCACGCCCTGCTGGGGCAGCGCAAGCGCCGGAAGTTCCAGCTCGGCGACCGGGTCCGGGTCCAGGTGGCGCGGGTGGACCGCGAGGCCCGGGAGATCGACTTCGAGCTGCTGGGCAAGGAGGACGAGGACGACTGAGCCGGCCCGAAGCGCGCCCGAACGAGGCGGGTCCCCGTGGGTAACAGAGACGGCCGCCGCGGGGCCGGGATCGCCGGCCGGCGACGAGAGCGAGCTCCCCTCCACCGAGAACGGCACGCGACGACATGACGACCGAGACCAGCGAGAAGATCGAGAAGCTCGAGGAGCAGCGCCGCAGGCTGGACGAGCTACGGGGGTATCTTTGACCTGGACGCCATGGAGGCGGAGGTCGAGGAGCTCGAGCAGCGGATGGCCCAGCCGGGCTTCTGGGACGAGCCGGAGGAGGCCCGGGAGGTCATCGCCCGCTCCCAGGAGCTGAAGGAGTGGACCGAGCCCTGGCACGAGCTCTCCGACCGGGTCGACGACCTGCTGGAGCTGGCCGAGCTGATGGACGTCGAGCCCGATCCGGAGATGGCCGGGGAGATCGATCGTGCGTCCGAGGCCATCGACCAGGAGCTGGAGCGGCTCGAGTTCCGCAACATGCTCCGGGGGCCCGACACGGAGCGGGATGCCCTGGTCACCATCCACCCGGGCGCCGGCGGGCTGGAGTCGCAGGACTGGGCCGAGATGCTCTTCCGGATGTACACCCGGTGGGCGGAGGAGAAGGGCTTCGAGGTCGAGGTGATGGATCTCCTCCAGGGCGAGGAGGCCGGCATCAAGTCGGCCACCCTCGAGGTGCGAGGCCCCTACGCCTACGGGTTCCTGTCGGCCGAGCGGGGCGTCCACCGCCTGGTGCGGATCTCACCCTTCGACAACGCGAGCCGGCGCCACACCTCCTTCGCGTCGGTCTTCGTCTACCCGGTGGTGGACGACGACATCGAGATCGAGATCGACGAGGGCGACCTCCGGATCGACACCTATCGGGCCTCGGGGGCCGGCGGACAGCACGTGAACAAGACGGACTCGGCGGTCCGCATCACCCACCTGCCCACCGACACGGTGGTCTCCTGCCAGCAGGAGCGCAGCCAGCACAAGAACCGCTCGAAGGCGATGAAGATGCTGCGGGCGGCCCTCTACCAGCAGGCGGTCGAGGAGCGGGAGGAGGAGAAGCAGGAGCTGCGCTCGAACCAGAAGGAGATCGCCTTCGGCAGCCAGATCCGCTCGTACGTGCTCCACCCCTACCAGATGGTGAAGGACCACCGCACGGAGGTGGAGACGGCCCGGGTGGAGGAGGTGCTGGACGGGGCGCTGGACGAATTCATCGAGGCCTATCTCAAGGAGAACGGGGCGGAGGACGAGTGAGCGGGGACCGGCGGGCGGACCAGGGGACCGGGACGAGCTGCGGGAGCTGCGGGCGGGAGGCCGACCGCCTCCGCGACGGGCTGTGCTCGAGCTGCTGGTACCGTGACGGCGAGCGGCCCAAGCCGGTTCGGGACCGCTTCCGGACCCTGGAGGAGCTCCGCGAGGACGGCGTCGAGCCCTACGCCTACCGCTTCGACCGCTCCCACGCGCTGCCCGAGGCCCGGCGCCTCTTCCTGGAGGCCGAGGAGACGTCCGACGAGGAGCTCGACCCGGAGGACGGGCCCCGGGTCCAGGTGGCGGGCAGGATCCGCTCGCTCCGGGACCTGGGCGGCAGCGCCTTCGCCCACCTGGAGGACCGGGCCGGCCGGCTCCAGGTCTGGCTCAAGCGCGACGTCCTGGACGGGCGCGAGGAGCGGATCATGGACGCCCTCGACCTGGGCGACTGGATCGGGGTCGAGGGCGAGCTGATGCGCACCCGGACCGGGGAGGTCACCGTCCGGGTGCGCCGGCTCGAGCTGCTCTCCAAGACCCTCCGGCCGCTGCCCTACGGCAAGGAGGAGGTCACCGAGGACGGCGAGCGGGTGGTCCACAGCGGGTTCGCCGACACCGAGGCCCGCTACCGGGAGCGCTACGCCGACCTGGCGGTCCACCGCGACGTTCGCGAGATCTTCGAGCTCCGGGCCCGCATCGTCTCGGGCCTGCGCTCCTTCCTGGACGACCGGGGCTTCCTCGAGGTGGAGACCCCGGTCCTGCAGCCGATCTACGGCGGCGCCTCGGCCCGGCCCTTCACCACCCACCACCACGCCCTGGACCGGGAGCTGTACCTGCGGATCGCCGACGAGCTGTACCTGAAGCGGCTGCTGGTGGGCAACCTGGACCGGGTCTACGAGATCGGGAAGGACTTCCGGAACGAGGGGATCGACCGCACGCACAACCCCGAGTTCACCATGCTGGAGCTCTACCGGGCCTTCGCCGACTACGGCGACATGATGGAGCTGGCCGAGGAGATGGTGGCCGGCGTGGTGGAGGAGGCCGCCGGCGGGACGGAGCTGGAGGTCGAGGGGCGGACGGTGGACCTGGCGCCGCCGTGGCGGCGGGTCTCCTACCGGGAGGCGTTCGCGGAGGCCGTCGGCCTCGACCCCCTGGAGGCCGGCACGGACGACCTCCGGGAGGCCGCGCGGGAGGCGGGGCGGGAGGACGCCGACGAGCTGGGCCGCACCCGGCTGGTGGACGCCCTCTTCTCGGCCCGTGTGGAGCCCGGCCTGTCGGACCCCACCATCGTCCACGACTACCCGGTGGCCATGAGCCCGCTGGCGAAGCCGAAGCGGGGCGATCCGGAGCTGGCCGAGCGCTTCGAGGTCGTGGTCGCGGGCCGCGAGCTGGTGAACGCCTTCAGCGAGCTCAACGA
>CAYVFM010000069.1:0-7419 GCA_964450995.1 uncultured Gemmatimonadota bacterium | reverse complement strand
AGCCGTCGAAGTCCTTCAGGATCATCTCCATCTCTTCCCTGTGCTCGGTCTCGTCCGCGAGGAGGTCCTCGAGCCGCACCTGGAGGCCCGTCTCGCCCGCCGCCTCGGCCTGCTTGATGCGCTGGCGGTACCGGGAGATGGTGTCGACCTCGGCCTCCAGCGCGAGCCGGACGCGCTCCTCGTTGCTGGAGCCCAGGCGCACGGGCGCGGGCTCGGTCGTGGGCTCGCCGCCCAGGGCGATGATCTTCCGGGCCAGGAGCTCCGCGTGCCCCTGCTCGTCGGCCACCTCCGACTCGAACAGCGCCTTGAGCTCGGGCCGGTCGGCCCCGGTCATGAGCTGGGCCGCCACCGTGTAGAAGATGATCGCCTGGTACTCGGCCGCCAGGTCCTCGTTCAGCCCGTCGATCAGCGCCTGCTTCGCATCGTCCGCCATGAGTCCCTCCAGGTCTGTCGCTCCAGTCTCTCTGCTCGGCCCCTGCCGGGGAAACCGAGTTCAAGCTCCGTTCCGCCCGCGTCTGCGGCGCACATTTACCAATAATCGTTATTGATTAGTTTGTTCCGCGCAAGTGGCCCTCCCCGTCGCGGCACCGCCCGGGCGAGCGTGTCCGCCGGCGGACCCGGCTTGCGGAGCGGGCCCCCGCCGGCCATACTTGACCCTGATTGAGAACGGTTATCAACTACAAGGGATGGCCAGGAGACGATGACGAACGACCGTGCCCACCCCCCTGCGCTCGAGCTGAGCGACGTGCCGGGACGGATGCTCCGCAACTTCGTGGCGCGCTACGAGGACGGCGGCGTGCAGCCTCATCCCGTCACCAGCTTCGTCGACGAGCGCGGTCGCGCCTGTGTCGTCGGCGCCTTCTCCGGCGCCCGCTCGCTCGAAGAGTTCGCGGACACCGAGGCCTGCCGCACCTTCCTCCAGGGCCCCCTGGTGGAGATCTCGCGCCTGTTCGAGGACGGACGGGTGACGGCCGCGGAGGTGTACGACGCATGCCTGATCGAGCTCGCCCGCCGCGGCTTCCGGCGCGGGGCGCGCCGCGAGGCGGAAACCGAGCTCGTCCGGGTCACGCGAGCATCCTGAAGTCGTCCAGCTCCCGGCGCCCGCCGGCCCGGAGCGCCTCCCGGATCTCCTCCCTCGCCCCCGGGGCGCCGACAGCCCCCAGCACGTAGGCGGCGTCCGAGCTCCCGGGGTCGGGAAAGCGCTCCTCGAAGCCTCCCGGGTCCACCACCGGGATGCTGTGGATCTCCTGGCCCACCTTTCGGGGATCCAGGTCCACGAAGGCCCGCGGACGCCGGCCCGCGTCCGCCAGGGCCCGCGCCAGCGGCTTGCCCGCCTCCCCCGCCCCCCAGACCACGGGCGGCCGGTCCTCCGGCAGGAAGCCGTGCAGGAGGAAGTGGACCTTGCAGCGGAGGAAGGCGTCCGGGGCGTAGGCCGGGTGGTTCCGGGACAGGTTGTCCCGGTGGCGCCGCCAGCGGAGGAGGGGCCGGGGCACGTTGGCCGCCCGCATCCCGGCCCGGTGCAGGCGTAGGACGAAGTCGTAGTCCTCGGGCCACCCCCGGTCCCGGTAGCCGTCCAGGGCCCGGAAGACCGACCGGCGCACGGCGAGCGCCGGGCTCGCCAGGGGACACTCCACCAGGAGGTCGCGGCGCACCTCGGCCGGCTCGACGAGCCCGTTGAGCCAGCGCTCGTAGCGCTGCCACCCGGGACCGACCTCGTCGTCCGGGAAGAACGCCACGCCGGTCCCGCACGCCGCCAGGCCCGGACGCTCGTCCAGCAGGTCGAGCTGGGCTTCGAGCCGTCCGGGGAGCGCCACGTCGTCGGCGTCCATCCGCGCCAGCACGGGGGCCCGCGCCTCCCGCGCGGCGCGGTTGCAGGCCGCAGCCGGACCCTCGCCGCCGGTCCGGAAGACCCGGACGCGCCCGTCGCGGCGGGCCCAGGCGTCCAGCAGCGCGCCGGTCTCGTCCTCCGAGCCGTCGTCCACGGCCAGCACCTCCAGCCGCTCGACGGTCTGCGCCTCGAGGCTGGCGATGCAGTCGGGCAGGTGCGCCCCGGCGTCCCTGCAGGGCAGGAAGACCGAGACGCGGGGGCGCTCAGCCGCCGCCGTCGCCCCCTTCGCCTCCGTCGCCCTCGCCGGCGTCACCCTCGCCGCCGACGGACTGCAGCTCCAGCGTCAGCGGCTGGGCGGCGAAGGCCTGCCGCACGAGCATCCGGGGCGTCTCCTTCGTCACCCAGAGGTTCAGCTTCCGGCCGGACTGGCTGACCTCCACCTTCCAGGTGTCGAAGCTGCCCGCCGGCACCTCCACGGTCTCGGAGCCGACGACGGAGGCGCTGAGCTGGCCCACCCCGCTCGAGGGGCTGAAGGCGGGGAGGTCCACCTCGAAGCCCTCCGCCAGCGGCGCCGAGAGGAGCACCGCGGGCACCATGTTCTGGTCCACGGTCCCCGCGGCCAGCGTCGTGTCGACCTGCACCTGCTGGAGCTGCGGCTGACCGCCCTGCTGGCCGCCCTGCGGGACGGTGGCGGTGCCGGTGACCTGGCCGTCCGAGTAGGCCAGGTCCACCCGCGCCTCGCCCATCTGGCTCTGGCCCCGCTGGTCGACGGAGATCGGCTCGAGCGCGGGGGAGACCACGTAGGTGGTGGTCTGGCTGCCCATCATGCCGGACATCTCCTCGGAGACCTCCACCATGCCCTCCTCGGTGTCGGCCACCGAGATGGCCGTGCTGGCCACCTCGTTGCCCTGGAACGAGACCGAGTACCGGAACTGGCCCCGCTTCAGCCGGCCGGCGTCCAGGGAGACCTCGGTGCGGCGGATCTCCAGGTCGGCGGGGCTGATCTCCTCGCCGTCGGTGTTCAGGAGGGTGACGGGCGCGATCCCCTCGATCTTCTCGAGGACCTTCGTGGCGTCGCCCACCACCACGATGGCCGCCCGGTCCGGGTGGACGTACTCCCCGGCCGCCGCCCGGACCGCCTCGGTGTCCACCTCCGAGATCCGGCTCCGGTAGCTCTCCAGCCAGTCGAGCTCGAGGCCTCGCTGGAGGACGTCGGCCACCCTGGAGGCCACCTGCTGGGGCGTCTCGATCTCCAGCGGGAAGTGTCCCGTCAGGTAGCTCTTCGCGTCGGCCAGCTCGTCGGCCGGCACCGGCTCGGAGCGGACCCGCTCGAGCTGGTCGATCATCTCGGTCAGCGCGCTGTCGGTCACCGGCGTCCGCACCTCCGCCGTGGCGGCGAAGTAGCCGGGGCCCGCCGGCTCGGTGAACCGGCTGTAGGCGCCGTAGGTCCAGCCCTTCTCCTCCCGGAGGATCAGGAAGAGCCGGGAGTTGGCCCCGCCCCCCAGCACCCGGTTCATCACCTCGATGGCGTGGGCGTCCTCGTTGCCCGGCCGGATCCCCAGGTGGCCCACCCAGAGGTTCGACTGGACCGAGGACGGCCGGTGGACCAGGTAGATGCGGGCCGAGTCGCGGGACGGCGGCTCCGGCGTCGCCACCTCGGGGGCGGGGTCGTTCTCCCACCCGCCGAAGGCCTCGCGCGCCATCGACCGGGCCTCCTCCGGCGTCACGTCGCCGGCCACCACCAGGAGCGCTCCCTCGGGCGTGTAGCGCTCGGCGTGGAAGGCGGCCAGGTCGTCCCGGGTGACCCGCTCGACGCTCTCCGGCGTCGGCTCCTCGGCGTAGGGGTGGTCGCCGTAGACGCGCGCCCGGAACTGCCGGGAGGCGAGCGCGCCGGGCTGGCCGAGCTGCACCTCCAGGTTCGAGAGCATCCGGCGCTTCTCGTTGGCGAACTCCTCCTCCGGGAAGGTGGGGTCACGGACGACGTCGGCGAAGACCTCCATCACCGTGCCCAGGTGCTTCGTCAGGGCGGTCGTGGAGACGAACCCGAAGTCGTCGCCTGCCCCCACGTTGATCGAGGCGCCGACCCCCTCCACGGTGGAGGCGATCTCCTCGGCCGTCCGGCTGCCGGTGCCCTTGTCCAGCACGCTGGCGGTGAGGTTCGCCACCCCGGTCTTGCCGTCCGGATCGGCGATCTCGCCGGCCGGCACGTAGAGCCGGACCGAGACCACCGGCTGCTCGTGGTTCTCAACCACCACCAGCCGGAGGCCGTTCTCCAGCGTGTCCCGGGCCACCGACGGGAAGCTCACGTCGGCGGCCTCCATCGCCGGCGGCGGCTCGGTCGGGTAGTCCTGCGGCTGCTCCTGCTGGGCCGCGGCGGGCCGGAGCCCTGCCAGGGCCAGGGCGGCCGCCAGGGCCGCGGTCGTGCGGATCGGCTTCATCGGTCGCTCCCCTCCTGCTCCGTCTCTTCGTCCGACCCGGAGGCGGGCAGCGTCACCACCACCGAGAGGTTGTCGCGGGTGAGGTACTCCTCGACGACGCGGCGCAGGTCCTCGCGCTCGACGGCCAGGTAGCGGTCGAGCGCCGTGTTGATGTCGCCCAGGTCGTCGTGGAAGTGCGCGAAGTGCTGCAGCTCCTCCGCCTTCTGGAGCACTTGCTGGCGCCCCTGGATCTCGTCCGCCTCGTAGGCGTTCTTCGCCTTCTCCAGCTCCGCGGCCGTCGGGGGGTCCTCGGCCAGCCGACGGACCTCCGACTCCACCAGCCCGAGCAGCGAGTCCGCCGGGACGCCCTGGTTGGCGATGGCGAAGCCCGAGAACAGCCCGGGGCCGCGGCGGGAGGAGAGGAAGGCGTTGGCCTGGGCCGCGGCGCCGGTCTCGGTGACCAGCGTCCGGTGCAGGCGCGAGCTCTCCCCCTGCCCGAAGAGCCGGCTCACGAGCTGGAGCGCGTAGCTGTCGGGATGCTCGTGCGGCGGGACGCGGTAGCTCCAGAAGATCGCCGGGAGGTTGGCGTTCGGGTCCCGGATCGTGTCGGCCTGGAAGCCGGCCTCGTAGTCCACCTCGCACTCGACCTCGGCCGGCGGCTCCGAGCGCTCGATGCCGCCGAAGTAGCGCCGGATCAGCTCCTTCACCTCGGCGGGATCGAAGTCGCCGGAGACGACGAGGGTGGCGTTGTTCGGCGCGTAGTAGGTGTCGAAGAAGGACTGGACGTCCTCGACGCTCGCGGCGTTCAGGTCCTCCATGGACCCGATGACCGAGTGGGCGTAGCCGAAGCAGGTCGCCGAGTCGTACGGCATCGTGGTGAACCGGAGGAACGACTTGCCGTAGGGCTGGTTGTCCACCCGGAGGCGGCGCTCCTCCTTCACCGTCTCCCGCTGGTTCTCCAGGTTCTCCTCGGTCACGGCCAGCGAGCGCATCCGGTCGGCCTCCAGCCATAGCGCCAGGTTCACCCGGTTGGCCGGGACCGTCTCGAAGTAGTTCGTCCGGTCCTCGGTCGTGGAGCCGTTCACCGAGCCGCCGACGCTCTCGACCATCGTCAGGTGCTGGGCCTTCTCCACGTTCTCCGAACCCTGGAACATCATGTGTTCGAAGAGGTGGGCGAAGCCGGAGCGGCCCCGCTCCTCGTCCCGCGCCCCCACGTCGTACCAGACGTCCACCGCCACGACGGGCGTCGAGTGGTCCTCGTGGAGGATCACCTGGAGCCCGTTGCCGAGCGTGTAGCTCTCGAAGGCGATCTCGCCCGCCTCCTGGGCGCCGGCCGGGGAGGCCGCCGCCAGGACCAGCGCCGCCGCGAGGGCGGCCACGCTTCGGGTTCTCGACATCTTCGCTCTCCCGCGTGCTGTCGTGTAGGGTCTCCCGGGTCTCCGAGGCCGCCAATCTATCCCACGGCCACCTCCATAACAGGAGCGGTGGGGGCGGCGTTGAAGGGTCGGCTCAGCCCGCCGCCCGCTCCTCCCCGGCTTCCTGCCGCTCGGCCGCGTGGCGGCGGAGGTGGCGGCCGGTGAGCGAGGCCTCGGCCTCCATGATCGCCTCCGGCGGGCCCGCCGCCACGATCTCGCCGCCCTCCTCGGCGGGGCCGGGGCCCAGGTCGACCACCCAGTCTGCGCTCCGGATCACCTCCAGGTCGTGCTCCACGACGAGCACCGTGTGGCCGGCGTCGACGAGCTGGTCGAGCACCCGGATCAGCCGCTCGATCTCGCCCATCCCCAGGCCGACGGTGGGCTCGTCCAGGAGGTAGATCCGCTGGCCGGAGCCCGAGGCCCGGGACAGCTCCCGGGCCACCTTCAGCCGCTGGGCCTCGCCGCCCGAGAGGGTGCTGGCGGGCTGGCCGAGCCGCAGGTAGCCGAGCCCCACCCGCTGGAGCTGCCAGAGGGCCTGGCCGATGCGGTCCTGCCGGAGGAAGAAGCGGATCGCCTGGTCCACGGTCATCTGGAGGACGTCGTGGATCGAGCGGCCCCGGTACTCCACCTCCAGCACCTCCGGCCGGAAGCGCCGGCCGCCGCAGACCTCGCAGGGCGAGGAGACGTCGGCCATGAAGACCATCTCCACCTCCTCCTCGCCCGCCCCCTTGCACGCCTCGCAGCGGCCGCCCTCCACGTTGAAGCTGAAGTGGCCGGGCCCGTATCCCCGGTCCTTCGCCAGCGGCTGGTCGGCGAAGAGCTCGCGGACGGGGGTGAAGGCGTCGATGTAGGTCACCGGGATCGAGCGGGGCGTCCGGCCGATGGGGCTCTGGTCCACCCGGACGATCTCGTCCAGCGCCCCGGCCCCTTCGAGGGCGTCGTACTCGCCGGTCTCCTCGCCCAGGTGCTCCCGGGCGCTGGTCTCCCCCTCCAGGGCCCGCTCCAGGGCGTGGAACAGGAGGTCGTCCACCAGGGTGGACTTGCCGGCCCCGGAGACGCCGGTGACCACGGTCATCCGGCCCAGGGGGATCTCGACGTCGACCCCGTCGATGTTGTGGAGCCGGGCGTTCCTCATCCGCAGCCACCGGTCGCCGGGCCGCTTCCGCTTCCGAGGCAGGTCGCCGCCCCGGCCGGCCAGCAGCTCCCCGGTGGTCGTGTCGGCGCCCACCAGGTCCGACCAGCTCCCCTCGAACACCACCTCGCCCCCGGCGTCGCCGGAGCCCGGCCCCAGCTCGACCAGCCGGTCGGCCACCTTCATCACCTCGGGCTCGTGCTCCACCATCAGCACCGTGTTGCCCCCGGCCCGGAGCCGGAGGAGGACGTCCAGGAAGCGCTCGACGTCGTGCGGGTGGAGGCCGATGGTGGGCTCGTCCAGGACGTAGAGGGTGTCGACCAGCCGGCTGCCCAGGCAGCGGGCCAGCCGGATCCTCTGCATCTCGCCGCCCGAGAGCGTCCGGGCCTGCCGGTCCAGCGTGAGGTAGCCGAGCCCCACCGCGTCCAGGAAGCCGAGCCGGTCGGTGAGCTCGTCCAGGATCCGCTCGGCGACCTTCCGGTCGAAGGCGGGCAGGTCCAGCCCCTCGAGCCAGGCCAGCAGGTCGGCGACCGTCTCGGTGGCCGCGTCCGAGACGTGCCGGCCGCCGATCCGGACGTGGAGGGCCTCGGGCCGCAGGCGGTCGCCCCCGCAGGCCCGGCAGCGGAC
>CAYVFM010000068.1:0-7466 GCA_964450995.1 uncultured Gemmatimonadota bacterium | reverse complement strand
AGCTGTTCGCGTCGGCGGTGAACAAGGACCTGGCCGGCACCTTCGGGAACTTCGTGCACCGGGTCTTCCAGTTCTGCGATTCCAAGTTCGGGCCGGAGATCCCCCCGGGCGGCGAGCCGGGTCCGGCCGAGGAGGAGCTGGCCCGCCGGACCGGCGAGCGCCGGGACGCCTACCGCTCGGCCATGCGAGAGATGGACTTCCGGCGGGCCATGCGGGAGCTGCGCGCCCTCTGGAAGCTGGGCAACGAGTACATCGACGAGCGGGCCCCCTGGAGCACGGTGAAGACCGACCCGGACGAGGCCCGGACGACCATCCGGGCCTGCTTCAACCTGGTCCGGCTCTTCGCCGAGGCGGCCCGGCCGGTGATCCCGGACCTGGCCGACACCGTCCTCGACGCCCTCCGGCTGGACGAGGACGAGCGGTCGACACCGCTGGGCGAGATCGGGCTCTTCGACCTCGAGGGCGGCCGGCCCTACGAGCCGATCCCGCCGGTGGTGGAGAAGGTCGAGGAGGAGGCGATCGAGCGGCACGAGGCCAGCTTCGGCGCCTGAGGCGGGAGCCCTCGCCTCTTCATCCCCCCTCGGCGACCTCCTTCCGGCGGGTGAGCACCAGCCGTCCCCCTTCCGGCCGCTCCCGCCGATAGCCCAGCAGGTGGAAGAGCTTCACCACCATGGGTCGGGCGGAGCGCGGGTGCACGGTGAGCGCTTCGGCCCGCTCGGGATGGGGCCGGACGCCGGGCAGGAGCCGCGCCAGCAGGTCCAGCCTCAGCCGACGGGCCACCGCCGACACCACCAGCCAGAACGGGGCCACCTCGCGGACGAGAAAGAAGCCCTCGTCGCCCTTCGACTGGTAGAGGGGGAGGAACAGCCGGCCCGACTCGGGCGCCCGGATCTCGCCCCGCCGGTCCCGGGCCACGAGCTGGCCCTCCTCCACGGGGTCGAAGTTCCGGAACCCGGGCTCCATCTCGAAGCCGTCGCCCTCCCGCAGGCCGTGGCGGTAGCGGACCTCGAAGAGGGAGGGGACCGCCTCGGCGGCCCTGCGCAGCCTCCGGCGCAGGCCGTCGGACTCCGGCACGTCGTCCATCGCCACCGCCCCCACCGAGACCAGCGCCAGCCAGACGGCCCGCTCGAGGTGGACGACCGACTCGGGGCTCCGGTGGGCGCCGCCCTCGATCCCGACGGCCACGTGGCCCAGGTGGTCCACCCAGTCCAGCAGGGTCCCCTCGATCTCCTCCTCGACCCCCAGGACCAGGGGAACCGGGAAGGTTCGCGCGAAGGACCGGTTGCGCAGGGAGTCGCTGAAGGTGGCGAAGGGGACGCTCTCGGAGGAGGTGGTGTGGAGGTCCAGGAAGTAGACGGCCCGCCCGCCGGACCGGCGGAAGACCGTATGGAGGGCCGCCATCAGCCGGCTCTGCTCCCGGGCCTCGGCGGTCAGGGGGCACGCCGGGTCCCGGCCGTCCCGGGCGACGCCGCGGAGGGCCGCCACGCGGTCGAGGGTCCAGATCCGGTTGAGATCCTCGTCCACGAAGCGCAGGTCGCGCTCCAGGGCCGGTACGTTGCCGGCCAGGGCGACCAGCTCGCCCCGGATGCGGGGACGGGTCTCGTCCAGCCGCCGGAGGACCCGTCGGAGGGCCTCCACGCCCGCCGGCTCGTTCCCGTGGAGGCCGGCGACGCAGACCAGGAGAGGGCCGTCCGCGGCGCTGCCGTGGCGGCCGATGAGGCGCTCGGACGCCGCGCGCTCGCCGATGTCCCTGCGGACGGCCGTTCGGTTCACTCCCCCGCGGATTCCTCGAGTCTGCGCTCCAAGAGCTGCCCGGCGATTTCCAGGAAGCTGTGCTCGGTCACCAGGCCCACGAGCCGGCCCTCCTGGACGACCGGAAGGCACGGCACCGACTGCTCCCGCATCAGCTCCACCGCCTCCAGCGTGGGCGTCTGGGGCGAGGCGGTGACCAGGTCCCGGATCATCAGCTCGCTGACGGGCACCGGGCCCTCCTCGTCCTCCCGCTCGTCGGCGGTGAGGAAGCGGAGCAGCGACCGGTCGGAGACGAGGCCGACCAGGCGGTGGTCGTCGTCCTCGACCGGGATGTAGCGTACCCGGTGCCAGGCCATCAGGTTCGCCACCAGCTCCAGGGCGTCGTCCTCGTTCACCGTGTGGAGGTCGGTGGTCATGAAGCCCTCGAGCCGGAGGTAGCTGGGCTGCCAGCCGCCCCCTTCCTCCAGCGAGGCGGGCTCCCACTCGTGGACCGGCTTCCCGGCCCGCTGGCGGGCGGCCATCGCCCCCGTCAGCGCCCGGAGCTTCTCCTCCGCCGCGCCCCGGTCCTCCATGTCGGCCACCGACTTCAGGATCCAGGCGGCCCCGGTCCGCCCGTTCTCCGCCCGGCGTTCGATGACGTCGAGGTAGCGCTCCACGTCTCCGTCGTCCACGCCCGAATCCCGGAGCCCCTCGCGGGCCAGCGGCAGCAGGCGCTCGCGCACCAGCTCGTCCACCGGCCAGTCCTCGCCGTCCAGCCACCGGAGCTGGGCCCCCATCCCCAGGCGGGCGGCCGCCACGAAGTTCCCCCGGGCGTCGCCGAAGTCCATCTTCTCGCGGACGTCGCCGTGCTCGCTGGCCACGCCGTTCACCAGGCCGAGCCAGAACGCGGCGTTGGCCATCTCGTCCAGGAGAGTGGGGCCGGAGGGCAGGACCCGGTTCTCGATCCGCAGGTGGGCCTTGCCCGAGCCGGACAGCCCGTAGCAGGGCCGGTTCCAGCGGTAGACGGTGCTGTTGTGGAGCTGCAGGGCCGACAGCTCCGGGGCCCGGCCCTCCTCCAGGGCCTCGAAGGGGTCCGCCTCGATCTCCTCCGAGAAGAGCGGCCGGAATTGGGAGACGTCCTCCTGGTAGACCTCCAGGATGGACTCGTCGACCCAGCGCTGGCCGAAGGTGACCCGCGGGGGGATCTCGCGGAGGTCCGGCGCCTTCGACCGGATGTCCACCGAGAGCTGGAACAGCGCGATCCGGGTCTCGTGCCAGAGGCGCTTGCCGAAGATCATCGGCGAGTTGACCCCCATCGCCAGCACCGGGGCGGTGACCGCCTGCGCCACGTTGTAGAGGGGGGCGAACTCCTCCGGGTCGACCTGGAAGTGTACCTGGAAGCTCGTGTTGGCCGACTCCACCATGATGTTGTCCATCTCCAGGCGGAGCTCGTCGGCGCCCTTCAGGTGGAACTCGAAGCTGCCGCCCCGCATCTCCATCAGGACGTCGTTGAGGCGGCGGTAGCGGTCTTTCGGCGTGATGTTGTCCAGGTTCAGGTCGGACTTGCGGAGGGTGGGCAGGATGCCCGTGAGGAGGATCGCGGCGTCCCGCTCCCGCGCGGTGCCGGCGACCAGCTCGAGCAGCTCCTCGATCTGGCGGTGGAGCCGGCTGAGGCAGTCGCCGCCCCAGTCCACCGGCTCGGCGTTGAGCTCCATGTTGTAGCGGCCCAGCTCCGAGACCACCCGGGGATCGTCGATCCGGGCCAGGATCTCGGTGTTCACCGGCGCCGGCCGCCAGTTGCGGTCCACCAGGAAGAACTCCTGCTCGGCGCCCACCCGGCGGTCGCCCCGCTCCATCAGGTCGCTCTCCAGCACCTCCTCCAGGGCCCGAACGTCCCGGAGCACGTGCCGGGTGAACCGGCGCAGCTCTTCGCCTTCGCTGGAGGGGTCGGGTGGCATCCGGCAGGTCCCGTCGGGGATGAGAGGAGCGGCTCGCCTCGGCGCGAGCCTTCCGCCAGGTCATCCTAAGGTTGGCGGCGGCCCGCCGGTGGACAAGCCCGGTCAGCTCACGACCGCGAGCCCCCGTGCGGCCGTGCCCCGTCCCCGGGCAGCAGGCCGTCCACGGCGTCCAGGAACCGGCGGGCCACGTCGGGCCAGCCGAAGCCCCGGACCCGCTCCCGGCCGACCCGGGCCATCGAGCGGCGGAGGTCTTCGTCCGACAGCAGCCGGAGGAGGGCGCCCGCCAGCGCTTCCGGGTCGCGAGGGTCCACCAGCAGGCCCGCCTCGCCGTCCGGGACCACCTCCGGGACGGCGGCCGCGTCGCCGGCCACCACCGGCAGCCCCGCCGCCATGGCCTCGAGGAAGACGATCCCGAAGCCCTCCTGGAGGGAGGGCAGGCAGAAGAGGTCGGCCCCGGCGTAGGCCGCCTGGAGCCGCCCGAGGCCGGCCACCTCGCCCTCCAGCCGGACCGGGCCCTCCAGCCCCAGCGCCCGGACGAGCCGCCGGAGCCGTCCCAGCTCCGGCCCGCCCCCGACGATCCGGAGACGGGCGTCGGGCCGCTCCTCCCGGACCCGGGCGAAGGCCCGCACCAGGGCGGCGGTGTTCTTCCGGGGGTACTGCCGGGCCACGCTCAGGACCGTGGGGCCCGGAGACGGGTCCCCGGGCTCGGGCAAATCGCGCCAGGCGTCGAGATCGATCCCCTCGGGGACCACGGCCATGCGGCCGCCGGGGATCCCGTAGGCCCGACGAACCACCTCCCGGCAGTGCTCGCTGGTGACGAGCACCCGATCCGCCCGCCGGGCGGCGCGGGACTCGAGGCGCGAGAGGGCGGCGAACCGCAGCCGCGTCGCCCCGGTCTCGAAGCGGGCCTCGTCCGCCATCACGCCCTTGAGGCTCGCCACCCGCGGGACGCCGCCGGTGTCGAGGAAGCATCCGTCCAGGTCGAAAGTCACGACGAGGTCGTGACGGCGGGGATCGAAGCGGAAGGGAAGGGCGGCGTTGAAGGCCAGCCGGCGGGCCGTCCCCGGCTCGGGGGCCCTCGGCCCGACGGCCTCGACCCGGTGGCCCAGCGACTGGAGGCCTTCGGCCAGGCCGGCGATGCCCACCGCCGAGCCGCTGCCGCGGGCCCGGTCCCGGCGCCAGGAGTCGACGAAGGCGATCCGCAGGCCCCGGGCCGGCCCGTCCGGACAGGACCCGGGGTCCGGGGGCGGCTCAGAGCCGCTCGATCTTCGCGGCGAGGACGAAATCGTTCTCGCTCAGACCGTCGATGGCGTGCGTCCAGATCTCGACGGTCACCTCGCCCCAGGAGAGGTGGAGGTCGGGATGGTGGCCCTGCTCCTCGGCCAGCTCGCCCACCTCGTTCACGAAATCGAGAGCCGAGACGAAGTCGTCGAAGTCGAAGGTCTTCGCCAGGCGGTGGCCGTCGACCGCTTCCCACCCGGGGGGCAGCTCGTCGAGGAGCGCGTCCAGCTCCTCGCCCTCCAGCGGGGGAACGTCGCCGTGGCAGGGCTCGCACTGTCGGGCCGCGAGACGATCGGACATGGACACCTCCCGTCGGTGGACGGTTCCCGGGCGGGCGCTCGCCCGCCCCTCCGGGGTCGAGGGCGGGAGCAAGTTCCGGTCCGGCCGGACGGGCCGGAGACCGGCGTCAGCCGGCGTCCTCGTACTCCTGCCCCCGGCCCGAGTCGCCGCGCTCGGACGGGTCGAGCTCGGCGAAGCGCACCGGGCCGCTCCGCTCTCGCTCCTTGGCCCGGTAGAGGGCCTCGTCGGCGCGCCGGATCAGGGTCTCGACGTCCCCGGCGTCGTCGGGGTAGAAGGCCACGCCGGTGGAGGCGTGGACGTTCATCGCCTCCCCCTCGCCGGTGACCAGGTGCAGGTCCTCGATGTGGGCCTGGAGGCGCTCGGTGGCCTGCCGGGTCAGCTCGGGGTCTGCGTTCAGGAGGAGGGCCGCGAACTCGTCGCCCCCCAGCCGGGCCGTCTCGTCGGTCTCCCGGAGGGAGTGGCGGAGGAGGTCGCCGATCTGCTGGAGCGCCCGGTCGCCGGCGTGGTGGCCGTGGCGGTCGTTGATGGCCTTGAGCTGGTCGCAGTCGAGCAGCAGCAAGGCGAGCTGCTCGTCGTAGCGGTCGGCCCGTGCCAGGTGCTCCTGGGACTTCTGGAGGAAGTAGCGCCGGTTGTGCAGGCCCGTGAGCGGATCGGTCACGGCCAGCCGTCGGGTCTCGGAGTGGAGCTGGACGGTGTGGATGACGGCCGCGATCTGGTGGCCGATGACCGAGAGGGTGCGGACCGCCTCCTCGTCGAAGGCCCTGGGGCGCGTGGCCTCCACGTCCAGCACGCCCAGGATCTCGCCCTCGG
Source organism: uncultured Gemmatimonadota bacterium (assembly GCA_964450995.1). Lineage (GTDB taxonomy): Bacteria > Gemmatimonadota > Gemmatimonadetes > Palauibacterales > Palauibacteraceae > CAYVFM01. Next base: position 1,386 of record CAYVFM010000068.1, on the reverse strand, counting down.
CCCGGAGGGGGACGGCCAGCTCGCTCCGCCCCTGTGGCACCCCCTCGATGTAGTCCGGATCGTCGCGAACGTCCTGCACCACGACGGGCTCCTCGATCTCCAGGCACCGGCCGGTCACCCCCTGCCCGGGCCGGATGGCCAGCTCCTCGACGCCCTCGGCGTACCCCTCGGCGGCCCGGACCCGCAGGACGTCGTCCTCGTCCAGCAGGAGGATGGCCGCCTGGCCCTCGGGCATGATCTCGCGCGTGATCCTCAGCATCTCGGGGAGCTTCTCGTCGAGGTCGCCCCGTACGCTGGCCAGCCGGGAGATGCGGTGGAGGACGTCCAGCCGTCGGATCTGGGACTGCAGGCGATTCCGGGCCCGGGAGGCCAGCAGGGCCAGGGCCGCCTGGGCGCCCAGGACGGTGAGGAGCTTCTCGTGCTCGTCGGTGAAGGCGTCGTCACGCTCCGATTCGACGTTGAGGACGCCGGCCACCTCGTTGCCCACCACCAGGGGCACGGCCAGGTTCGAGCGGGCTCCGGGCAATCCCTCCAGGTAGCGCTCGTCCCGCCGGACGTCCCCCACGCGCACCGGCTCCCGGTGCTCGGCCGCCCAGCCCGACAGGCCCTCGCCGCGCTCGATGACGAGACCCAGGATCCGGTCGGCGTGGTCGCCGTAGCCCCGGACCCGCTTCACCTGCAGCCGGCCGGTCTCCCGGTCGTACAGCATGAGGGCGCAGTGCTCGAACCGGATCAGCTCCCGGGCGCGGTCGAGCACCTCCTCGACCAGCTCGTCGAGGTTCTCCCGCATGCCGATTCGCCGGGTGGCCTCGTAGAGGCCCTCCAGGTCGGTGATCTGGCTCACGGTCGTCCCCGCCGGATCGGGCGGCGCATCGAGGCTCCCCGTTCGGTGCCCGCTGGTTCGCGATTCCATTCCCCCATTGTCGTCCCCGGAGACCGCTCGGACAAGCTGTCCGGCGCCGCAGCGGCCTCAGGCGGCCGCCGGCGCGGCCTCCACGGCGGCCCGGACCTCGTCGTAGTCCGGCTCCACCCCGGGATCGTCGGTGACCCAGCGGTAGGCCACCCGACCGTCGCCGCCGACGACGAAGACCGACCGCTTGGCGACGCCCTCGAGCCCCATCAGGTCCTCGTGTAGCACGCCCCACTCGGAGGAGACCTCGCGGTTGAAGTCCGAGAGCAGGGGGAAGGGGATGTCCTCCTCCTCGCGAAAGCGGGCGTTCACGAAGGGGCTGTCCACGCTGACGCCGAAAACCCGGGCGTCCAGCCCGGAGGGCTCGTCCAGCCGCTCGGCGAAGGCGCGGAGCTCGTCGGTGCAGACGGGGCTGAAGGCCAGCGGGAAGAAGGCCAGCACCACCCGCTCGCGGCCGAACAGCTCGCCGACGTCGA
>CAYVFM010000067.1:0-7644 GCA_964450995.1 uncultured Gemmatimonadota bacterium | reverse complement strand
GGCTCCCGGGTCCGGCTCCCCGGGCTCCGGCTCGCCCGCCTCCCGCGCGGGCTCTTCCGCCTCTTCCGCCTCTTCCATCTCGTCCGGCCCCGGCTCCCCCGCGAGCTCCGGCTCCGGGAGGTCGGACCCCGGGAGCTCCGGTTCCGATAGCTCCGACGTCTCCCCATCCCGGGCCGCTTCCGGCCCGGCGGGCTCGGGCTCCCCCGGTCCCCCGGCCGGCCCGGGCTCCCCACCCGCTTCCTCCCGGGCCTCGAGGTCGCCGGAATCGGGACTGGCGGGCTCCTCGTCGAATCCCCCGTCGGGCCCGTCGGACGGCTCCGGCAGGTCGATCCCCCCGTCGTCCCGGGGCTCCTCCCCGTCCAAGCCTCCGTCGGGCCCGTCGGGCGGATCCGGCAGGTCGATCCCCTCGTCGCGGGGCTCCTCGTCGTCGAATCCCCCGGGTCCGGCCGCTTCCTCCGCTTCCTCCCCGGCCTCCGCTGCTGCCCCGGGCAGCTCGATCTCGTCGAAGGCGGTCACCTCGTCGCCGCCGTCGCCGGTGCCGGCCTCCCCGGCCGTCCCGTCGTCGTCCTCCGGCGCGTCGTCGAAGAAGTCGTCCCCGTCGGCCCACCCGGCCGGCTCGTCCTCGTCCGGCACGGTCCCGGGCTCTTCGGCGGCGTCTCCGTCCGTCCCGTGCTCGATCTCCTCCGTCCCGGTCCCCCCGCCGTCCGGCGCCGGCTCCTCCCCGGTCATATCGTCCAACATCTCCCGGGCCGGCTCGTTCCCCGGATCGACCTGGAGAAGCGCCTCCAGCCGTCGCCGCGCCTCCTGACGGTCGCCGCGCTCGCGGGCCATCTCGGCCAGGGCTCGGAGGGCGACGAGGTTCTGGCCGTCCAGCTCCAGCACCCGCTCGAAGGCCTCCCGGGCCTCCTCCTCGCGGCCCTCGTCCCGGAGGCATCGCCCCCGGACGATGTGTCCACTCGCGTAGTCGGGGTGCCGGTCCAGCCCCCGGCGGAGGACCTCCAGCCCCCGCCCGGGATCACCGGCCTTGCGGTGGAGATCGGCCAGGCGGGCGAAGACCAGGCTGTCCGGATTGGCCTCGAGCTGCTCCTCGAAGCGGCCGATCTGGTCCTGTAAGCGGGGGTCCGGTTCCATGGGCAGGGGGTGCGGGTCGGGGGGAAGATCGAGCACCGAACCGGCGAACGGTCGAACCTATCCGCCCGTTCTCGGCCGTGTCAACGAGTTCCGGTCCGAGCTCCGGTGCCGGTTGCCGGTCCAACCGAGCGCGGATAGGTTGCCGGGCTCCGGACGCGCCCGCGGCGGCCTCCGTCGTCCGCGCCCTCCGGCGTCTTCGCCCACCACCCCAGCAGAGCAGCGGGAGCCGATCGTCGCCATGGTCATGCGCACGATGCGCGAGAACACGAAGTGGATCATGCTCATCCTCACGGTGGCGTTCGTGGGGTGGCTGGTCTTCGACTGGGTCCAGAGCGGCACCGGCCAGGGTACGGCCACCAACCCGACGGTGGCGGTGGTCAACGGCGAGGAGATCCGCCACGCCGAGTGGAACCGCTTCCTGCAGAGCCGGCTCGACCAGGCCCGCCAGCAGGTGGAGGGATCCCTGTCGGACGAGGAGCGGCACCAGGCCGAGGAGCGGGCCTGGGATCAGCTCATCAACCAGAGGCTCATCCAGCAGGAGCTGGAGCGGCTGGGGCTGGAGGCCACCGAAGCGGAGATCAAGCAGGCCTTCCGGACGTCGCCTCCGCCCGGGCTCCGGAACCGTCCGGAGTTCCAGACCGACGGGCAGTTCGACATCCAGAAGTACCGGCAGTTCTTCGCCAGCGGGAGCGTGGACCCGCGTCTCCTCCTCCAGATCGAGCAGTACTACCGGCAGACCATCCCCCGGATGAAGCTGCAGCGGCTCGTGGCGGACGAGGTGGTGCTCACCGAGAGCACCCTCCGCGACGCCTACTGGCGGCGAAACGCCACCGCCCGTGTCCGCTTCGCCGCCCTCGCTCCCTCGCGGGTGGCGGACACGGCGTCGGTGGAGGTCACCGAGGAGGAGGTCGGCACCTACTATCGGGAGCACCGGGACGAGTTCTCCCGGCCCCGCACGGCCGTGGTCGACGTGATCAGCCTGGACGCCCGGCCTTCACCCGAGGACTCCGCACGGGCCCGGGCCCGGGTGGACTCGCTCCGGGCCCTGGTCGGGGAAGCCGCGAGCTTCGCCGCCCTGGTGGACAGCATCGCCCGCGAGCCCTCCGGGGGGCTCCGGGCGGCCGAGATGGGGCCCGTGACGCCGGAGGACCTGGTCGGCCCCCTCCGCGACGCCGTCTTCTCGGCGCCGGTGGCCGAGCTCACCGGGCCGGTGCGGACCCCCTCGGGCTTCCACCTGCTCAGGGTACACGAGCGCGAGGAGGGCGAGGCGAGCTTCAGCCACGTCCTCGTCCCGGTCACCATCTCCATCGAGAGCGAGGACCGGATCTTCACGCGGATGGACTCCATCGAGGGCATCGCGCTCCGCAGCGACCTCGAGACGGCGGCCGACTCGCTCGGGCTCCCGGTCCGGGACGACGTCGTGGTGGAAGAGGGCTCGGAGTTCGTGCCCGGCGCCGGCGCCCTGGGCGTGGGGGTCTCCTGGGCCTTCTCGGCCGACACGGACGTCGGCGCGTTGAGCCAGTTCTTCGAGAACGCCTCCGGCTATCACCTCCTGGAGCTGGACGAGCGGCGGCCGGCCGGCACCCGGCCCCTGGAGGAGGTCGCGGGGCAGATCCGGGATCGGCTCCGGCGGCGGGCCCTGGAGGAGCGGGCCCGGGCGGAGCTGGAGGACGTCGTCCGACGGATCCGGGCGGACGAGACCACCCTGGAATCCGTGGCCGAGGAGCGCGGTTGGGAGCTCAGGACCACCGACACCTTCCACCCGGACGACGCGGTGCCGGGGCTCGGGAGCTGGACGCCGGCGGTGGGCGCGGCCTTCGGCCTGGAGATCGGCCGTGTGGGAGGACCCTACGCGGCGGCGAGCGGACAGCTCGCCATCGTCGAGCTGCTGGAGAAGCAGGAGCCCGATCCGCAGGCGTTCCAGCGGGAGAAGAATCGTCTCCGGAGGGAGATGGTCAGCGAGCGCCGGCAGGCCCACGTCCAGGAGTGGATCTCGGCCCTGCGCGAGGAGGCGACGATCCGCGACCTCCGCGACCAGATCGGCCAGGGCCAGGGCCAGGGCGGGCCGGGGGCGCAGGTCCCGACCATGTGAGGGCGGATTCCGCCCGCCCGGAGGCGGGCGGGCCGTCAGCGCCGGCGGTCCTCTTCGGGCGGGAGCTCCTCCCGCTCTTCCTCGTCGATCCCGTCGATCGAGTCCTTGAACTCCCGGATCCCCTCCCCCAGGGAGCTGCCGATCTCCGGCAGGCGCTTCGCCCCGAAGAAGAGGAGCACGATCAGGAGGATCAGGAGCAGCTCCCAGATGCCCAGTCCGAACATGGTACGACGTCCTTCCGGTTGAGGCGCCCGGTCAGAGCAGCGAGCGGGCGAACCAGGCGACGAGGACGATCCCCACCGCGCTCAGCACGTTCACCCGGATCACGAGCGGGCCCAGGGTGAGCGCGATCACCTGCAGGTCCACGGCCAGCGGCCCGAGGGTCGCCGAGACGGTGGTCACGAAGAACTCCCTCGCCGCGCTGGCGGGGAGCGCCATGGCGACGACCTCCGTCAGCAGGCCGCCGACCACCAGCCCGGCCGCCACCACCAGGACGATCCTCCGGCCCGGCCTCCTTCTCGTATCCCCGAACTCCATGCGCCGTGCCTTTCTCTGTTCGCGATGCGGGCCGGGTCAGCGACGACGATCCTGCACGAATTCCGCCGTCCGGTCGAGCGCCTCCAGGGCCGGTCCCTCCGGCAGCCCCTCCAGCCGTGACCGGGCCTCGGCCACGTAGGAGGCCGCCCGGCGGCGGGCGTAGCCCAGCCCGCCCCGGCGCTCCACCAGCGCCCGGATCTCGTCGACACTCTCGTCGGACGGTTCCGGATCGTCGAAGAGCCGCTCGACGCGCGCCCTCTCTTCCCCGTCCATCTCCCGGAGCGCAGCGATCAGCGGCAGGGTGACCTTGTGCTCCCGCAGGTCCTGGCCCGAGGGCTTGCCCGTCTGCCCCGTCGAGCCCGTGTAGTCCAGCAGGTCGTCGGTCACCTGGAACGCCATTCCGAGCCGGTGCCCGTAGCTGCGCAGGGCCTCCCGGTGGGCGGGCGTCCCGAACAGGGCGCCCAGCTCGCACGCCGCCGCCATCAGCGACGCGGTCTTGCACTCGCAGAGGAGCCGGTAGTCCTCCTCGTCGAAGTCGAGCGCGTCGTGGGCCGTGAGCTGTCGCATCTCCCCCACCGTCATCCGGTTGGCCGCCGAGGCCAGCAGATCGATGGCCTCCACGTCGCCCAGCCGCGCGATCTCGGTCACGGCGCGCGAGTAGAGGAAGTCGCCCAGGATCACGGCCACCTGGTGCGTCCAGCGGGCGTTCACCGTGGGCATGCCCCGGCGACGGACGGAATGGTCCACCGCGTCGTCGTGCACCAGCGTCGCCACGTGGACCATCTCGACGACGGCCGCCAGGGTGACGGCCTCCTCCTCGTCGGCCGGCTCGCCGCCTACCTCGTTGCAGAGGAGGAGGAGGGTGGGCCGCAGGAGCTTGCCCTTCATGCTCAGCAGGTGCTCCGCCACCCGGTCCAGGGCCTCGAACTCCGGCTCGACGATCTCCGCGATGCGACCGCGGACGGCGTCCAGCCGGTCCGCCACCGGCTCCCGGAAGCTCTGGAGGGCGGGCGGTGCGGCCTCGAGCATGCTCTCTCGCCGGGGCGGGAACGGAGGGTAGGAAGCGAGGACGGCCCGGAAACCTAGCGCGTGGCGCTCGGGACTGTCAAAGGCTCGGAGCGCTCGGCGGGAGGCCGTCAGACCTCCGCGCGGACGGTCCGCATCCGCTCGGCCACGTCGCGGAAGTCGATGTTGACGCTGTAGATGCGCTCGAAGCAGTTCAGCGCCTCGCGGGCGTCGCCTACCTGCTGGTGGGCCACACCGAGCTGGTACAGGATGCCCAGCCGCTCGTGGTCCTTGTGGCCCGGGATGTGGAGGGCCCGGTTCAGCACCCGGACCGCCACGCTGTAGAGCTCCTTCTCGATGAAAGCCTCCCCGAGGAGCTCGAAGGCCCGAAGGGGCGGCTCGGGGGCCCGGGTCGCGACCTGGAACTCCCGGATCGCGTCGTCGAGCTGGCCCATCTGTCCCAGCGCCACGCCGAGCTCCACGTGGGCCTCGGGATCGGCCTCGCCGGAGGTCTCCTCCACCTGGGCCCGGAAGCCGACGAGCATGTCGTCGAAGTCGTACTCGGTGGGCTCGCCGCCGGCTTCCGCCGCCTCGCGCTCGGCCTCGAGCCGGGAGCGGATCCGATCCCCGAGGTCGACGTAGCCCTGCCCGTCCTGGCCCGCGTCCGCCTCGGCGCTGGAGGGCTCCGTCTCGGCCCCGGTGGCCTCCTCGTCCCCCGTCTCCTCGCCGGCCTCGGCCGAAGGAGGGGCGGCGCCGAGATCCCGGAGGAGCTCGTCCAGCTCCTCCGCGTCGCCCTCCTCGCGGGTCCCGTCCCCGGCGGCCTCCAGGGCCTCCCGGGCCCCCTCGTGGTCCGGGTCGATCTCCAGCACCCGCTCGTAGGCCGACCGGGCCTTCTCCGAGCCGCCGCCCCCGAGACGCCGCCCCAGCTCCATCCAGGCCTCGACGGCCTCGTCGTCGGAGCCCAGGGACTCGAGGATCTCGGCCCGCCGCCGCAGGTAGGCCGTCCGCTCCGGCGCCAGCTCCAGCAGCTTCTCGACGACCTCCAGCGCCGGCTCGTGCCGCCCGTCGGAGAGGAAGGCCTCCAGGATGCTCTCGAGCTGCTGGACGGCGGCCTGCGGCTGGCCGCTGCGCTCCAGCACCTCGGCGTAGCGGAGGTGGACGACGGCCTCGTCGTCCTCGTCCGGCTCCTCCATCTCCTCCAGCGTCGGGGCGCCGTGGTCGCCGCTCCAGAAGTCGTCCTCGTCCTCCTCCTCCCCGGGCTCGGCCTCGTCCAGCTCCAGGAGGAGGTCCGAGAGGTCGGACGCCCCGTCGTCCGCGGCGCGGTCCGGGCGCTCCGGCTCCCCGGCGTCCCCGTCCGCCTCGGCCGCGGGCTCCTCTTCCGCCTCCGCCGCCTCCGGCTCCTCTTCCTCCTCGTCCTCCAGGGCGTCCGGGTCCAGCTCCTCGATCCGGGCGCGGACCTCCGACGCCTCCTCGCCGGCCTCCCGGGCCTCCTCCCACCACGCGAGCAGGGCCTCCAGGGCGGGACTCTCCCGGCCCTCCTCGACCATGGCGTCGACGGTCTCCAGGAGCAGCTCCCGGTCGTCCACGAGGCGGGCCAGCTCGAGCCGGGCGTCCCGGGCGTCCTCCTCGCGGCCCTCCTCCTCGACCCGCGAGCAGTACTCGCCGAAGCTGTTGCGGGCCTCGGCCACCAGCCCGGTGGCGGCGTGGAGCCGGCCGAGGCTCCGATGGACCTCCACCCGGTCGGGCGCGAGACGCAGGATTTTGTTGCAGAGCGCGATGGCACCGGTGTGGAGCCCCTGGTCGGCGTAGCGGTCCACCGCCTCGTGGTAGAAATCGACCGCCTGCTCGGTGTCACCCTGGCGCCGGTAGAGGTCCCCGACGCGGTTGTAGAGGGAGAGATCGAGGGAGACCTCCCCGCTCTCCTCGGAGAGATTGATCGCCTCGCGGTACAGCTCGATGGCGCGCGTCCAGTTCTCCCGCTGCTCCTCGCGGCGGGCCTGGTTCTTGAGCTGGCTTACGCTTTTCGCCATGGCTCACCGTCCGGGGCGGGTGGCCGGGCCCGGGGCCCGGCGCCGCCCTCCGTGCGATCCCGAGACAGCTCCGCCCGGCGCGTCCGCCGACGCACCACTCCCCTCGGGGAGGACGCGCTCGTGCGGATGCAGCCGGGCGGGACGTACAGCGGGCCCATTATAACCCCCCGGGCCGCGTCCGTACAGGGGGGTATACAGCCTCCTGTATCAGCCCCCCTCCCCCGCCTCCAGGGCCCGCTCAACCACCTCCGCGAGCCGGCCGTCCCGGACCATGGCGGTCGCCCGCTCCAGGTCCGGCGCCAGGGCGCGGTCCTCCTCGAGCGGCTCCACCTCCTCGCGGATCAGCGTCAGGGCCTCTTCGACCCCCCGCCCCGAGCGCAACGGCCGGTGGAAGTCCACCGCCTGGGCCGCCGCCACCAGCTCCACCGCCAGGACCCGCTCGGCCGCCTCCACCGCCTCCAGCGCACACTCGGCCGCGTGCATCCCCATGGAGACGTGGTCCTCCTTGGCGGCGCCGGTGGGGATGGAGCCCCCGCTGGCCGGGTCGGCGGCGTGTCGGCACGCCTGGACCTGGCTGGCCGCGGTGACCTGGAGCATCATCATCCCCGACCGGAGGCCGGGCTCCGGGGTCAGGAAGGCCGGCAGCCCCGAGAGGTCGGGGTTCAGCAGCCGCTCGGTCCGTCGCTCGCTGATGGCCGCCACCGGGACCAGGGCCGTGGCCAGGTGGTCCAGCGCCGTGGCCACCGGCTGACCGTGGAAGTTCCCGTTCGAGAGGACACGGGGCGGCCCGTCCCCGTCGGCGAAGACCAGGGGGTTGTCGGTGGCGCTGTTGATCTCCGTCTCCAGCAC
>CAYVFM010000066.1:0-7754 GCA_964450995.1 uncultured Gemmatimonadota bacterium | reverse complement strand
TCGTCCACCGGTCCGTCCCAGGGCGTGCGGACCGTGATCCGGCCGCCCTCCACGATCGCGTCGGTGGCCCGGAGGCGCAGGCCGCCGTCGTCCCCGGCAGGGGCGGTGTCCCCGCCCCCGAAGATGCGCTCGAAGTTCCACCCGCCCTCGCGGGCCTGCCGCAGGTGGAGCCCCAGCCGGCCCGCACGGAGGCGGCGAAGGTGGAGGTCGCCCCCCAGCAGGCCCAGGGGGGAGTACTCCGCCCGGACGTCGTCCAGCTCCAGGAAGGGCGTCCCCTCCGCGTCGAGGATCCTCAGCCGGTCCAGCTCCACCCGGGTGACCAGGTTCCCGCCGGTGATCCGGCCGACCTCCACGCGGCCCTCCACCGCCCCGGCCAGGGTGCGCTCGAGGAAGCCCGCCGCCGCCTGGCGTCCCGTGGAGGTCTGGCTGGCCAGCACCAGGCCGCTGGCGACGCCCAGCAGGGCGAGACCGATCAGCGCCGCCGCGCCCTGGCCCAGGCCCCGCGCGACGCGGAGCAGCCCCCCCTCGGACCCGGCGCCCTCGCTCGACCCGGCCACCTCAGAACGCCTGCCCGATGGAGACGTGGAGCTGCAGCCGCCGGACGAACTCGGTCAGGGACGACGGCTCGTCGTAGCCGTGGGCGTCGAAGCGGACCCGCTCTTCCAGCTCCACGAGCTCGCCCTCCCGCTCCCCCTCGGTGAACTGCGCCACCACCGGGAGACGGTCGGCGGACGTGGGATCGTAGCCCAGGTCGAGCCGGAGCGGGCCCACCGGGCTCTCGTACCGGAGCCCCACGCCCGGGGCCGCCACCGGCGCCGAGATGTGGCCGATGTCCACCCAGACCTGGCCGACGTCCACGAAGCCCACCAGCGACCAGCGGTCGCTCACCCGCGTCCTCAGCTCGAAGTTGGCCTCGAAGGCCGCGTCCCCCCCGATGGGCCGCTCGTCGAACACCCCGTCCGGGTCCACGGCGCTGTCGGCGAAGGACCGAGCGCAGGCCGCCAGCCCGGCCCGGTCGGTCTCGAAGCGGTCCCGGCACCGGCTCGACTCCAGCACCAGCACCGAGGGCCCCAGCAGGTTCTGCCCGAAGGCCCGCACGCTCTGGGCGCCCCCCACGAAGAAGCGCTTGCGGGGATGGATCACCGTCTGCTCGCGGTCCGGGTCGTCGAAGGGCCGGCCGCCGAGCCCTTCGACGAACCCGGCCCGGAAGCGGACCGCCAGCACCAGCCCGGACGCCAGCTCCTCGAAGTCGGCCGCGTTCAGGTCGAAGCGGGCGTACTGGTAATCCGATCCCGTGTACGCCTCCGCGAGCTCCATGCTCACGTCGACGTAGTAGCCCGAAGTGGGCGAGAAGGCCGAGTTGGTGCGGTCGTAGCTCCATCCCAGGCTCAGGGGGGAGAGCCACCTCGGATCGGTCAGCGTCTGGATGTCGTCCGGCTGGCAGAAGCCGAAGTTCACGCAGAAGAAGACGTCCGCCGACCGCTCGTCGAAGCCGGTCAGCTCGGGGCGGTAGCCGAGGGTCAGCGACATCCGGGGGCGGAGCCGGCGGGTCAGGGTCAGCTCGCCGCCGCGGCCGTCGCGGACGAAGAGGTCCGGCACGGTCTCCCGCTCCACGAAGAGCCCCGCCTCGAGGGTGTTTCGGTCCGAGAGGAAGGCGGGCTGGCGGAGGTCGGTCCGGAGGGAAAAGTTCACGTCCTGGAAGACCGGGTCGGAGCTCACGCCCGAGCAGGGGAAGGTCCCGGCGAGGCGGTCGGCGAAGAGGTTCGAGAGGCTGCCCGAGAGCCGGAGCCGACGGCCGCCGCCCAGGAAGTTGCGGTGGGTGAAGTTCGCCTCGGTCTGGAAGCAGTCGGTGGTGGTCGCGCCCACGCCCGTGCGAACCGTGCGCATCCGGGCCGGCGTCACCTCCACGGTGACGTCCACCAGCGTGTCGGCGTCCGGCGCCTGCGACGTGCTGATGGAGGCGAACCGGATCGCGTCCTGCCGGAACAGCAGGCGCTGGCTCTCGAGGATCCGGTTCTGCCGGTAGATCTCCCCCGTCGAGAAGGTGAGGTGCTGCCGGACCGGCCCCGGGCCCAGGGACCCGGCGCCCCGGATCTCGATCTGGCCGATCCGCGCCCGGGGCCCGGGCCGGGCCTCCAGGGTCAGCTCCACCCGCCGGGAGCCCGAGGGCACGAAGTAGCGGCTCAGGACGGCCGCGTCGACGTACCCCCGGTTTCGGAGGCGATCGGCCAGGACGTCCTTGCCCCGCTCGAGGGCCGTCAGGTCGAAGGGATCGCCGGGTGTCAGCGGGAAGTCCGACCGGACCTCCGGGGGCGACAGCGCGTCCTCGAAGCCCTCCAGGCCGAGGCTGTCCAGCAGGGTGGGAGGGCCCTCCTCGATGTCGAAGCGCACCCGCGCCGAGCCGTTCAGCCGCTCCACGACGGTGTCCACGGCCACGTCCCGGTACCCACGCCGGCGGTAGAAGACCCGGAGCCGCAGGAGGTCCGCCGGGAGGGTGCCTTCCTCCAGGTAGGCCCGGTCGTGGGCGAAGCCCCAGTCGGTGAGCCAGCAGAAGGGCGCCAGGACGAAGCTCCGGCACCGGGTCTCCCCGGTGACGATGGCACGGGCGAGGCGGGCGTCGGAGAACGCCCGGTTCCCCTGGAAGGCGAGCTCGGTGACGACCCGGTCCGCCGGGCTCTGGCCCGCGGCCGGCCCCGGTGCCGACGTCCACGCCAGCAGGGCCAGGGCCGCCGCGACGGCGGCGCGCCCGGGGAGGCGGTCGATCACCGTCGGATGCCGCTCCCCTCCGCTCCGATCCGGCGCTCCCCGCGCTCCCGCGGGGCCCGCTCCCGGTCCCCGTCGCCGCCCGCCTCCCCCCCGAGGGGCTCCCGCCTCAGCCATTGCCGGGCCAGGTAGCCCGCCGCGATCCCGGCGGCGACGCCCGCCGCGGCGGCCGCCGCCTCCTCCCACCACTCGAGGCCGCGCCTTCGATAGTAGGTCATCAGCTCTCCTCCTCCCCTCCGAACGGGCGGGCGGGGTCGTCCAGCCAGATCTCCGGGGACAGCCCGAAGCGGTGCCGGCTGTGCGGCCAGAAGCCGCTGGGGCCGTCGCGCCAGAGGTAGTGAGCCACCTCCAGGCTCGTCCCGGCCGTCCGAAGGTAGTTCAGCGAGTTGTTGAAGCGCTCGCGGCCGCGTCCCCGGGCGGACGTCGTGGTGCCGCACTGGACGATCACGATGCCCTCCTCCCGTTCGTCGCCGGGGAAAAGGTCCAGCGAGTCGCCCACGTAGGCCCGATGCATGTGTCCCGCCAGCACGAGGTCCACCCCCTGGTCCCGGAACGCCCGCAGGGCCCGCTTCGCCCGGGGCATCACGTCGTCGGTGGCGAAGTCCGGGGGCGGCGCCAGGTGGTGGTGGGTGACCACGACCTTGAGGTCGTCCTCGGGCGTCTCCGCGAAGGCCTCGGCCGCGAAGGCGAGCTGGCTCTCCTCCAGCCGCCCGTTGGTGAAGGTGAAGCTCCGGCTCGAGTTGAGGCCCACGAGCGTCATCCCGTCGATCCGGGTCACCGTGTCCAGCTCCGCGGAGACGTGGCGCCGGTAGTGGCGGTACGGGGCGAAGAACCGCTCCCACACCCGCCAGAGCGGAACGTCGTGGTTGCCCGGCACCACGACCACGGGCGCCTCGAAGCGGGCGAGGAACTCGGCGGCCTCCCGGAACTGCCTCGGCCTGGCCCGCTGGGTGAGGTCGCCGCTCACGACCACCGCGTCGGGGGGCACCTCCCGGGCCAGCTCCAGGACCGCCTCGGCCCGATCCCGGAGGAAGGGCGGGCCGAAGTGCAGGTCCGAGATGTGGAGCAGCTCAGGCATGCCCGGCCCCGTCGGCCCCAGCACCGGCGCCGCGGCGTCCGGACGCCGTACCGGCCCCGTCGCGAGCCGCGGCGCCGCCGTCCCGCCGGAGCCGCCACCAGAGCCACGCCCCCAGGGCCACCAGGCCCAGGCTGATGACCTGGGCCAGGGTCAGGGGGCCCAGCAGGCGGTCGTCCTTGGCGCGGAAGACCTCGATGACGAGCCTCTCGACGCCGGCCGCCACGAGCCAGACGGCGAAGAGCCACCCGGCCCGGTGGACGTGGTCGCGCCAGCGCCAGAGCAGCCAGAAGATGAGCAGGGCCGCCGCCACCTCGAAGATCTGGGTCGGATACACCTCCAGCACCCGGTCGGCCGGGATCGACGCCGGGACGTCCACGCCGAAGTGCTCCCGCAGGTTCTCCGCGGTGGTGGGCGGCGACCCGTCGGGGAAGGCCATCCCGATCCAGCTCTCGGTGGGCCGGCCGTAGTCGTCGCCCACCAGGAAGCAGCCCACCCGTCCCAGCCCGTAGCCCAGGGCCAGGGCCGGCGCGGCGAGGTCGGCGGCGAAGGGGACCGAGACGCCCTCGCGGCTCCACACCATCCACAGCACCGCCCCGGCGCCGCCGATCAGGCCCCCGTACCAGACCAGTCCGCCCCGGGAGAAGAGGATGGCCGCAGGGTCGGCCGCCGTGATCTGCCAGTAAAGGACGACGAAGTAGAGCTTGGCGCCCAGCAGGCCTCCCACCAGCGCCGCCACCATGATGTCGTCGGCCAGCCGGAGGTCCCGGCCCAGCTCGTCCAGCCGGCGGCGCATGACCCAGTTCGCGCCCAGGAAGGCGGCCACCATCATCACCCCGAAGGAGGTGATGGTCAGCTCGCCCACCAGGGGCAGGTCCAGCGTCACGATCTCGGGATACATCGTCTCCCCCGCTCGGGGTGCGCTCGCTCGGCTCGGTCAGGCCGCGGCCCGGCCGGGCTCCAGGCCGGGGAAAGGGAGCGAGGGGTCGGCGTTCAGCTCCAGGCCGCTCCGCTCGCCCGCGGCCAGCCGGTGCTCGGCCAGGCGCGCCACCATGGCGCCGTTGTCGGTGGCCAGCCGCGGGGACGGGGCGAACAGCTCGCCCCCGGAGCCGAGCTCCTCGGCCAGGCGGCGGCGGAGGGGGCCGTTGCGGGCCACGCCCCCGCCCAGCAGGACCCGGCGGCAGCCGGTGGCGTCGACCGCCCGCATCGTCTTGGCCGCCAGGACGTCCACCACCGCCGCCTGGAACTCGGCCGCCAGGTCCGGCACCGCCGCCTCCAGCGCCCCCTCCCCCTCCGCCTCGACCTCCCGGGCCGCCAGCACGAGGGCGGTCTTGAGGCCGCTGAACGAGAAGTCGAGCCAGGCCGGGTCGCCGGGGCCGTCGCCCGACGAGAGCATGGGCCGGGGCAGCTCGCGGCGTCCGGGCTCGCCCTCCTCGGCCAGCCGCTCGATCTCGGGGCCGCCCGGGTAGCCCAGGCCCAGCCGGCGGGCCGCCTTGTCGAAGGCCTCCCCGGCGGCGTCGTCCCGGGTCCGCCCCAGCAGCCGGTAGCGGCCCCACGCCGGTGCGTGGAGCAGGAGCGTGTGGCCGCCGGAGACCAGCAGGGCCACGAAGGGCGGACGGGCGTCTTCCCGCTCCAGCGAGTTGGCGAAGAGGTGCGCCTCCATGTGGTGGACGCCCAGCAGGGGCAGGCCGCGGCCCCAGGCGAAGGCCTTCGCCCAGTTCACCCCCACCAGGAGCGCCCCCACCAGGCCGGGTCCGGCCGTGACCCCGACGCCGCCGAGCTCTCCCGCCGTCAGCCCCGCCTCCTCCATCGCCGCCGCCGCCGTCCGGTCCAGCGCCCGGAGGTGGGCCCGGGCGGCGATCTCGGGCACCACCCCGCCGAAGGCGGCGTGGGCGTCCTGGGAGGCGATGACGTGGCCCAGCAGGCGGCCGTCCTCGACGATCCCCACCGAGGTCTCGTCGCAGGAGGTCTCCACCCCCATCACCGGCCCGGGGGCCGCCCGGCTCATCCGTCGCCCCCGCCGCGGGGCCGCACGGTGGCGCGGGGCGGACGCGGCTCCGCCGTGACCTGCAGGCCCTCCGGCACGTCGACGGCCACCTCGGCCGGGGTCTCGCCGGCCGGCACGGAGTCCACCCGGACCCAGGCGGTCACCCGGCCGGGCTCCAGGGCCCGGACCAGCCGGGCCGCGCCCCGCAGGCGCACCCGGACCGTGTCGGGCGAGATCCGGACCCGGTCCGCGGCGTCGCCCCGGGCCTCCAGCGGCCGGACGACCTCGCGCTGGACGAGGCTGTCCACCTGCACCGTGGCCATGATCTGGCGCGGGTCCCAGCTCAGGTGCTCCGAATCCGGGGGCGGGCGCAGGTCGAGCTGGCGGCTCACCGTGCTGCGGAGGTCCTCGAGCTGGACCGTCCGCGTCCGGAACTCGGTCAGGGCCTGGACGCGGCTCCGGGGGCCCGAGACCGTGACGCTGTCGGGCTGGAGGAGGACGGGCCGGATCACGGTGAACCCCTCGGCGGCCGTCAGCTCCAGCTCCGTCCGGACCGGGACCCGGCGGTCGGTGCGCCGCTCGAGGCGAACGTCGACGGCGCCGGGCTCCACCGAGACGGGCGTCAGGTTCAGCTCCGGCGCGTAGGCCCGGACCGCCCGCGGCGAGAGGTCCAGGCGCATCGTCGGTCCGGTGACCGAGTCGATCGCCAGGCGGATCACCGGCCGGTCGGAGGGCATGAAGGTGGGACGCTGTCCCCGGAAGACCGTGTGCACCTGGGCCGGCTCCACCGACGTCACGACCCAGGTCGAGTCACGTGCCTCGACACGGACCTCGGTGGAGAGGGGGAAGTCGTCGGTGGTCTCGGCGGTGACGTTGAGCCAGAGGAGGACCGCCAGGAAGAACGCGGCGGCCTTGTACGGCCAGTTCCGGGTGACGATGCCGTGCCAGTCCACCGCTCACCTCCGACCGGCGCGGGGGACGGTCCGCCCGTCCCCGTCGCCCGGGGCGTCGCCCCCGCCGGGGGACGCCGCGCCGCCGTCCTCCGGCGGCGAGCCCGCCACCCGCACCGACACACGGCCGCCCGCCCGGAGCGCGTAGCCCGGCGGCGGCGACTGGCCGACCACCCGGCCGGGGGCGGCGAAGGCCTCCGGGTCCCACTGGACCTCCCCCAGCTCCAGCTCCTCCTCGGCCAGGCGCTCCTCCACGTCGTCCACGTGGAGGCCGGTCAGGTCGGGCACGTCCTCCACGTCCGGCCCCTCGCTCACGACCACCGTGACCTCGGCCGGGAGGGTGAGCTCGGCGCCGGACTCGGGCCGGGTGCCCACCACCCGCCCGGGCTCCACCGGCGAGGACGCCGTGTCCGTCCGGGTGTCGAAGCCCAGCCGCTCGAGCACGATGCGGCCCTGGCGGTCGGAGAGCCCCCGGAGGTCCGGGACCCGCCGGATCTCCGGCCCGAGGCTCGGCGTCGCCGTCACCGGTGCGCCCGGACGGGCGTACTGGCCCGGCAGCGGGCTCTGGGCCACCACCGCGCCCTCCGGCGCGTCCCGGTGGGGCACCCCCGAGCGCTGTCGGTACGCCAGCCCCGCCTCGTCCAGGGTGCGCCGGGCCTCTTCGGCGGTGAGCCCCACCAGCTCGGGGACCTCCACGAGCTCGCCCTGGACGGGCTCGGGGGAGGCCGGGAACAGCCACTGGGCCGAGACCAGGTAGCCGGCCCCGAAGAGCACCACCAGGAGGACCGCGCCCGCCACGGTCCGGCGCCAGCCGCTCGGGCCCGACCCGCCTTCGCCGGCCCCGGGATCCGGGCCGTCGGCCCGGTCCCCTCCGCCGCTCTCCCCGTCGCCGGTCAGGAGGGACCGGAGCCGGTCCAGCCAGGTGCCCGACCCGCCGAGCCCCCGTCGCCGCCGGTAGCTCACGCCGCCCCCTTCCGGA
>CAYVFM010000065.1:0-8003 GCA_964450995.1 uncultured Gemmatimonadota bacterium | reverse complement strand
CTCGTCCAGGTAGAGGTCCAGGGCGTCGGCCCGGGACGGGCCCGATCGGGACATGGCGAACTCCCGCGTCGAATCGCTCCGGGCAGGTCGGAGGCCCCGGGCTCCGGGGAACCCCTGAGCCCTACCGGACCGTCTCGAAGAGCCGGTCCCAGCGGACCTCCAGCAGCCAGGACCGGGACGCCCGGCCGTCCCGGTCGTAGGAGAAGTATATGAACAGGGGGCTCCCGGTGATCGCCTCCCGGGGCACGAAGCCCCAGTAGCGGGAGTCCTCGGAGTCGTCGCGGTTGTCGCCCATGACGAAGAAGGAGTCCGGCGGCACGGCCAGGGGCCCCCACTCGTCCCGGGTGGGTCGGTAGGCCCGCCGGCGGGCCGCGTCGACCAGGTAGCGCTCCTGCCAGTCGAACCGGACGCTGGGCCGGTCCTCCCACGCCCCGTCGTGCCGGGCGTAGGACTCCTCCACGGGCCGGCCGTTCCGCCACAGCGCGCCGTCCCGCATCTCCAGCGTGTCGCCGGGAGCGCCCACCACCCGCTTCACGTAGCGGGCCTCGGCCGGCTGGCCGGCCGAGGGGGGCGGCCGGAAGACCACCACGTCGCCCACCTCGGGCTCGTCCAGCTCCGGCAGGTGCCAACCGGTCCCGGGGATCTCGGCCCCGTAGACCGCCTTGTTCACCAGGAGGAAGTCGCCGGGGAGCAGCGTGCCCTTCATCGACCCGGTGGGGATCTGGAAGGCCTCGACGAGGAAGGCGCGTACGACCAGGAAGAGCACCAGGGCCGTGGCGAGGATCTTCGTCCACTCCCACGCCCAGCGCAGCACCGAGGTGCCCGTGTCGCTCCGCTCGCTCATCCTCGCTCCGATCCGGCGGTCGGCTCCTCTCCCTCCCCGATACTCTCTCCCGGCCTCAACCCCTCTTCAAGCGGCGAGGTCCCGGCCGCCGGCGCCGGGTCCGCCCTCACCATTCGACGTCGATCTGGGCCCGCTGGAGACGGCCGCTGTAGTCGAAGTAGGAGACCTTGGTCTCCGTGTAGAACTCGTACACCTCCCAGCCGCCCTCGCGGTGGCCGTTCCCGGTCCCCTTCACGCCGCCGAAGGGGAGGTGGGCCTCGGCGCCGATGGTGGGGGCGTTGATGTAGGTGATGCCGTTGTCCATCCGCCGGATGGCGCGGAACGCCAGGTTCACGTCCCGGGTGTAGACCGCCGAGGAGAGCCCGTAGCGGGTGCCGTTGTTGATCTCGACGGCCTCGTCGAAGTCGTCGAAGGGGATCACCGAGAGCACGGGGCCGAAGATCTCCTCCTGCTCGACCCGCATCCCGGGCTCCACGTCCAGGAGGACGGTGGGCTCGTAGAACCATCCCTCCCCGAGGCCCTCGCCCCCCGGACGGCCTCCGCCGCAGGCGATCCGGCAGCCCTCGTCCCGGGCGATCTCCACGTACCGCTCGACCTTCTCACGGGCCGCCTCGTGGATGAGCGGCCCGACGTCCACGTCCGGGTCCAGCCCGTCGCCCAGCGCCAGGTCGTCCACCTCCTCGAGCAGGGACTCGACGAACTCGTCGTGGATCTCCCGGTGCAGGAGCAGGCGGCTGGTGGCGGTGCACCGCTGGCCGGTGGTCCCGAAGGCGCCCCAGAGCACGCCGTCCAGGGCCAGGTCCATGTCGGCGTCGGGCATCACCACCTGGGCGTTCTTGCCGCCCATCTCCAGCGACAGCCGCTTGTGCTGCCGCCCGCAGACCTCGGCGATGCGGCTGCCGGTTTCGGTGGATCCGGTGAAGGAGACCCCGTCCACGTCGGGATGCTCCACCAGGGCCCGGCCCGTGTCGCCGTCCCCGTGGACGAGCTGGACCGCCTCGGGCGGGACCCCTGCCTCCAGCAGGATCTCGACGAAGAGGCGGGCGGAGTTCGGGACGTCCTCGGCCGGCTTGAAGACCACCGAGTTCCCGCACACCAGCGCGGGGAAGATCTTCCAGGAGGGGATGGCCGTCGGGAAGTTGAAGGGCGTGATGATCCCGAAGACCCCGATGGGCCGCCGATGGCTCATGGCCCACTTATCCGGGAGCTCCGAGGGGACCGTCTTGCCGAACAGGCGCCGGCCCTCCGAGGCGGCGTAGTAGGCGGTGTCGATGGCCTCCTGGACGTCGCCCCGCGTCTCCTCCAGGACCTTGCCCATCTCGCGGGTCTGCTCCCGGGCCAGCTCGTCCTTGCGCTCGGTCATCAGGTCGCCGGCCTCCTGGATCACCAGTCCCCGCTCGGGCGCGGGCACGTCGCGCCAGGTCTCGAAGCCGCGCCGCGCCGAGGCCACCGCCCGGTCGACCTCGGCCCCGGTGGAGACCGGGAACCGTCCGATGAGCTCGGACGGCCGCGCCGGGTTGCGGTTTTCGACGTACTCCCCGCTCTCCGGCTCGACCCACTCGCCGTCGATGAAGTTCCGGTGGTCGTCCGCCATCGTCCTCCGTCCTCTCTTCGTGGTCGTGTTCGGTCGTCTCGTCGATGTCCTCGGTCCGGGCGGTCGCACCGCCCGCTCCCGCCGGCGTCAGCCGTCGGGCTCCCGGACCAGCACCAGCGCGCCGTCCTCCACCCGGACCCCGGTGAGCCCGGCGCCCGGGCGGAGCTCCACCGCCGACGGGTCGTCCTCCGCCGTGGGCAGGTCCATCTGCCGCAGGAGCCACGGGACCATGCCCCGGGGGAAGGTCATCGATCCGGCCTGCACGCTCCGGACCCGGACGCGGAGGACGCCCCGGGCGGGCACCTCCGGGGTCATCACGGCCGTCACCCGTGCCGAGTCGCCAATCATCCTCCGGACCATGGTCGGCAGCCGGTCCCCGAGCACCCGGGCCAGGTCGACGTCGGCCGAGGCCTCCAGCACCGAATCGCGCGGCACCGCCCGCGGGGCGCTCACCCCCGGCGGGAGCGGCCGCGTCCGGCCGGGCCCGAGCAGCATCGCCAGGTCGGCCGAGTCCAGCCGCACCTCCCCGGAGCCGCCGGGCCCGAACAGCTCCTGCAGGCGCTGCGCCGGATTGGCCGAGGGGGCGGTGCGGTCCCCGGACCGGACGCCGCCACGGTCCGGGTCGCCGGGCGCCGGGGCGGGCTCCCCGCCGCCGGTGTCCTCGTCCACTCCCGCCCGGTCCGGGCCCTGGTCACCGGGGCCGGCCGTCCCCGAGTCGGGGGCGGCCGCGGCGGCGGACCCGCCACCCGCCCCGAACCCGACCGGTACGTCCCGCCCGTCCGCAGCCGGTCCGCTGTCGGCGCCCGCGTCACCGGCCGACGCCTCCGCCGCGGGGCGGTCGCCGGACCGCGCGATCCCGTCCCAGACCCCCCGGAGGTCGTCCCGGAGCGCCCAGGCGGCGGCCGCCACGGCCACCAGCGCCAGGAGCCCGACGACGCGGCCGCGCCGCCGGCCGGGGCCCGTCACCCGCTCCCTCGCGGCCGGCGCGCCCTCTCAGCCATCGTCGTCCTCGCCCCCGGAGAGGGGCACCTGCCGCTCGACCGAGTAGACCGCCCCCTCGGAGCGAAGGCGGCTGCGCATCAGGTCCAGGTGCCCCGCGGTGAAGGCGGCGTCCACGTCGATCTCCCGGGCCAGGTCCTCCAGCGCCCGGAACTCGCCGGCGTTGGCGTCGTCGTGCGCCCGCGCCACGGTGACGTGGGGCCGGAACGCCCGGGTCTCCCGATCCACGCCCAGGCTGGCGAAGCCGTGCTCGAGGTCGTGCTTCAGGGCGCGGAGCTGGGGGGTGGGATCGACGCCCACCCAGACGACGTTGGGCCGGCGGAGGGAGGGGAAGGCGCCCACCTCTTCGAGCCGCAGGTCGGCGGGCCGGTAGCCGGAGCAGACACGGCGCAGGACCTCCACGTGCTCCTCCTCGCTCCCGGGCCGGACCTCCCCGATGAACTTCATCGTGACGTGGTAGCTGCCGGGGTCCAGCCACCGGGCCGGCAGCCCCCGTTCCTCGAGGGGACGCACGGCCTCGCGGACCGCGTCCCGGACCTCGTCGGGCAGGTTGATGGCGACGAACAGTCGCATGGTCCTCCGTCGTGGCGTCGCGATGGGAAGCCCGCGCCCCGCCGGTCGATCCCGACGACTCGCGGCACGTCGGCGCCCCGGCCGCCCGGGCCGGGGCGCGGGGAGCGCGACGAACCCTCCTTCCATACGCCGATCGGCCGGCGCCGTTTCGGGCCCCCGCCCCTTCCCCGGCGCCGGGCCGACGGACACATTCAGGGACCGAGCCCCGCCGGGGCCTCCGCGCCGGGAGGCGGGGCCCCGACCGCAGAGCATCGAACCGGGAGCGCGCCGTCCATGGAGAGCTACCGCGTCCACCTGGACCGGGAGGACCTGGTCTTCTGCGCCGCCCACTTCATCACCTACGGCGGCGGCTGCTGTGAGTCCCTCCACGGCCACAACTACCGCGTCTCGGTGACGGTGGAGGGGGAGCCGGACGAGCACGGGCTGGTGGTGGACTTCCTGGTCCTCCAGGAGATCGTGGAGGGGCTGGTGGGCCGGCTGGACCACCGCACCCTCCTCCCGGGCGAGAGCGACGAGATCGAGGTGCGGCGGGAGGACGGGTCCGTCCGGGCGCTCCGCGGCGATCTGGAGTACCGGTTCCCCGAGCGCGACGTCGTCGTCCTCCCGGTGGACAACACCACCGCCGAGCGCATCGCCGGCCACCTGGCCCGGCGGCTCGTGGCCGAGCTGGAGGAGGCCGGGGCCGCGAGCCCGCGGCGGGTGGAGATGGAGGTCGAGGAGTCCTTCGGCCAGTCGGCCGCCGTGACGCTGGAGACGGGCCCGTGAGCCCGCGCCGCGAGGAGCGACCGTGATCCTGCTGCTGGACAACTACGACTCGTTCGTCCACAACCTGGCCCGCTACCTCCGGGAGCTGGGCGAGGAGGTGGACGTCCGCCGGAACGACCGGCTCGGCCTGGAGGAGGTCCGGGCCCTCGGACCCACCCACCTGGTGATCTCCCCGGGCCCCTGCACCCCCTCCGAGGCGGGCGTGGCCAACGAGCTGGTGGAGGGGCTGGCCGGCGAGGTCCCGATCCTGGGCGTCTGCCTCGGCCACCAGTGCGTGGGCGAGGTCTTCGGCGGGGAGGTCGTCCGGGCGCGGCGCCCCATGCACGGCAAGCGGTCCGCCGTCCGCCACACGGGCGACGGGCTCTTCACCGGCCTGCCCGATCCGCTGGAGGTCGTCCGCTATCACTCGCTGGTGGTCGACCGGGCCTCGCTGCCCGACGCCCTGGAGGTGACCGCCTGGACGGAGGAGGGAGAGGTGATGGCCCTGCGCCACCGGGAGCTGCCGGTCTGGGGGGTGCAGTTCCATCCCGAGGCGGTGCTCACCGAGCACGGCCACGGCCTGCTGGCGGCGTTCCTGGCGCTGGGCCGGGGCGAGACGCCGCCCGGGCCGGACCGGGACGCCCGGGCCCGGGAGCTGGCCGCCGCCGACGCCGGGGCCGCCGGCTCGGCGGCGCTCCCGGAGAGCTGAGAGCGGCGGGGGAGCCGGCGGCGCGCCCGCCCGGGCTTCAGCCGTCCCCGCCGCCGGAACGCTCCACGACGATCTCCCGCTCGGTGGCGTTGTGGTCGCCCGGCACCGGGCTCCCGTCCGGGTCCAGCAGCTCCAGCCGGAAGGTGTGGGTGCCCTCGTCGAGCCCCAGGACGTAGTGGGGCGCCCACTCGGTGAGCTCCCAGTCCAGCGTGTCGTCCACGGTGAGCCGGACGGCGTGGCTTCCCTGCCCCGTCCCCAGCTCGGCGTTGGAGACCCAGAAGTCCACCATCACGCTGTCGGCGGCCTCGCCGGCATAGGTGCCCTTGGGCCGGCTGTAGGTGAGCATCGGGGCCCCGGGATCGAAGTCCCCGGCGGCCGAGTCCCCCACCACGAACCAGGTGAGGGCGAAGGCGCCGTCGGATTTCACGCTCTCGTGCCACTGACGGGAGGCGAACGCCCGCAGCAGGTGCCGGCCGGGCTCCAGCCCGGTGACGTCGACCGTGACGGGGTCCGAGAGGTCGTAGAGGGCGCGGTAGGGCCGCTCGTCCACGATGAAGTGGACGTGCTGGCCTCCGTCGGACATGGCGATCCCGCGGGCCTCCGCCCCGGGCGTGGCCGCGCCCAGCTCGAAGCCCTCCAGGCTCAGCCGCGCCGTCAGGCTGTCGCCCCCCGCGACGGCGCCCCGCTCCGGGGCCTCGAAGGAGAGGCTCGCCCCCGGGAAGCCCGGCGTGGAGCGCGTCCCCTCCACCAGGCGGACACCGTCCCCGTCGTCCGGCGGTCCCTCGCCGGCGCAGGCGACCGCCAGGGCGCCGGCGATCAGCACGGTGAGCACTCCGGAACGTCGCGACATCGTGACCCTCCTTGCCAGCGGATCGTCTCTCCAGGGGCGGTCGGACCGTCCGGCCGCCCGGCGGCGGGCGTCGCCGCCTGGCGCGGCGGCCTCCCGGCCGGTTAGGGTAACGGTGGAGCCTCGAACGGACCACCACCTCGACACGGGAAGCGAGACCCATGCGTGCGGCCCGCGGCCTGCCAGCCATCGTCCTCGCGGCGGCGATCGTCGCCGCCACCGCGCCCGCGCCGGCCACGGCGCAGTCGGCCGGGGAGATCCTCCGGACGGCCCTGGAGCGCTACGAGCAGCGGATGGAGGGCATCGACACCTACCGGGTGACCCAGCGGGTCATGGGGATGACCACGACCAACCGGTTCGCGAAGACCACCATGGACGGCCACCCGGTCTTCGTCCGGGCGGGCGCCGACTCGGCGGTGAACAGGATGCCCCGGGGCTGGGGCAACCCCTACCGGCTCTTCCCGCGCCTGGCCGACCGCGCCGAGCTGGTCGGCAACGCCGACGTGGGCGGCCACCGGACCTGGCACGTGGCGGTGACCGACTTCCAGGGCCTGGAGCTGGACGCGATGACGCCGGACCGGGCCGCGGGCGAGTTCCGTCCCCAGCGGCTGGATCTCCACCTGGACACCGGCAACCACGCCATCCGGAAGCTGGAGCTGCAGGGGAAGATGGTCACCGACACCGCCTCGAGGGCGCTGTCGCTGACGGCGGGGTTCGAGGATTACCGGGAGGTGCAGGGAATGCTCCACCCGTTCCGGGTCTCGATCCGGGTGCAGGGCATGAGCGCCGCCCTGCCGGCGGAGGAGCTGGAGCGCGCCCGGCAGCAGCTCCAGCGCGTCGAGCAGCAGATCGAGCAGCTCCCGGAGGACCAGCGGGAGAAGGCGCGCCAGGCCATGGGCGACCAGCTCGAGCAGCTCCGCCGGATCGTCGAGTCGGGGGAGGTCCGGACCGAGGTGGTGGTGACCGACCTCCAGGTGAACGAGGACTCGGGCGAGAGCTCCGGGGGCTGATCCGCGGCCCCGCCGTCTCGCCGCCGTCCGACGCCGACGGGGACCGCCGTCAGCGGATCTCGCCCCGGATGTAGTCCTTGAGGTAGCGGTTCTCGTGCTCGGCGTCCCGGCGGCAGGCGTTCACCACGTCGCCGATCGAGACGATGCCCCGCAGCTCCCCGTCCTCCATGACCGGCAGGTGTCGGACCCGGTTCTCGGTCATGACGTTCATGCAATAGTGGGTGTCGTGGTCGGGGCTCCCCACCAGGAGGTCGTCCTCCGGGGTCATGGCCTCGGTGACGCGGGTGTGGGAGAGGGCGTCGGGGCCCCCGTCCGCCAGGCGGAGCACGTCCCGCTCGGTGAGAATGCCCAGGACCCGTCCGGCGTCGGTCACCAGCACCGAGCCGATGTCGTGCTCCACCAGCACGTGGACGGCGTCGGCGACGGTGGCGTCGGGCGGAACGTCGACGACGTCGGTGCCCTTGCGGGCGAGGATCTCCCGGACCTGCATGGCCGCACCTCCCGGTACGGGGACCGAGGTGCCCGGGCGAGCCGGCGCTCGGGGGGCCGGGCCCGGGCTGCTGGCTGTCCCCATAATCTTGGGCCCGGACCCGGCGGCGTCCAGACGGGCCTCCGGCCCTACCCCGCTTCCCCGTCCAGCACCCGGTAGCTCACGGCCTCGGCCACGTGGGCGGCCCGCACGC
>CAYVFM010000064.1:0-8056 GCA_964450995.1 uncultured Gemmatimonadota bacterium | reverse complement strand
AGCTGGTGCCCCGCGAGGAGGCGAAGGTCAGCGTCTTCGACAGCGTGGTGCAGGGCGGGGACGCCGTCTGGGAGGGGATCCGGGTCTACGACGGAAAGGTCTTCGCCCTGGATCCCCACCTGGACCGGCTCCGGCGGTCGGCCCGGGCGATGGCCTTCGACGAGATCCCCCCGGAGGAGGAGCTCCGGGAGGCGCTCTTCGCCACGCTGGAGGCGAACGGGATGCGGGGCGAGGCCCACGTCCGCCTGACGCTGACGCGGGGGGAGAAGGTCACCTCGAACATGGACCCGGCGGTGAACCGGTCCGGGCCCACCCTCATCGTGCTGGCCGAGTGGAAGCCGCCCCGCTACGAGGGGAAGGGCGGCCTGCGCCTGATCACCGCCTCCGTGCGGCGGAACCCGCCCGAGTGCGTGGACTCGAAGATCCACCACGCCAACCTGATCAACAACATCCTGGCCAAGATCGAGGCCAACGCGGCCGGCGCCGACGACGCGCTCATGCTGGACCCGGAGGGCTACGTCGCCGAGACCAACGCCACCAACGTCTTCGTCGTCCGGGACGGGGAGGTCCGCACGCCCCGGGCCGACTTCTGCCTGCCCGGGATCACCCGGGGCATCGTGCTCGACCTCTGTCGGGAGCACGGGATCGCCGCCGCCGAGACGCGGGTCAGCCTGTCCGAGGTGTACGCCGCCGACGAGTGCTTCACCACGGGGACGGTGGGCGAGCTGGTGCCCGCCGTGGAGGTGGACGGCCGCACGATCGGCGAGGGGGCGGAGGGCCCGGTGACCGGCCGCCTCCGGGACCTCTACCGGGAGCTCACCGAACGGGAGGGCGAGCCGCTGCCGTTCTGAGGCGCGGCGGCGGCCGCCTTCAGCCCCCGAGGGCCGAGGCCTCCCGGCCGGCCAGCACCGCCAGGTCGTCGGCGTCCAGCCGTCGGCCGTCCCCGTCGGCCCACCGGACGCCCGGACCCGGGTCGCCTTCCACCGAGCCGCAGACCAGGACCACCGGCACCTCCGACCCACGGGCCCGCTCCAGGACCCGGCCGACGATCTTGCCGGCCGCGCTGCTGGCGTCCCAGGCCCCCTCGCCGGTGATCACCAGGTCGGCGTCCGCCAGCGCCCCGTCGAAGCCGGTCCGCTCCATCACCCAGCGGGCGCCCTGGACGAGGTCGGCGCCCAGGAAGGCGGCCAGCCCCGCCCCGAGACCGCCGGCGGCGCCGGAGCCGGGGCGGTCGGCCACCTCCCCCCGGCCCAGGTCCTCCTCCAGCCGGTCCGCCAGCCGCTCGAGCCCGTCCACCAGCCTCTCGACCTCTTCGGCGGTGGCGCCCTTCTGGGGGCCGAAGGTCCGGGCCGCGCCGGCGGCCCCGTTCAGCGGGGTCTCCACGTCGGCCAGCCCCGTGACCGGTACGGCAGGCCGACGGCCGGGCGCGATCCGGGCGAGCCGGACCAGGGCGCCGCCCCCGGGGGACAGCTCCCGCCCCTCCCCGTCCAGGAAGCGCCAGCCGAAGACCCGGGCCGCCCCGGTGCCGCCGTCGGTGCTGGCCGAGCCCCCCAGGCCCACGAGGATCCGCGCCGCCCCACGCGCCACGGCCGCCCCGATCGCCTCGCCCACGCCCCGGGTGTGGGCCCGGAGGGCGTCCTCCCGGCCCTCGGGCACGCGGGCCAGGCCGCAGGCGTCGGCACTCTCCAGGACGGCCGCGTCGCCCTCCGTCCACAGGATCCGCGCGGCCGCAGGCCCGCCGAGCGGCCCGGCCACCTCGACCTCCTCCACCGACTCGCCCGCCCCGGCGGCCCGGAGCGCGTCCAGCAGCCCCGGCCCGCCGTCGGAGAGGGGCATCTCCCGGACGTCGGCGTCCGGGAGCGCGCCCCGGACGCCCCGGGCCAGCGCCGCGGCCGCGGCGGCGGCGCCCAGGGTGCCCTTGAAGGCGGTGGGACAGACGAGCACGCGCATGGTTTCTCCCGTCCGGCGGCGGCGCTCCGGCTGGCGGCGCGCCGCCCGGGACGCCTAGCTTCCCGGTGCCGATGCTCCCCCACCAACTTCCCGTCCCGGCCGCCTCCGGTCCAGCGCTCCGGACCCGATGATTCCCGACGGCTTCTTCGGGCCTCGCGACGGGGCGCTGGTCGTCGGCCACCGGGGCGCGGCCGCGGCTGCGCCGGAGAACACCCTGCCCTCCCTGCGGAGGGCCGTCGAGGACGGCGCCGACGCCGTGGAGTTCGACCTCCGCGCCACCGTGGACCGGCGGCTCGTGCTGATCCACGACGAGACGGTGGACCGGACCACTGACGGGACCGGGGCCGTGACCGAGATGACGCTGGAGGAGATCCGGGAGCTGGACGCCGGCCACTCCTTCACGGCCGACGGCGGCCGCAGCCATCCCTTCCGGGGGGAGGGTGTCCGGGTCCCCACGCTGGCCGAGGCGCTGGACGCCCTCGGCGACCTCCCGGCCATCGTCGAGCTGAAGTCCGTCGCCGCCGGCCAGCGGCTGGCCACCTGGCTGGAGGACCGGCCCGACGCCGCGGAGCGGATGCTGGTGGGCGGCTTCGACCCCGAGGCGGCCGGCCCGCCGTCGCGGCTGGCCCGCTGGCGGGGCGCGTGGGAGGACGAGCTGGTCCCCTACGTCCTGCTGGGGAAGGTCGGCCTGGGCGCGCTGGCCGCGCCCGACGCCGACGCGCTGGTGGTCCCCGAGCGGAGGGGCCTGATCCGGATCGTCACCGGGCGGTTCGTCGACCGGGCGCACCGCGACGGGCTCGGCGTCCACGTCTGGACGGTGAACCGCCCCGACCGGATGCGGGCCCTCCTCGCGATGGGCGTCGACGGGCTCCTGAGCGACGCCCCGGCCCGGGTCCGCCGGATCCTGGAGGAGCGGGCCGGGCGCGAGGAGGCCCCCGCCTGAGCCATGCCCCGGACGATCCTCCACGTCGACATGGACGCCTTCTTCGCCTCGGTGGAGGTGCGGGAGCGGCCGGAGCTGGAGGGCCGGCCGGTGGTGGTGGGCGCCGACCCCGAGGAGGGGGAGGGGCGCGGGGTGGTGGCGGCCGCGAGCTACGAGGCCCGGGAGTACGGCATCCACTCCGCCCAGCCGATCTCGGAAGCCTGGCGCCGATGCCCCGACGCCGTCTTCCTCCGCCCCCGGGGCGAGCTCTACCGGGAGGCCTCCCGGGCGATCTTCTCCGTCCTGGAGCGCTACACCGACCAGGTGGAGCCGCTCTCCATCGACGAGGCCTTCCTGGACGTCACCGCCAGCCGGCGGCTCTTCGGCGAGGGGCGGGAGATCGCCGTCCGGATCCGCCGGGAGATCCGCGAGGAGCAGGAGCTCACCGCGAGCATCGGCGTGGCCACCTCGAAGTTCGTGGCCAAGATCGCCAGCGACCTGGAGAAGCCCGACGCCCTGGTGGTGGTGCCGCCGGGCGAGGAGCGGGACTTCCTGGCCCCGCTGGAGATCGACCGGCTGTGGGGCGCGGGGCCGAAGGCCGTGGCGCGCTTCCGGGAGATGGGCGTGGGGACCATCGGCGAGGCGGCCGACCTCCCGCTCCGGCGGATGATCGAGGCCTTCGGTGAGGCCCGCGGGCGGCGCTTCCACGAGCTGGCCCGCGGGGTGGACGAGCGCCCCGTCTCGCCGGAGCGGGAGCGGAAGTCGCTGGGCAAGGAGCACACCTTCGCCCGCGACGTGGCGGATCGGGAGGTCGTGGCCCGGCGGCTGCTGGCGCTGTGCGAGGACACGGCGCTTGCGCTCCGACGCAAGGGGCTGGCAGGGTCCACGGTGACCCTGAAGCTGCGGTGGGCGAGCTTCGACACCATCACCCGGCAGACCACCCTCGACCGGCCCGTCCACACCACCGAGCGCATCTGGTCCGCCGCACGGGGCCTGCTGGCCGAGGCCGACCGGCCCGACCGGGAGATCCGCCTGGTCGGGGTCAGCGTGTCGGGGCTGGTGGACGAGGACGCCCGCCAGCTCACGCTCTTCGGACGCGAGGGCGAGGCCGCCGACGAGCAGGTGGCCCGGGCCGTGGACGCCGTGGCCGACCGCTTCGGCGAGCGGGCCCTGACCCGGGCCGAGCTCATCGAGCGCCCGGGGCACGGCCGTCCCGATCCGCGGGAGGAAGCCGGGGACCCGGAGGAGGAGCGGGGGGGAGACGGCGAGGAGCCGACCGCCTGATTACGCCCCCTGCGTAACACCCGATCCCGAGCCGACAGGAGGACCCGATGGTCGAGCCCCCCGAGTACGACGAGCCCGCCGGCGACGGCGATCCGGACCTGCCCTCCCGCGAGGAGGCGCTGGCCCTGATGCACGAGTACACGGAGAACGAGAACCTCCGGAAGCACATGTACGCCGTGGAGGCGGCGATGCGGGCGTACGCCGGGAAGTACGGTGAGGACCCGACCCGGTGGGGGCTGACCGGCCTGATCCACGACTTCGACTACGAGCGCTGGCCCAACGAGGACCGGAAGCCCGACGAGGACCACCCGGCCCGGGGGGTGCGGATCCTGGAGGAAGAGGGCTGGCCCGAGGACGTCCGCCGGGCCGTCCTGGCCCACGCCCCCTACACCGGGGTGCCGGCCGACACCCGGATGGCGAAGGCGCTGCGGGCGGTGGACGAGCTCACCGGCTTCATCGTCGCCTGCGCCCTGGTCCGGCCGAACGGGATCATGGACCTGGAGCCGCCGTCGGTGACGAAGAAGATGAAGGATTCCTCGTTCGCCTCCGGCGTCGACCGCGAGCACATCCGGGAGGCGGTGGACGAGCTGGGCGAGGAGATGGACGAGCACATCGCCTTCGTCGTCGACGCGATGCGCGGCATCGTCGACACGCTGGGCCTCAGGGGCCACGGGGGCGAGGGTGTCTGAGGACACGCCGCCCTGGCCCGGCCGTCCGGAGGGGGCCCAGGAGTCCCACATGGACACGATCATCGAGCCCTTCCGGATCAAGAGCGTCGAGCCGATCCGGATGACCAGCCGGGAGGAGCGGGAGCGGTTGATCGCCGGGGCCGACTACAACGTCTTCCGGCTCCGGGCCCGGGACGTCCTCATCGACCTGCTCACCGACAGCGGCACCGGCGCCATGAGCGCGAACCAGTGGTCGGGCGTGATGCGGGGCGACGAGTCCTACGCCGGCTCGGAGAGCTTCTACCGCTTCGAGGAGACCATCCGGGACATCTTCGGCTTCCGCCACGTCATCCCCACCCACCAGGGGCGGGCGGCCGAGCGCATCCTCTTCAGCACCACCTGCTCGCCCGGGGACGTGGTGCCCAACAACACCCACTTCGACACGACCCGGGCCAACGTCGAGGCGCAGGGGGCCGAGGCCCTGGACCTCCCCTGCGAAGAGTCCCGCGACCTCGCCTCCCGGCACCCCTTCAAGGGCGACATCGACCTGGAGGGGCTGGAGCGGGCCATCGAGGAGCACGGGGCGGACCGAATCCCGCTGGCCATGGTCACCGTCACGAACAACTCGGGCGGCGGCCAGCCGGTTTCGATGGCCAACCTCCGGGCCGCCTCCGAGATCTGCCGCGAGCACGGGATCCCGCTCTACCT
Source organism: uncultured Gemmatimonadota bacterium (assembly GCA_964450995.1). Taxonomy (GTDB): domain Bacteria; phylum Gemmatimonadota; class Gemmatimonadetes; order Palauibacterales; family Palauibacteraceae; genus CAYVFM01. Next base: position 2,524 of record CAYVFM010000064.1, on the reverse strand, counting down.
GGACGCCTGCCGCTTCGCCGAGAACGCCTACTTCATCCAGCAGCGCGAGGACGGCTGGGGGGACGCGTCGCTGAAGGAGATCGCCCGGGAGATGTTCGCCTGCGCCGACGGCTGCACCATGTCGGCGAAGAAGGACGGGATGGCCAACATCGGCGGCTTCCTGGCCACCGACGACGAGGAGCTGGCCCGCGAGGAGAAGGACCTGCTGATCCTCACCGAGGGATTCCCCACCTACGGGGGCATGGCCGGCCGGGACCTGGAGGCCATCGCCGTGGGCCTGGAGGAGGCCCTGGAGCCGGACTACCTCAGCTACCGGATCACCTCCACCGCCTACCTGGGCCGCCACGTGGCCGACGCCGGGGTGCCCATCGTCGAGCCGCCCGGCGGCCACGCCGTCTACCTGGACGCCGACGCCTTCTGCCCGAACGTCGAGCCGCTGGAGTACCCCGGCATCGCACTCTGCGTGGAGCTCTACCGCGAGGCCGGCATCCGGGCCGTCGAGATCGGCAGCGTGATGTTCGGCCGGGAGGACCCGGAGACCGGCGAGGAGGTGCCGGCCCGGAACGAGCTGGTGCGGCTGGCCCTGCCCCGGCGGGTCTACACCCAGAGCCACGTGGACTACGTGGTGGAGGCGATCCTCAACGTCTGGGAGCGCCGCGAGGCGATCGGCGGCTACCGGATCACCGAGGCGCCGCCGGCCCTGCGGCACTTCACGGCGCGGTTCGCGCCGCTGGGGGGCTGAAGGGAGCTCGCCGGACGGCGGGCCTCAGGGCCGGCCGTCAGGGCCCGGCGGCCTCCAGCCTCACCCGCAGCTCCGTGAAGTACAGCTCGTGGGGGACCTCGAAGGCGGACTCCGTCCCGAAGAAGAGCCAGAGCCCGCCGTCGTCGTCGGCAGACACCGTGATCGTCTCCTCCACGGTCACCGTCTCCTCGGCGAAGGGCAGGTCGTCGCCGCAGCCCGGCTGACCGTTCCGGATGTCGCCCAGCACGAGGGCGTTCTCGCCCGGGTTCCGCTGGCTCCCCTTGTCGACGCTGAGTCGCACGTTGCCCCGGTCGTCGACCATGCGGACCGGCTCGGTCGCCGCCGCGCCCGCCTTCACGACGACGTTGGGGGCCTTGCCGACGTCGCAGTCCTGGCCCTCGTCCGAGGCGAATCGGATCTCGAAGCCGGCGCGGTAGCGCGCCCCCGGCTCCAGCCCGTCGACCCGGCGCTTGAAGTACATGAAGAGGTCGTCGGAGAAGTTGTCCCCGCGGTGGAAGAGCGACTGGCCCTCGAGCGGGTCGGGCAGGGGCCGGACCCCGGCCTCGAAGTTCACGTCCGCGTCCCGGCCCTCGGGGAAGTCGGTGAAGTCCGCCTCCCAGCCGGAGGCGTCGGCGCGGAAGTCGAAGTCGAGCTGGCGCCCGTCCGGCGGGGCGGTCGTCTCCGAGCAGCCGGCGAGGCCGGCCGCGAGGGCGAGGAGGGCCGCGAAGGCCCCGGTGCGCGGAGCGAGCGAGGCGGGAAGCGTGGATTCGGTCATCTGCTCGTTTCTGTCGGTGATGAAAGGTCGATCGCGAGTCCGGCTCGTCCGGGGGGCAACGCGGGGACCGTTCCGTGACCGCGCTCGACGCCGAGCCGTCCGGCGGCCGGTGGCAGGGGGCCCTACGGTCGGGACAGCCGACGTGTTTCGGGCGCCGCGCGGCGCCTTCGCCGGCGTCCGAGGGGGATCGCCCGGGCCCCGTGCGGACCGTCGGCCGCGCGGATACATTGGGCCGTGCCCCGCGATCCCGCGGGCGCACGAGCCGCGTTCCCGCGCCGTCGCTGCGCCGCTGACCCCGAGGAGAGGCTGGAGATGTCGGCCACCACCATCGCCGTCATGGTCCTGATCCTGGGCTTCGTCTGGGGCGGCTTCGCGCTGATCCTGACGACCGCCGTCCGCAAGGAGCGGGACAAGCGCGCCGAGGGGGAGGGCGGAGCGGCGTGAGCGGTCCGCGGACCGCCGCCGCCCTCGCCGCTGCCCTGGTCCTGGCCGCGGGCTGCTCGTCCGCGCGGCCTGCCGGCGGGAACGGGGGCGCCGGCGGCAGCGCCCCGGCCGACACCGCCCGGACGACCGCGGCGGTCGGGGACACCGCCCTCCCGGCCCGGCCGGCCGGCGGCGACAGCGCGCTCCGGGCCCTCCGCGACTCGGCCCGGGCCCTCGAGGCCCGGCGCGGGCAGGGGTCGGACTCCGCCGCGGCCGACCGCCGGCCCTCCCCCGGGGACGCCGGTGCCTATCCCCACGGCCCCGTCACCGTCACCTCCATCGACAGCCTCCGGTCGCTGGGCCCCGTCTACACCCCCTACGATCGGGGCCCGGTGTTGCGGGACGGGGACTACCTGGACGGCCTCCTGAAGGCCGCGGTGATCCCGGTGATCCGGGAGCTCGACCTCTCGCCCGAGACCTGGGCCCGCTTCTGGGTCCTGGTGGGACCCGAGGGGCGCGTCCGGGACGCCGAGACCCACCTCGGCTCCGGCCACGGGGCCTTCGACGCCGCGGCGGAGGCGGTG
>CAYVFM010000063.1:5715-8135 GCA_964450995.1 uncultured Gemmatimonadota bacterium | reverse complement strand
CGCAGCTCTCGCGGAAGTCGGTGGTCATCGCCACCTACGCCCTCACCGGCTTCGCCAACTTCAGCTCCATCGCCATCCAGATCGGCGGCATCGGCGGCATCGCCCCGGACCGCCGGCAGGACCTCTCGAAGCTCGGGCTCCGGGCCATGCTGGGCGGCACCGTGGCCACCTGGATGACGGCCACCTTCGCCGGGGTGCTGGTGTGAGCCCGGCGGCGGAGCACGCGGCCGGTGCCGCCCGTCGGTCGGGCACGGGCGGCGGGGCGGGCGACCCCGGGCGGGCGGCCGAGGCGGTGCGGGCCTGGCTGGACGGGCGCCGCCCCCGGATCGCCGTGGTGCTGGGCTCGGGCCTGGGCGGGCTCGCGGAGCGCTTCCGGGAGGCCCGCCGGCTCCCGTACGGCGAGATCCCCGGCTGGCCGGCCGGCACGGTGGAGGGCCACGCCGGCGAGCTGGTCTCCGGCCGCCTCGGGGGCGTGCAGGTCCTGGGGCAGGCGGGCCGGGCCCACCTCTACGAGGGGCACGCCCCCGCCGACCTGGCCCTCCCGGTCCGGGTGATGGCCCGGCTCGGGGTGGAGGTCCTCCTGCTCAGCAACGCGGCTGGGGTGGTGAACCGCCGCTTCTCGCCGGGGGAGCTGATGCTCCTGGCCGACCACCTGAACCTGACCTTCCGGAGCCCGCTCCGGGGGCCCGTGGTCGAGGGGGAGGACCGCTGGCCCGACCTCCACGAGTGCTGGGACCCCGACCTCCGGGCGGCCGTGCGGGCCGAGGCCCGGGAGCGGGGGATCGGGCTCCGGGAGGGGGTCTACGCCGCCATGCTGGGCCCGAGCTACGAGACGCCCGCCGAGGTCCGGATGCTCCGGCGCTTCGGCGCCGACGCCGTGGGGATGTCCACGGTGCCGGCGGCGCTGGCCGCCCGGGCGACGGGCGTGCGGTGCGCGGCGGTGAGCTGCCTGACCAACTACGCCGCGGGGGTGACGGCCGAGCCCCTGAGCCACGAGGAGGTGCTGGAGACCACCGAGCGGGTGGCCGACGCCTTCCAGGGGCTGATGGAGGGGGCCGTCCGGCGGATCGCCGGGGAGGAGGGCTGGACGTGACCGGCGGCCGCGCGGATCGGGCGGAGCGGGACCGGCGTCTCATGCGCCGGGCGATCGAGCGGGCCCGGGAGGGGATCGAGGAGGGCCAGACCCCTTTCGGCGCCTGCGTCGTCCGGGACGGCGAGGTGGTGGCCTGCGAGCACAACGTGGTGTGGGCGAGCACCGACATCACGGCCCACGCCGAGGTCCACGCCATCCGGGAGGCGTGCCGCCGCCTGGGGACGGTGGACCTCTCGGGCTGCGAGATCTTCACCACCTGCGAGCCCTGCCCGATGTGCTTCGCCGCGTGCCACTGGGCCCGGCTGGACAGGATCGTCTACGGGGCCCGGATCGAGGACGCCCGGGACGCCGGCTTCAACGAGCTGACCGTCTCGAACCGGGAGATGAAGGAGCGGGGCGGGAGCCCGGTAGAGCTGGAGGGCGGCGTGGAGCGGGAGGCATGCGTGGAGCTGTTCCGCGCCTGGCGGGACCGGCCCGAGAGCCGGGCGTACTGAGCGACAGGGCGGGCCGTCCCGTCCCGGCCCGCCGGGGACCCGCTTCAGTCTCCGGAGGGGGCCGCCGGGACCGGGGCCCAGTGGTTCAGCGGGCCGTTTCCGCCGCCCAGGTCGGGCGCCGTCCGGATCGCCCGGCGGGTGAAGCGCACGGCCACGTCCACGGCGTCCCGGAGGTCCCGCCCCAGGGCCAGCCCGGCGGCCGCCCCGGCCGAGAGCGTGCAGCCGGTGCCGTGGCCGTTCCCGGTGGCGATGCGCTCCCCCGGCCAGGCCCTCCACCCCTCCTCGTCCAGGAGGAGGTCCAGCACCCGGTCGCCGGAGAGGTGCCCCCCGGTGACGAGCACGGCGTCCGCGCCCTGATCCCGGATCGCCTCGGCCGCCCGCCGCATGCCGTCCTCGTCCTCCACGGCGTCCAGCCCGGCCAGGATCGCGGCCTCCTCCAGGTTCGGCGTGACGAGGTCCGCCATCGGCACCAGGCGCTCGCGGAGGGCCCGGACGGCGGCCCGCTCCAGGAGGCGGTCGCCGCTCTGGGCCACCATCACCGGGTCCAGGACGTAGGCGGGGATCGAGGCCTCCTCCAGGGCGTCGGCCACCGCCCCCACCACCGGCCCGTCGGCCAGCATCCCCGACTTGCAGGCCGCCGGCTCGAGGTCCCCGGCCACGGCCCGCACCTGGGCCCGGACCGTCTCGGGACGGATCGCCTGGACGTCGGTGACGCCCCGGGTGTCCTGGGCGGTCACCGCGGTGATCGCCGAGGTGCCGAAGACGCCGAAGGCGTGGAAGGTCTTGAGGTCGGCCTGCACGCCGGCGCCGCCGCCCGAGTCGCTGCCGGCCAC
>CAYVFM010000063.1:0-5615 GCA_964450995.1 uncultured Gemmatimonadota bacterium | reverse complement strand
CCCGGGCGGCGAGCCGGTCGCTTGACGGCCGAGGCTGGTCCGCGTTCATCTTTCCCTCCCGCGAGGTTCCCGGGCGGCGGGCCGTCGCGTCCCCCTCCCGGCCGAGCCCACGCCCGGTCCGGTCCCCCGACACGGAGCCGTCATGCCGAGCCGCGCCCAGGCCAAACGTTGGCGGGCCCTCAAGCGCCGCAAGGGGCGCGCCGAGCACGGCCTCTTCCTGGCGGAGGGCCATCGCCTGGTGGGCGACCTCCTGGCCTCGGGCCTCGCCGTCCGCCACCTGCTCTACACCGACGGGGCGGAGGAGGAGCCCGCGTCGGCGGAGGTGCTCCGCCGGGCCCGGGAGGCCGGGGTGGAGGCGGAGCGGGTCGACCGCGGCGAGCTGGCCGAGTTCGCCGACACCGTGACGCCCCAGGACGTGCTGGCGGTGGCCGAGATCCCGGTCCGGGACCGCGCCGACCTGGAGGGCGGCGACCTGGTGGTCCTGGACGCGGTCCAGGACCCCGGCAACGCCGGGACGATCCTGCGCACCGCCGAGGCCCTGGGGGCCGCCGGGGCGCTGGCGCTCAAGGGGACGGTGGACCTCTGGAACCCCAAGACGGTCCGGGCCTCGGCGGGCGCCCTCTTCCGGCTCCCGGTCCTGGACGACGAGTGGCCGGAGGCGGGACGCTGGATCCGCGAGCGCGGGACGCCCCTCTGGGCCGCCGACGCCGCCGGCGAGGACGTGGGCCGGGGCGACGACCGGGTGCCCCGGGAGGTGGCGCTGGTGCTCGGGAACGAGGGCGCCGGGGTGCGGGAGGAGATCCTGGGGGCCGCCGACCGACGGGTGGCCGTCCGCCTGCCCGGCGGCGCCGAGTCGCTGAACGTGGCGGTGGCGGCGGCGCTCCTGATGGACCGGATCTTCTCGGCGAGGCGCGGATGAGCGGGCCGGACGCGGGGCGGCCCGACGGGGGGACGCGATGACCGCCGGGGTCCTCTTCCCGGTCTACGCCGGCATCGTCGGCGCGGCGGTGGGCTCGTTCCTCAACGTGTGCATCGCCCGCCTGCCCGAGGGGGAGAGCGTCGTCCGGCCGCGGTCCCGCTGTCCCCGCTGTGCCGCCCGGATCGCCTGGTACGACAACGTGCCCCTGCTGAGCTGGCTCTGGCTCCGGGGCCGGTGCCGCCACTGCGGCGAGGGCATCTCGGCCATCTACCCGGCGGTGGAGGCGGCGGGGACCGCGATCTGGGTGGGCTCGGCGCTCCTCTACGGCCCCACCTGGCAGGCGCTGGCCGGCGCGGTGCTGGGGAGCCTCCTGCTGGCGATCGCCGTGATCGACGCCCGCCACTACCTGATCCCCGACGCCCTGAGCCTGGGGGGGCTGGGGGCGGGGCTGGCCCTCTCCCTGCTGCCCGGCGAGCCCCGGCCCCTGATGGCGCTGGCCGGCGCCGTCACGGGCTACGCCGTGCTCTGGGCCGTCGGCTGGGCGGGGGAGAAGGCCTTCCGGAAGCCGGCGATGGGGGGCGGCGACATGAAGATGATGGCCATGGTCGGCGCCTTCCTCGGCCCGGTGGGCGCCCTCCTCACCGTCTTCCTGGGCGCGGCCGCGGGCGCGGCGGTCTTCGGACCGGTGAGCCTGAAGACGGGGAAGCTGGTGCCCTTCGGGGTCTTCCTGGCGCTCGGGGCGGCCATCACCTTCGTGGCCGGCGACGCCCTGGTCGCCTGGTACCTCGGGCTCTTCTAGCGCCCCCGCCCGGGGCCCCGGGCGCCGGGCTCCGGCGGGCGGGCCACCTCCCCCCCGAACCGGTCCGGGCGGAAGGGACGCCAGTCGTCCTCCGGCTCCCGGCCCAGCGCCAGCTCCGCGGCCATCCGGCCGGCGGCGGGGGCCAGGAGGATCCCGTTGCGGCCGAAGCCGGTGGCGTAGACCAGCCCGTCGACGTCGGGGTCGGGGCCCAGGATCGGCATCTCGTCGGGGGTCCCCGGGCGGAGGCCCGCCCAGCGCTCGGCGGGCTCGACCCCCTCCAGCGCCGGCAGCAGCCGCTCGGCCGCGCGGCGCACCGTCCGGGCCCCCGTCTCGGTGGCGGAGGCGTCGAAGCCCGCCGCCTCCATGGTGCTCCCGGCCAGGACGGTGCCGTCCTCGCGGGGGACCAGGTAGCGGCCGCCCAGGTTGGCCAGCAGGCAGGCCAGCTCCGCCGAGCCCGGCGGGTAGCGCAGCATCTGGCCCCGGACCGGGCGCACGGGCAGGGGGCGGGGGAGCCCCTCCAGCTCGCCGCTCCAGGCCCCCGCGGCCAGGACCACCCGGTCGGCCTCCAGGGAGCGGCCGTCCCCGAGCCGGACGCCCCGGACCCCGGCCCCCTCCACCGCCAGCCCGGCCGCTTCCGCCCGGACCGTCCGCACGCCGGCCGAGGCCAGGGCCCCCGGCAGGGCGCGGGCCAGGACCTGCGCGTCCACCACGGCCTCCTCCGGGAGCCGGAGGAAGGCCACGGCCCCCCGGCCCGCGCCGGGCTGGAGCTCCCGGGCCGCTCCCGGGTCCAGCATCTCGGCCGGGAGGCCCTCCTCCCGCTGCCACCGGGCCCGGTCCTCCAGGCGCCGGGCCTCGTGGCGGTCGAAGGCGGGGACGAGCATCCCCGGGGTCCGGACCCGGAGCTCCACGCCGGCCAGCTCCGCCAGCCGCTCCACCCAGCCCGGGTGCATCGCCCGGCCCCGGAGCCCGAGGCGGAAGACGGGCTCCGGCCACTCCGCCTCGTACTGCGGGGCCAGCATGCCGGCCGAGGCGCCGGTGGCCCGCGCGCCGGGGGACTCCCGCTCCAGCAGGAGGACCTCGGCCCCGCGCTCCCGGAGGGCCAGGGCCGCGGCCGCGCCGGCCACACCCCCGCCCACCACCAGGACGCCGGGGCTCATTCCGACCCGGCCGCGCCCCCGGCGCCCGGCCCTGCTCCGGGGCGTTCGGCGCCGGGCCGTCCCTCCCGGTGGCGGTCGTCCCGGCGGGCCACCCGCACCCGGGTCACCTGGGTGTCGGTGGCGCCCAGCACCTCGAGGAGGAGACCGTCGCGGGCCACGACCTCGCCCGGCTGGGGGACCCGCTCCAGCTCCTCCAGCAGGTAGCCGTTCAGCGACCGGTGCTCCAGGGTGGGCAGGTCGGTCTGGAAGTACTCGTTGATCTGGCGGAGGTCGGTGGACCCGTCCACCAGCACCTCGTCCCGGTGGATCCGGACCAGGGTCTCCTCCGGGACGTCCACCTCGTCCTCGATCTCGCCCACCAGCTCCTCGAGGATGTCCTCCAGCGTCACCAGCCCGTCGGTGCCCCCGTACTCGTCCACGACGATCCCCATGTGCATCCGCCGCGACTGGAACTCCCCCAGGGCCTCGATGAGGGGCACGGTCTCGGGGACGAAGAACGCCTCCCGGGCCAGGGTGCCGAGGGTCAGGTCGTCGCGGCCGGCCACCAGGGCCTGGTAGGCGTCCCGGAGGTAGAGGATGCCGGCGATGTCGTCCAGCGAGTCCCGGTAGACCGGGATCCGGCTGTAGGGCACCCGGGCCAGGTCGCCCATGATCTCCAGCAGGCTGCGGTCCGCCTCCCAGGCGAAGACGTCCACCCGGGGCACCATCACCTCCCAGACGCGCGTCGTGTCCAGGAGGAAGGCCCGCTCGATGATCTCCCGCTCGTGCTCGTCGATGGAGCCGGCCAGGTGGCCCATCTGGGTCATCGTCCGGATCTCGCCCTCGGTCACCCCCTGGCCGCGCCGCCCCTTCAGGGGAACCATCCGGCGGTTCAGGGCCGTCAGCGGCGCCACCAGGGGATAGAGCAGCCGCGAGAGGCCGCGCAGGATCGGTGCGGCCACCAGCGACAGCCGGGCGGCGTGGGCGGCCGCGTAGCTCTTGGGGGCGATCTCGCCGAAGAAGAGGACCAGCAGGGTCACCACGCCCGTGGCCACCCCGACGCCGGTCGAGCCCAGCGCGTCGGTGGCGAGCCAGGTGGCCACCGAGGCCGCGCCGATGTTCACGACGTTGTTGCCGATGAGGATGGTGACCAGCAGCCGGTCCGGCGACGACTTCATCTCCACCAGGGCGTCGGCCCCGTGATGGCCCTCCTCCTGCAGGGCCCGGGCGCGGGCCTGGGAGACGGAGAAGAGCGCGATCTCCGAGCCCGAGAAGAAGCCCGACAGCGCGAGGAGGAGGACGAAGAAGAGGCCGGTGCCGATCATCGTGGGGGGGCGAGGGGAGATGCTGGTTCCGTGCCGCCGGACCGGCGGCCGGGGCCGGCGGCACGTTTCGGCTTCGACGGCCCGCTCCTTGCGAGACGGAACGGCCGGTCGGCGGACGCCGATCGGGGACGCGGGAAAGCTAGATCCGGCCGCTCCGGCACGTCAAGATCGACGGGCTTGCGAAATTTTTCACAAGCGGGTAAGATCGCCGCCGACTCCACCTGGAGCCATCACGACGTGACGCCGCCCGGCCCCGGAGAGCAGGAAGAGAGGACGGGCGGCCGCGACGGATCCACGACCGGGCCGACCGCCGAGCTCGGCCGCTACGCGGGCCATGGCCTCACCATCGCCCTCTCGACGGCCCTCTTCGCGTGGCTCGGAACGTGGGCGGACGAGCGGCTCGGCACGGCGCCGGCCCTGGTCCTGGTGGGCGTCTTCGTGGGCTTCGGGGCAGGCTTCTACAGCATGATGAGGAAGCTCGGCGGGGGAGACGCCGGGGAGGACGACCCCGGGACCGGCGCTTGAGTAGCCTCTGGGGGCGGGCCGGCTACCTTGCGGTGACTGCCGTCGCGACGACGGCGGCGGGCCTCGCCTGGGCCGGAGCCCGGCCGGAGCACGCGGCCCCGGTGGCCGTGGGGCTCGGGACCGCGTGGGTCGTCCAGGCCCCCGCGTTCTGGGTGCTGGCCGGCCGCCTGGCCCGGGGCGAGCGGGCGGTCCGAAGCTGGGTGGGGGGCATCGCCGCCCGCTTCGGCGGGCTGGCCGTCCTGGCGGTGGCGGGCGACGTGGCCGGCGGGCCGGCCCGGGTGGTCCTGCTGGCCTACGGGGCGGCGGTGTTCGCCGGGCTGATGCTCGAGGCGCTCTGGCTCTGGAAGCGGCAGCCGGGGCGCGAGGAAACGAAACCGGAACGACGGACGAGATGACGGGAATCGCAGCCACGTTCCTGGGCGCCGACGCGGCGCTGCAGGACCACGGGGGAGGGCACGGCCAGGAGGCCGCCGGCCACGGCGCCGGGGGCCACGCGGCCGAGGGTGCCGCCCACGGAGGGGAGTGGGGCACCGAGGAGATGCTCCACCACGTGATGGACGCCCAGGTCTGGGACCTGGGCCTGTTCTCGATCCAGCTCCCGTCGTTCCCGCCGGTCCACGTGGCCGGGCTGACCATCGACCTGTCGGTCACCAAGCACGTGGTCTTCCTGCTCCTGGCGGGCCTGCTGACGGTGGCGACGATGTGGGTCGCCGCCCGCGAGGCGCGGCAGCTCGAGCAGGGCGAGGAGGCGCCCGGCGGCCTCCTGAACGCCATGGAGGCGTTCTACCTCTACCTCCGGGACGACGTCGCCCTGGCCAACATCGGCCGGGGGGGCGAGCGCTACGTCCCGCTGGTGATCGCGCTCTTCTTCTTCATCCTGTACGCGAACCTGCTGGGGCTGGTGCCCTTCG
>CAYVFM010000062.1:0-8160 GCA_964450995.1 uncultured Gemmatimonadota bacterium | reverse complement strand
CCGTCGCCCGGGAGATCGCCCCGGCGCTGGAGGACGGGACGACGGTGGTGAACAAGAGCACCGTCCCGGTGGGGACCGCCCGGAAGGTGCGGGCGGCCATCGAGGAGCGGACCGACGTCGACTTCCACGTGGTCTCGAACCCGGAGTTCCTCAAGGAGGGGGACGCGGTCGAGGACTTCATGTACCCCGACCGGGTGGTGTGCGGGGTGGAGTCGGAGGCGGTCCGGCCGGTGATGGAGGAGCTCTACGAGCCGTTCGTGCGGACGGGCAACCCGCTCCTGTTCATGTCGCCGGAGAGCGCGGAGCTCACCAAGTACGCCGCCAACGCCATGCTGGCGACCCGCATCAGCTTCATGAACCAGGTGGCCGAGCTGTGCGAGGCCACCGGGGCTGACGTCTCGTCGGTGCGCCGGGCCATCGGCGAGGATCCCCGCATCGGGCCCTCCTTCCTCTTCGCCGGGACCGGCTACGGCGGGAGCTGCTTCCCGAAGGACGTCCGGGCGCTGATCCGCACGGGCCGGGAGGAGGGGGTGGAGCTGTCGGTCGTCGAGGCCACCCATCGCGCCAACGAGCGCCAGAAGCGGGTCCTGCTCCGGAAGATCGAGTCGGTCTACGGCCCGGACCTCTCCGGCCGGCGCTTCGCCGTCTGGGGCCTCTCCTTCAAGCCCGAGACCGACGACATGCGGGAGGCGCCCGCCATCGTGGTGGTGAAGGGGCTGCTGGAGGCCGGGGCGGAGGTGGCCGTCCACGACCCGGCGGCCATGGAGGAGGCCCGGCGTCGGTTCGGCGACCGGGTCGAATACGCGAACGACGAGTACGCCGCCTGCCAGGGGGCCGACGGCCTGATCCTGGTGACCGAGTGGCTCCAGTACCGGCGGCCGGACTGGGACCGGCTGCGGGAGGCCCTGGCCGAGCCGGTGGTCTTCGACGGACGAAACCTCTTCGAGCCGGACCGGATGGCCGAGCGCGGGTTCGGCTATCACCCGGTCGGCCGTCGCGTCGTGGAAGCGCCCGACCCGTGAGGATCCTGATCACCGGCGCGGCCGGCTTCCTGGGCTCCCACCTCTCCGAGCGCTTCCTCTCCGACGGCCACGAGGTCGTGGGGATGGACAACCTGGTCACGGGCGACCCGGACAACGTCGCCCACCTGATCGGCCACGCCCGCTTCCGGTTCGTCCGCCACGACGTCACCGAGTTCGTCTACGTCGAGGGCCCCGTGGACGGGATCCTCCACTTCGCCTCCCCCGCCAGTCCGGTGGACTACCTGGAGATGCCCATCAAGACGCTGAAGGTGGGCAGCCTGGGCACCCACAAGACGCTGGGGCTGGCCCGGGCCAAGGGCGCCCGGTACCTGCTGGCCTCCACCTCCGAGGTCTACGGCGACCCCGAGGTCCATCCCCAGACGGAGGACTACCACGGCAGCGTGGATCCGGTGGGCCCGCGGGGCGTCTACGACGAGGCGAAGCGCTTCGCCGAGGCGCTGGTGATGGCCTACCACCGGAAGCACGGCGTGGAGGCCCGGATCGCCCGGATCTTCAACACCTACGGCCCCCGGATGCGGCCCGACGACGGGCGCGTGGTCTCGAACTTCCTGGTCCAGGCCCTCCGGGGCGACGATCTGACCGTCTACGGCGACGGCAGCCAGACCCGCAGCTTCTGCTACGTCTCGGACCTGGTGGAGGCGATCGTCCGGCTCTTCGAGGCAGAGGGAGAGGACGTCACCCAGCCCGTGAACCTGGGCAACCCGGAGGAGACGACGATCCGCGAGCTGGCCGACCGCGTCCGGGAGGTCACCGGCAGCGACAGCGAGATCCGGCGGCTCCCCCTGCCCGAGGACGACCCCCAGGTCCGCCAGCCGGACATCTCCCGGGCCCGGCGCCTGCTGGACTGGACGCCGGAGGTGGGCCTGGAGGAGGGCCTGGAGCGCACCGCCGGCCACTTCCGGAGCCTGCGGCGGGACGGCCAGCTCCCCGACGCCCGGGTGCTGGCCGAATGAGCTCGCCCCTCCCCGACGACCTCCGGGTCTCGGTGGTGATGCCGGTGTACAACGAGCGGGCCACCGTGGAGGAGATCGTCGATCGGGTCCGGGAGGGTCCGGTGGAGGTCGAGCTGGTGGCCGTGGACGACGGCTCCGACGACGGCTCGCGCGAGGTGCTCCGGCGCCTGCGGGACGAGGGAAGGGTCGACCGGCTGATCCTCAAGGACCGGAACGAGGGGAAGGGAGCGGCGCTCTCCCGCGGCTTCCGGGAGGCCGCCGGCGACGTGATGGTCATCCAGGACGCGGACCTGGAGTACGACCCGTCCGAGTACCCGGCCCTGCTGGCCCCCATCGCGGCCGGCAAGGCCGACGTGGTCTACGGCTCCCGCTTCATGGGCGGGCGGCCCCACCGGGTCCTCTACTTCTGGCACTACGTCGGGAACCGCCTGCTCACGCTCTTCTCCAACATGGTGACGAACCTGAACCTCTCGGACATGGAGACCTGCTACAAGGCGTTCCGCCGGGAGGTGCTGGAGGGGATCGAGGTGGAGGAGCGCTCCTTCGGCGTGGAGCCGGAGCTGACCGCCAAGGTGGCGCTGGACGGCTGGCGGGTCTACGAGGTGGGGATCTCCTACAGCGGGCGGACCTACGCCGAAGGCAAGAAGATCCGGTGGTGGGACGGGCTGCGCTCCCTCTGGTGCATCGTCAAGTACGGTCTGCTCCGGCGTCTCACGCGCCGGGGCCGCCGGCGTGAGGCCGGATGAGGAGGGGACGGGCGACGGCCGGGCTGGCGGCGCTCGGGCTGACGGCGGGCCTCCTCCTCGCCGGGTGCAGCGACCGCGGCTACGGGTCGCTGCAGAGGGGTGACCGCCTGCTGGCCTCGGGCGACGTGGAGGCCGCCCTGGCGGAGTACCGACTGGCCCGGCGCCAGCAGGGCGATACGCCCGAGGTCCTGGCCCGGATGGCCCACGCTCACGCGCGCCGGGGCGAGGTGGAGGCGGCGGTCCGGGCGTACGACGACCTGCTGGAGCGGGACTCGAGCTGGCGCTACCAGGCGGCCCTGGACCTGACAACGGCGGCCAGGGAAGCCCTGGACCGGCAGGACCGCGATCGGATGGCCCGGACGCTGGAGCCGCTGGTCGGGCTGGGCGTGGAGCTGGTGCCCCGGGACCTGCGGCTGGCGCTGGCCCGCCACCAGGTGGAGCGCCAGGCCTTCGACCTCGCGCTCCCTCTCCTCCTCTCGGTGCTGGACGAGGAGGAGCCTGACCCGGGCACGAGCGTCCACTACCTGGCGGCGCGCTCCTACCAGGAGCTGGGGGCCTGCCGGCAGGCGTTGCCCCACTTCGAACGATACCTGCAGGACGAGGGCGGCGGGAGCGCCGGCCGCGGCGGGGCCCGGTGGCACTACGGGAGCTGTCTCTACGAGGTCGCCCAGGCCGACTGGCGCGCCGGGCGTGACGAGGAGGCGCTGGAGCGGGTCCAGCGGCTGGTGGAGCTGGGCTCGCCCCGGACGCTGATGGATCGCGCTCATTTCCTCCGGGGCGAGCTCCTGGCCGACGCGGGGCGGAGGGAGGAGGCGCTGGAGGCGTTCCGGCGGGTGCTGCGCCTGAACCCGAACCGGACGGGGCCGCTGGCCCGTTCGGCCCAGGAGCGTGTACGACAGATCCGTTACACCGAACCCGCGTCGCCCGACAGCGTGAGCCCGGACACCACGAGCCCCGTTCCCGACCGGTCCCGATGAGTCCCGATATCCCCCTCCGTTCCCGAGCCCGGACCCTCGCACCGACGGCCGCGGCCCTCGGCGCCGTCCTGCTGGCGGCCGCCTGCTCCGCCCACGGTCCCCCCGGACAGATGCAGCCGGACGAGATGTTCCGGTGGTCGGTGGAGACCTTCCGGGCGGAGGACTACGGATCGGCGGCCCAGGGCTTCCGAGAGTTCGTGCTGGACGAGCCGCTCCACCCGAAGGTCGACAGCGCCCAGTACCTGCTGGGCGAGTCGCGCTTCCGGAACGGGAAGCACCTCGAGGCGGCCGAGGCCTTCGAGCGTCTGGCCGTGAACCGCCCCGGCAGCGAGCTGGCCGACGACGCCCAGCTCGGCGTCTGCCGGTCCTACTGGAGCCTCTCGCCCGACCTGGCGCTGGACCAGTCCTTCACCCGCGACGCCCGCGACGCCTGCGAGCGGCTGCTCCAGTACTACACGCCGAGCCCCCTGGAGGAGGAGGCCCGCGCGCTCCGGGACAGCGCCCGCCACAAGCTGGCGGCCAAGGACTTCCGGATCGCGAAGTGGTACTTCGACCACGGGGCCTACCAGTCGGCGAACATCTACCTGGAGGAGGTCCTGGACCAGCACCCGGACGCGCCGGTGACCCCGCGGGTGATGGCGACGCTCTTCCGCAGCTACCGGGAGCTGGGCTTCGACCGGGAGGCCCGGGCCATCCGCCAGCGCCTGCTGGAGGAGCACCCGGACACGCCGTCGGCCCGCGAGATCCGGGAGCTGGAGCTGCCCACCTCGTCCTCCTGACGTGGCCGGCCGCCTGGGGGTGCTCGGGGGGACGTTCGACCCGCCCCACCTCGGGCACCTGGTGGTGGCCCAGGACGTCGTCGAGGAGCTGGAGCTGGACCGGCTGGTGGTGATCCCGGCCGGCGATCCCCCCCACCGGGGCGCCGTCTTCCCGACCCGCCTCCGCCTGGAGCTCGTCCGGGCGTGCTTCCGGGGGGACGACCGTATCGAGGTCTCCGACCTGGAGGTGGAGCGGGACGGGCCGTCCTTCACCGTCGACACCCTGGAGCGGCTCCGGGCGGAGCGCTCGCCCGACGAGCTGTTCTGCGTCATCGGCGTCGACCAGCTCCGGGAGCTGCACGAGTGGCGTGAGCCCGGACGGATCGCCCGGCTGGCCCGCCTGGCCGTGATGAGCCGGGGCGGCGACGCCCCCGGGCCCGACGACGCGCGGATCGACGTGGAGTTCGAGGCCGTGGACGTGACACGGGTGGACCTCTCCTCCACCCGGATCCGCCAGCGCCTGGCCGCCGGCCGGCCGATCCGGTACCTGGTCCCGGAGCGGATCCGGGCCCGGGTGGAGGCGACCTGGGCCGGGCTGGAGGAGGGCTGAGACCGCCCGTTCACCCGGAACGAACGGGCCGGCCCGTCCCTATAACCCATGGCTCCCCCGAATCCGATCCTCCCACCCCCACCCACCGCATGCTGAAGAGCCTGATCAACACCGTGGTCGGCACCCGGTTCGAGCGCCAGATGAAGGAGCTCCAGCCGATCGTCGACCGCATCCACGAGGAGGAGGAGCGGCTGGCCGACGTCTCCGAAGAGGAGCTGAAGGGCCAGACCGAGCGGTTCCGGGAGATCATCCGCGAGCGGACCGGGCACCTCCGGGAGCGGATCGAGGAGCTCCGGGAGGAGCGGCGCCACTCGGAGGACCCGGACCGGCGGGAGGAGCTGACGGCGGGCATCTCCGAGACCGAGGAGGAGCTCCACGAGGCCACCGAGGAGGTGCTGGAGGAGCTGCTGCCCGAGGCCTTCGCCACGGTCCGGGAGGTCTGCCGGCGGCTGATGGGCCGGGAGATCGAGGTCACGGGGAACACCATGGAGTGGGACATGGTGCCCTACGACGTCCAGCTCATCGGCGCCATCGTGATGCACCAGGGGAAGATCGCCGAGATGGCCACCGGCGAGGGGAAGACCCTCGTGGCCACGATGCCCCTCTACCTAAACGCGCTGTCCGGTGAGGGCGCCCACCTGATCACCGTCAACGACTACCTGGCCCGGCGGGACGCCGAGTGGATGGGCGTCGTCTACGAGTACCTCGGGCTGTCGGTGGGCTGCCTGGACGAGACCGAGCCGGGCACCCAGGCCCGCCGCGAGGTCTACGAGAAGGACATCACGTACGGCACCAACAACGAGTTCGGCTTCGACTACCTGCGGGACAACATGGTCGTCCGGCTGGAAGACCGGGTCCAGCACGGCCACAACTACGCGATCATCGACGAGATCGACTCGGTGCTGATCGACGAGGCCCGCACGCCGCTCATCATCAGCGGGCCCGCCGGGCGTGACGACCAGGACGTCTACAAGCGCTACAACTCGCAGGTGGCCGACCTGGTGCGGCGGCAGGGTCGGGAGGTCCGCCAGCTCCTGGGCGAGGCCGAGGAGCTGCTGGAGGAGGACCGGGAGGAGGAGGACGAGAACGCCCGCTGGCACGCCGGCCGTCTCCTCCTGGCGGCCCAGCGGGGCGACCCCAAGAACAAGCGGCTCCGCAAGCTGCTGAACCAGCAGGGGATGCAGCAGCTCGTCCAGCAGGTGGAGAACGACCTGCGCCGGGAGAAGCGGCTCCACGACATCGACGAGCTGCTGCTCTTCTCCACCGACGAGAAGGGTCACACCATCCAGCTCAGCGACCAGGGGCTGGAGGTGCTGAGCCCCGAGGACCCCGACGCCTTCATCGTCCCCGACCTCTCGCAGGCGGTGGGCGAGATCGAGGACGACGACGAGCTCTCCCCCGAGGAGAAGCGGGAGAAGATCTCCGAGCTGGAGCGCGAGTACGCGGAGAAGTCGGAGAGGATCCACATCATCCACCAGCTCGTGAAGGCCCACGCGCTCTACGAGAAGGACGTGGAGTACGTGGTGGAGGACGGGCAGGTGGTGATCGTCGACGAGTTCACGGGCCGGAAGATGCCCGGCCGGCGCTGGAGCGACGGGCTGCACCAGGCGGTGGAGGCCAAGGAGGGCGTCAGCGTCCAGGGCGAGACGCAGACGCTGGCCACCATCACCATCCAGAACTACTTCCGGATGTACGACAAGCTGGCCGGCATGACCGGGACGGCCGAGACGGAGGAGGGGGAGTTCCAGGAGATCTACGACCTGGAGGTCGTGGTCATCCCCACCAATCGGCCCGTCCGCCGTGTGGACCACGACGACGTGGTCTTCCAGACCAGGCGCGAGAAGTACGCTGCCCTGCTGGAGGAGATCGAGCGGCTGCACGAGCGGGACCTCCCCATCCTGGTGGGGACCACCAGCGTGGAGGTCTCCGAGAAGATCTCGCGGATGCTGGGCCGCCGGGGGATGGACCACGAGGTCCTGAACGCCAAGAACCACGAGCGCGAGGCCCAGATCGTCCAGAACGCCGGCCAGCCCGGCGCCATCACCATCGCCACCAACATGGCCGGCCGGGGCACCGACATTAAGCTCGGCGACGGCGTGGTGAAGTGCGACGTCTGCGCCGTCGAGTCCGACGAGCCCTCCTTCGGACAGGTCCACGAGGAGCCGGACCTGAGCCTCCCCCAGGTTCAGGAGCTGGGCTGCCAGACGGATCCGCCCTGCGGGCTGCAGATCCTGGGCACGGAGCGGCACGAGGCCCGGCGGATCGACCGCCAGCTCCGGGGCCGGTCGGGCCGCCAGGGCGACCCGGGCGCCAGCCGCTTCTTCCTCTCCCTCGAGGACGACCTGATGCGGCTCTTCGGCTCCGACCGCATCGCCAAGGTGATGGACAAGATGGGGGCCGAGGAGGGCGAGGTGATCACCCACCCCTGGATCACCAAGTCCATCCAGAAGGCCCAGGAGCGGGTGGAGCGGCAGAACTTCGAGGCCCGCAAGAAGCTGCTGGAGTACGACGACGTGATGAACCAGCAGCGGGAGGTCATCTACGACCTCCGGCTCTTCGCCCTGGAGGGGGGCGAGGACCTGAAGGGCGAGGCCTGGGAGATGATCGTGCGGTCGCTCCGGGGGGAGATCGACGCCTACGTGCCCGAGGGCTCGCACCCGGAGCGCTGGAGGCTGGCCGAGCTGCGCGAGCACCTGCTCATCGAGTACTTCCTGCGGGTGGACGTCCTCCCCACCGAGGAGCCCGACCCGGAGGAGATCGAGTGGTCCGAGCCGTGGGAGGTCGAGGAGGCGGTGGTGGAGGCCGCCCACGAGGCGTACGGGCAGAAGATCGAGGACTTCGGCGAGCACTGGGAGCGGATCCTCAGCTTCATCGTGCTCTCGGTGCTCGACGACAAGTGGAAGGACCACCTCTACGACCTGGATCACCTGCGGGACTCGATCCGCTACCGGGCCTACGGCCAGAAGGACCCGCTGATCGAGTACAAGCAGGAGTCCTACGAGATGTTCGTCGACCTGATGGCGGACATCCGGAAGAACGTGGCCAACCTGATCTTCCGGGCCGAGGTCGAGCG
>CAYVFM010000061.1:0-8174 GCA_964450995.1 uncultured Gemmatimonadota bacterium | reverse complement strand
TCGGGGCGCTCGTTCTCCTCCCAGTCCAGCGTCGAGCGGGTGAAGAGGACCTCGCCCCCGTCGGGGGAGATCCTCGGGTCCGCGACGCCGACCAGCCCCACGGCGTCGTCCACGGTGAAGCGCGTGTCGGCCGGCTCCTCCGGCTCCTGGGCGGCAGCGGGGGTGGCGAGGAGGGACGCTGCGAGGAGGGCGAGCGTAGCGCCCGTGAAAAGGGAGCGCATGATCGGTCCGGGGGCGGCGGGAGCGGGGTCCCGCCCCGGGCGTCCGGGGCGAGATCGGAGCGGAAAAGATGGCCCGCGGCCGACGTTCCTGCCAGTGTTCGTCGGAGCGCGGGAGCGGGGGGCGGCGAGAGTCAGCGGGCGGCCTTCCACGCCTCGTAGGCCTCCCCGGCGGCCTCGGGGAAGCAGGGCCGCTCGGGGCCCCAGCCGATCGCCGCCGAGCGCCGGGTCGCGACCCGCTGGTCCATGCAGAGAGCGTCCGCCACCGACCCCAGCTCCTCCCGGGCGGCTTCCCGCTCCAGGCTCCGGATCCGCCCCCCGGCGCCGGCGGCCTCCGAGGCCGCGCGGGCCGCCTCCCGGGCGGGCACGGGGACCCCGTCCACGCCGTGGAAGATCCCCCCGGCGCCCTCCTCCAGGACCCGGAGGTAGAGGTCGGCCAGGTCCTCGCGGTGGACGAACGACCAGTGCTGCTCCCCGTCGCAGGGGATCTCGGCGGCCCCCCTCTCCTCCGCCGTGGCGAAGAGGCGGCCGGTGATCGACCCGGCGCCGCCGTAGACGAGCCCCGGCCGGATCACCGCGGTCCGGAGTCCCTCCCCGTCGCCGGCCTCCAGGACGATCTGCTCGTGCCGCGTGCGCCAGCCCACGATCTCGGCGGGATCGTCGACGGGCGCGTCCTCGTCGGCCGCCTCGCCGCCGGTGTCGCCCAGAACCCAGCAGCCGGAGGTGTAGATCACCGTTCGGGGGCCCTCGGCAAGCCTCGCGGCGTCCAGGAGGGCGTCCAGGGCCGTGCGGTCGGCCCCCACGCTGTCCCCCTCCTGCCGGAAGGCGCAGTGGACCAGCGCTTCGTGCTCGCGGGCCGCGGGCCGGTAGCTGGCCGGGATCGTCATGTCCCCGTAGACCGGCTCCACACCCCGGTCCTCGAGTCGCTCGCGCTTCCCCGCCGACCGCAGCAGGCCCGTGACCCGGTGGCCCGCCTCCGCGAGCCGACCGGCCACGGCCTCCCCCACGTGCCCGGTGGCGCCGGTGACGAAGATCTCCATGGTCCCCCGATCTGCGCTCGAGAGCGTCGCTCGCCGACCGGGCGGGCGCGACGGCGCCCCGGTGGCCCGGCCGGGGGAACGGCCGTGCAAGATCTTCACCGTCCCGAGCGTCTTCGCCGCGGCCCCGTGCGGCGCTACCTTGGGACCGTCGTCGACGCCGTCCCGCCGCGGGGCGGCCGCCGGGGAGTCGCCGGAGGGGAGGAGTCCGGGAAGCCATGTCGGCACGAGCGAGAGCGGGATCGCACCGGGGCGGGCGCCGGCCGGGCCTCGGCCCGACCGGGTCCCGCCCGTCGGACGGTTGAGTCGCCCTGCTCCGGCGAGGAGGATGCTCCGGATCGGGGCCGCGATCGTGGCGGTCGTCGGGTGCCTGCTGGGAGCGGCGGTGACCTTTCCGGGGCTCGTGGCGCGTCACCTGGCTCCGCCGCTCGTCTACTTCCCGGCCGACCTCTCCGCCGAGCGCTCGGCCCCGGCCGACCACGGGCTCCCGCGGGGCGAGGAGGTCCGGCTCCGGGCCTCCGACGGCGTCCGGCTCCACGCCTGGTGGGTGCCGCCCGCCGGGGGGGCGGCGTGCGGCGCCCTCCTCTTCCTGCACGGCAACGCCGGCCACCTGGCCGACCGCGCCTTCCTGGCCCGCCGGGTCGCCGGCACCGGACGCGGGGTCCTCCTGCTCGACTACCGGGGCTACGGCCTCAGCGAGGGCACCCCCGACGAGGAGGGGCTCCAGCGGGACGCCCGGGCGGCGCACCGCTGGCTGGTGGAGGAGCGCGGCGTGGCGCCGGAGCGGCTCGTGGTGGCCGGGCACTCCCTGGGCTCGGCCGTGGCCGCCCGCCTGGCCGTCGAGCGCCCGGCGGCGGGCCTGGTCCTCACCGGCGCCTTCCGGAGCGTCCCGGAGCTGGGCGCCGAGCTGTACGGATGGCTGCCCGACGCGCTGTTCCGGGGATGGCCGACCGAGCGCTTCGAGACCGAGGCGCGGGCGAGGGAGGTCGACGTGCCCTCGCTGGTGGCCCGGGGCGGGCGCGACCGGGTCGTGCCCCGGGCGCAGACCCGGGCCGTCCACGAGGCCCTGCCGGACGACGTGCCCTCGGTCTGGCACGAGGCGCCCCTGGCGGCCCACGGGGACCTCTGGGACGACGACGGGTTCTGGGACGCTCTCCGGCCCTTCCTGGATCGGGTCGTCCCCTGTCCCGGCGACGAGCCGGGCTAGCTCCCGGCCACGACGGTCACCGGCCGCCGACCGGTTTTTCGCCGCCGCCCGGGACGCTAGCTTGGCGGCCGCCATGGCCACGGATCCCGAAGACGTCCCGTTCCTCCGCCGACTCCGGCGGGACACGCCCCTGGTGGCGGCCGAGTTCCGGCCGCCCCGGCGCGACGGCCCGGAGGGGGAGAGCCTGACCGAGTGGATCGACCTCCATCACGCCATGCACCGCCTGGAGCGGAAGGGCACGCCCGTCTTCCTCACCGACGACGCGGTCGGCGAGCGCGAGGAGGAGAACCTCCTCCATCTCACGGCCAACCTGGCCGGGGACATGGATCCCTCGCTCATGGCTCCGTTCCTCACCTGCAAGCACTCGATGGAGTACTGCCTGGGCTACGCCGACCGGGCGTGGTCGGCCGGGGTCGAGGCCCTGGTGGTGCTGGGCGGGGACACGAATGCCGGCCCCGACCGCTGCGTGGAGCACGCCTACCAGCTCCGGCGCCGGATCCGTGACCGGACGCCGGGCCTCGCGCTGGGGGGATGGGCGAACCCCCACCGCGACCCGGACACCCAGGCGGGCTACCTCGCCGACGACGCGTTCACCGCCGAGTTCTATCTCACCCAGGTGGTCTCGCACCACCACCTGGACCGGGTGGAGGCGTTCCTCGAGGCGGTCGACCGGCGGGGGATCGAGGCGCCCGGCGTCTTCGGCGTCTTCTACTACCGGAGCGCGAACCCGGACACCCTGCGGAAGCTGTCCCGCTTCTTCCCGGTGCCGGCCGAGGAGGTCACCCGGGCCTTCGAGCGGGGCGAGACGGCCGAGGAGATCTGCGCCCGCACGATCCGGCGGCTCCGGTCGGCCGGGGTCCGGCGCTTCTACGTGAGCAACCTGGGCGCGGGGCGGGCGGCCGAGCGGCTGGAGCGGGTGCTCGACGCGATCTGAGACCGGCCGGTCCGGACGACGGGCTCACCCCGCCGGGGCCCGGTCCCCGGCCGCGGGAGCCAGCTCCTCCAGCAGCTCCGCCCAGGCCCGCCGCTCCCGGGCCGGATCCGCGAGCTCCGCACGCTCCCGGCACGCCGCCTCCAGCCGCTCGAGCCAGGCCGGGTCGGTCTCGGCCCGCCGGAGCAGCCGGGCCAGCGCCGCCGTGTCCTCCACCGGGAAGTAGCCCGGATAGGCCGCACCCAGCAGGCCGACGCTGCCGTCGATCCGGGACGCGAGCACGGGCGTGCCGCACGCCAGGGCCTCGGTCACCACGTTGGCGCCCCCCTCCAGCCGCGAGCTGACCACCAGGACCCGGGCCCGGGCCAGCAGGCGAAGGGCCTCCTCCCGGGACAGCTCGCCCGCCCATCGCCAGCGCGGGTTCTCGTCGTCCTCCCGCTCCGCCCGTCGCCGGGCGTCGTCGGTCAGCGCCCGTCCCGCGTGGGTCACCTCGACGGCGGAGTCGTCCGGGAGCAGGCGGACCGCCTCGGCGGCCCGGAAGGGGTCCTTCACCGGGCGCATGTGGCAGAGCACCGCCGCCTCGAAGACGTCGTCCCGCGTGGGCGGCGGGTCGTCTGGGGCCGCGGCCGACTGGTGGATGACCCGGACCCGGCCGCGGAGCTCCTCCGGCAGCCGGGCGCCCCCCCGCTCCTGGAGGACCACCAGCCGATCGGCCGCCCGCGTCGTCTCACGGGCCTCCTCGTCCCGGTCCAGGTCCCGGTACAGGTCCGTGCCGGTGAGGGCCACCACCAGCGGGGCGGCCGGCCGGTCCCTGCGCCAGGCCCGGACGGAGTCGGCGCTCCGCCGGGCGTGCAGGGCCACCATCAGGTCGGCGTCCGGACCGCTCCCGGGCTCCCAACGGCGGACGACCTCCACGTCGTGGCCCAGGTCGCAGAGGTGCCCGGCCCAGCGGCTCACCGTCACGGCGTTGCCCGAGCGGGCCTCGGGGTCCTTCGGGGTGACGAGGACGATCCTCATCGGGCCGGACAGGTCCGGAAGCCCGCCCAGACGTCGCGGCGGTCGGGCGTGTAGAAGCTCCGAACCGTGTTCCGCAGCATCCGCGAGCGGGTCGTCCAGGCGCCCCCGCGGAGGACCTTGTGGTCCCCGAACCAGGGCTGGGAGTACTCCCGGTACATGTCGGGCTCGAAGCCCGGATAGGGCTCGAACGGATCGGCGGTCCACTCCCAGACGTTGCCGAGCATCTGGCGACAGCCGCAGGCGCTGTCGCCGGCGGGGAGGGCCCCGACGTCGACGACGTCCATGGCCCGCCAGTCCGCGTTCAGGCGCTCCGGGGACGGCGGCTCCTCGCCCCAGGGGTAGGTCCGACGGGCGTCGCCGCGGCCGCCGTCGCCGTCCGGGACGCCGGCCGCGGCGGCCTCCCACTCGGCCTCGGTGGGCAGCCGGCGGCCGGCCCACCGGCACCAGGCCCGGGCCTCGTGCCAGTTCACGTGGATCGCCGGCCGGTGGGGGGAGAGGGGCTGCCACCGGTCGAAGCGGCGGGCCTCCCAGCCGTCGTCTCCCCGCCGCCAGTAGATCGGCCGCTCCGCCCCGGCCGCCTCCCGCCAGGCCCATCCCTCGTCCGTCCACAGCTCGCGGCGCCGGTACCCGCCGTCCTCGACGAAGGCGGCGAACTCGCCGGCGGTGACCGGCGCCCGGGCGATGCGGAAGGGCTCGAGCTCCACCTCGTGGGCCCACTTCTCGTTGTCGAAGACGAAGCCCGAGCCCGGCTCCGCCCCGAGCCGGTAGCGCCCGCCCGGCACCTCGACGTCGCCGGGGTGGGGACCGCCCTCCTCCGGGCGGGACGGGACGGCCGAGAGGGCCGGACGGGGATAGGCCAGGGTCTGGCGGGCGTACGTGTAGGCCTCGGCGTGCATGTCCTCGTGGTGCACGGAGTAGCGCGCCAGGTACCGGAGCCGGTCGTCGTCCGGCCGTCGCCCCAGCGCCTCCACCACGCGGTCCCGGACGTCCATCATGTAGGCCACCGTCTCGTCCCGCTCCGGCAGGGACAGGTCCCACCGGTCGTCGTGGGGGATGGCGATCGAGTCCCAGAGGTCGTCGGCGTCCGGACGGATCGGCGAGGCCCCCAGCCCCTCGCGCAGGACCCACTTCTCCTGGAACCAGGCGGCGTGGCCGATCTCCCAGAGCAGCGGGTTGATCACGTCCAGGTGGGGGCCCATGAGCTGGTCGTCGTCCAGGTCCGCCACCAGCTCCAGGCTTCGCCGCCGCGCCTCGACCACCCAGGCCGCCAGCGCGCCGGCGGTCGGCCCCACGGCTCCGACTCCGTTCCCGCTCATCCTCGGGCTCCCCGTCTCGATGGACCTCGTCCCCGTCCGGGCCTCATCCCGCGGGCTCCGACACCGGCGACGGAGCGGGCGCGGCGCTCGTCCTCGACCGGGACATGGCTCCTACCGCGGGGGTCAGCCGAGCTCCGCCTTCACCACCCCGTCCTCCACGACCACCGGATACGCCTCGACGCCGCAGGGCGCGATGTCGTCCAGCGACTCGCCCGTGGTGACGTCGAACTCGGCGAAGTGCCAGGGGCAGCTCACCGTGGACCCGAACAGCATCCCCTGGCCCAGGGGCCCGCCCTCGTGCGAGCAGGCGTTGTCCAGGACGTGGAACTCGCCGTCCACGTTGAACACGGCGAAGTCCCGGTCCCGGGCGTGGACCGTGGTCCCCTCCCCCGGACTCAGCTCCGAGACGTCACAGAGCTCGACCAGCTCTCCGATCGGCGTTCTCCTTTCGACGCTGCGCGGGGTCCTCCGGGCCCGGCCGGGTGGATCCCGCCGCCGGGCGCCGGCCGCGGGGCTCAGCCTCCGTCGCCCTCGTCCGGGCCCTCCCGGACCTCAACCGACTCGATGTGATCCAGCCTCGGAAACTCCGTCTCCAGGTACTCGTTCCCCCGCTCGAGGATCGTCCCCTGCGCGGGGCCGCTCCCCCGCGGGGGGCCGTCGCCGTAGCCCGCGTACAGGGAGTCGACGGCGGACATCCCCTCCACGACCCGGCCGATGGGGGCGAAGCCCATCCCGTCGAGCCGGGCGTTGTCGCCGAGGTTGATGAAGAGCTGGGTGGTCCGGGTGTCCTCGCCGGCACTGGCGAAGGTCAGGGTGCCCCGCTCGTTGCTCCGGCGGACCGAGTCGTCGGGGATGGGATGGTTCCGCCAGAGCCGATCCAGCTCGGGGCGGCCGGAGAGACCGAACTGCGCCACGAAACCGTCGATCACCCGGAAGAAGCGAGCGCCCTCGAAGAAGCCGTGACGGGCGAGGTTGTAGAACCGGTCGGCGCCCCGCGGCGCCCAGGACCGGTGGACCTCGACGGTCACGGGCCCCTCGGTCGTCCGGAGGGTCGCACGGAAGACGTCCGGGGCCCGGGCGTTCATCGCCTCGCTCTCCGGGGACAGCAGGGGGGTCTCCTGGGCCGCCGCCTCACCGGCCCCGTCCGCGCCGGACGCGCGGGCCGGAGCCGCCTCCGCGGCGGAACCCCGCGCGTCGTCGGCGGAGACGTCCCCGCCGCCGCACGCGGCGACGGCGGTCAGCAGGAGGACGAGCGGGAGGAGGGCGGCGGCGCGCATGTCGGGCTTCCTGTCGGCGGGATCGGGGTGCGCCGGGAACGGCGCGGACTCGACGAGAGAACATCGGCGGCCACGGCACCGGGGACAAGCCGCGCGAGCCGGCAGGCCCGGTCAGCGCGGGGGTTCCGCCGGCCCTTCCCCCCGCTCCTCTCCTCGCCGGTAGATGCGCCAGGTGGGATAGGCGATCTCCAGCCCCGGCTCCCGCTCCACGCCTCGCAGGAACGACCGGACGAGCCGGTCCTCCGAGCCCCGTCGTCGACGGATGTGCGTCAGGAAGCGGAGGGTGAGCTGGACGCCGGAGTCCAGCGCCTGGACGTAGACGATGGGGGTGAGAGGGCCGTGCTTGAAGGCGAAGTGGCGCTCCAGCTGGTGGAAGCCGTCCATCATCTCGGGCGCCAGCTCCTCGTACAGCTCGGCCCCGAGCTCCTCGAGGAGGGCGACCCCCCGCTCCCACTCGCTCTCGTAGGTCAGCAGGAAGCTGGTCTCGTGCCAGGCCCAGGGGGAGTAGTCGGGGGAGTAGAGAGTCGTCTGGTTCAGGAACTTCGCGTTCGGGACGGAGGCCAGCCGGCCGCTGGACTGCCGGCCCTCCACCAGGTGGCCCACCTCCAGGACGGTGGTCTTCATCACCCCCACGTCGATGATCTCGCCCACCACGTCCTCCACCTCCACCCGGGCCCCGGGCGCCAGCCCGGAGCGCGTGGAGAGGTAGAGCCAGCCGACGGCGTTCTTGGCCGTGTCCTGCAGCGCCACGGCGGCGCCGGCGGCGAGGATGCCCAGCACCGCGGCCAGGGAGGTGACGTGGCCCACCAGCACGGCCAGCCCGGCCAGCAGAACAAGCGCCACCCCGACGAAGCCCACCGCCTTGCGGACCTTGTGGCGCCGGTTGACGTCCTCGATCTCCCGGTCTACCCACCGGCGCACGAGCCGGACGACCAGGGCCACGGCCAGGGCCAGGGCCAGCCAGAGAAAGAGGTCCCGGAGGGCCAGCCCGCCGAAGCTGCCCGACAGCCCGGACAGCCAGTCGGAGGCGGCGGAAGAGGGGTTCATCCTCCGCCCCCGGCCTCACGGACCATCGCCCGGACGTCCTCGAGCAGGGCCCGCGCGTCGTAGACGATCCCCCCCTTCACCGTCCAGCGGACGCCGCCCACCCGCCGGACCTCGCCGCTCTCCT
>CAYVFM010000060.1:0-8304 GCA_964450995.1 uncultured Gemmatimonadota bacterium | reverse complement strand
GTCCGCTGCAACAGCTTCACGAAGTTCCGGGACCTCCTGGGACGGGCCGACGCCCTGGGCTGCGAGCGGATGGCCACCGGCCATTACGCCCGGGTGCGCCGGAACGGAGGCGGCGCCCGGCTCTGCCGCGCCGAGGACGACGACAAGGACCAGACCTACTTCCTCTGGGGCATCCCCCGCGAGGCCCTGGACCGGCTGGTCCTGCCGGTGGGCGAGGTGGAGAAGCGGGAGGTCCGGGCCACGGCCCGGTCGCTGGAGCTCACGGTGGCCGACAAGCCCGAGTCCTTCGAGATCTGCTTCGTGCCCGACAACGACTACCGGGGCGTCCTCCGGCGCCACCTGGGGCCCGACCATCCCGCCCTCTCGCCGGGCCCCATCGTGCTCCGGGACGACACCGAGGTCGGCCGACACGCGGGCTACGCCGACTTCACCGTGGGCCAGCGGAAGGGCCTGCCCGGCGGCTTCGACGAGCCGATGTACGTGCTGGAGATCCGCCCGGAGGAGCGGGCCGTGGTCGTCGGCCCGCGGGAGGCGCTTGGCTCGTCCGAGGTGACGGCGACGAAGGCCAACTGGCTCGCCCCCCGCCCCGAGCCGGGTCGGCGCGTGGGCGTCCGGATCCGGCACGGCGCCCCCGTGGTGGAGGCCGTGGTCCGGGAGGCCGACGACGAGGGCTTCCGGGTGGAGACCGCCGCGGACCAGCGGGCGGTGACGCCCGGGCAGAGCGCAGTGCTCTACGGAGAGGAGGAGGGGCACGGGGGCCGCACCGAGTTCCCGGTGGTGCTCGGGGGCGGCGTCATCGTCTGAGTCGACGCCGGACAGGTCTCCGGAACCTCCCCGGCCGGGGCCCGCGGGCCCTCAGTGCTTCAGGTCCTCGGCCTCCGCCAGCTTCTCCACCGCCACGCGGCCCTCCTCCGTCAGCTCCTCCGGCACCTCGATCCTCACCCGGACGAGCTGGTCGCCGCGCCGGCCGTCCTTCTCGATGCCCTGGCCCCGGATCCGGAAGGCCGTGCCGCTCTGGGTGCCGGGCGGGATCCGGAGGACGACCTTCCTGCCGTCCACCGTGCGAACCCGGATCCGCGAGCCGAGCAGGGCCTGGGCAACGTTGATCGGGACCTCGCAGACCAGGTTCCGGCCGTCGCGCTCGAAGAAGGGGTCGTCCCGGACCCGGACCCGGATCAGCAGGTCGCCGGACGGCCCGCCCTGGGGGCCGCGCTGACCCTGGCCGGAGATGCGGACCCGATCGCCGTCCTCGATGCCGGCGGGGATCTTGACGCTGATCTTGCGGCGGCTCCGGACCTCGCCCTGTCCGTCGCAGATCCGGCAGGGGTCGGAGGGGCTCTGGCCCCGGCCCATGCATTCCGGGCAGGGCCGGTTCACCGAGAAGCCGCCCTGCCCGAAGCTCACGGTGCCCCGCCCGTCGCAGACCACGCAGGCCTCCACGGAGGAGCCGGGGGCGGCCCCGCTCCCGTCGCAGGTGGCGCACTCCTCGCGGATCGGGACGTTGACGGTCACCTCGCCGCCCCGGACCGCCTTCCGGAAGGGGATGGTGACCTCGTACTCGACGTTGCGGCCCCGCCGCGGACCCTGGCGGGTCTGCTGACGGCGCTCGCGGCCGCCCCGGTCGAACATGGAGCTGAAGAGGTCGCCGATCCCGCCGAAGCCCATCTCCGACAGGTCCTCGAAGGAGAAGCTGCCGCCGGCGGCCTGCCCGCCCCGACCGGCGGCGCCCGCCCCGGGCCGACGGCCGGCCGATCCGCCGCCGAAGGCGCCCATCCCTCCGTACTTCCGCATCCGGTCGTACTTCTTGCGCTGCTCGGGGTCGGAGAGGACCCGGTAGGCCTCCGAGACCTCCTTGAACTTCTGCTCGGCCTCCGGGTCGTCGGGGTTGGCGTCGGGGTGGTGCTCCTTGGCCAGCTTCCGGTAGGCCTTCTTGATCTCCTCCTGGGAGGCGTTCTCGGCCACCCCCAGGACCTCGTAGTAGTCCTTGCTGCGGGTGGCCATCAGTCGGAGGCGTCGGCGCTCTCGTCCCCGGACCCGGCTCCGTCGCCCTCGCCGCCGTCCTCATCCGCCTGGTGGCGCGTCACCTCCACGCGTGCCGGGCGGAGGACCCGGTCGCCGAAGACGTAGCCGTTCATGAGCACCTCGGAGACCAGCCCCTCGTCCCCGGGGTCCTCGACGGGCCGGGTGAGGAGGGCGTCGTGCAGCTCGGGATCGAAGGGGTCGCCGCGGGCGTCCATCCGCTCCAGCCCCGCCTCGCCGAGCTCCTTCCAGAGCTTGTCCCGGACCATCCCCACGCCCTCGCGCAGGGAGGCGGCGGAGGTCTCGTCGGCGGGCTGGTCGAGGAATCGCTCCAGGTCGTCCAGCGCGTCGAGCAGCCGCTCCGCCAGCGCGGCCTGGGCCCGCTCGCGGGTCTCGGCCATCTCCTTCCGGGTCCGCTTGCGGTAGTTCTCGAACTCGGCCGCCAGCCGGAGATGCCGGTCCCGCAGCTCCTCCAGCTCCTCCAGCTCCTCGCGGATCTCCTCGGAGAGCTGCTCGCTGGGATCGAGCTCCCCGGAGGATTCCGGCTCGTCGGCCTGCTCCGCCGCCTCGTCGGGCTGCTCGGTGTCGGTGCTGCTCTCGGGGCGATCCTCGTGGCTCATGCGGTCTCTCCGGACGGTGCGGATGCGGTGCTGCGCTGCTGTCGCGGCTCGAAGCCGGGGCGCGATGATCGGGCGCTCGGCCCCGGTGCCGCGGGCGTCCCGGGCCGGACCGGCCGGGCCCGCGGCGTGGCGTCGAGAGTGCAAGCGACGTGCCCGTCCCCTGCGCAATTCTGGCAGGTGCCCCGCGGCGGCCGGGTGGCCCGCCGCGGGCCGCCTCAGCTCCCGCCCCCCGTCCGGTCCCGGATCCAGGCCAGGGCGTCCTCCAGCGCCCCCGGCGCCTCGGGCTCGTGATAGAGGTCGTGGTAGGCGTCCGGGTACGAGCGGGTCTCGGCGGCGGGCGTCAACCGCGCGGCCAGCTCCCGGGTGGCCCCGGACTCGACCACCCGGTCCTCGCCGGGAATCTGCACCAGGACCGGCCGGCCGGTCCGGGGGTCGTCGCGCAGCCGGGCCGCCGCCCGCTGCATCCCCCCCCAGAGCCGGGCGCTGATCCGCCCGTGGACCAGCGGGTCGCGACGGCGCCGCTCCCGGGCCCGGGGGCGCCGGAGGACCAGATCCTCGTCCACCTCCGAGTCCAGGGTCAGGCCGGGCAGCCACCGGTCGGCGGCCCGACCGAGAGCGAGCTTCCAGTCGGGCACGTCCGCCCGGAGCCGGAGGAAAGGAGCCACCGCGACCGCGCCGGCCACCGCCGGGCTCGGGAAGGCCTGCAGGTGGCGGAGCACGACCAGCCCCCCCAGCGAGTGGCCCACGAGGACGACGCCGCCGTCGGGGGCGTCGGGCGCGGCGGCCCGACGGAGGCGGTCCAGGTCCCGCAGCAGGTGGTCGAAGGAGGCCGCGTGGCCCCGTCGGCCCCGGGACCGGCCGTGGCCGCGGAGGTCGGGAGCGTGGACGGCGAGGCCGGCCGAGGCCAGGGCCTCCGCCGTCGACGCCCACCGTCCCGAGTGGTCGCCCAGGCCGTGGACCAGGAGCACCGCGGCGCTCTCCCCGTCCCGGGGCCTCCAGATCCGGTAGAAGAGCCGGAGGCCGCCCGCCCCCTCCAGGTAGGCGTGGCTCCGGAGGAGGCCGGAGCCGTCCCGGGCCTCGACGCCCGCGCTCACCCGGCCGCCCCGAGGCGCCGCCGGAGCAGGTCCAGGGCGGCGTGGACGCTCCGCTCCCGGACCTCCTCCCGGTCGCCCGGGAAGCGGTGGCGCCGGGCCGCCGGCGCGGAGCCGTCCACCGCGATCCAGACGGTGCCCACCGGCCGGCCGGGGCTCCCGCCGCCGGGCCCGGCGACGCCGGTGACGGCGACGGACCAGCCGGCGCCGGCGCGCCGGCGGATCCCGGCGGCCATGGCCCGGGCCGTCGGCTCCGACACCGCCCCGTGCTCCTCCAGGATCCCCGGGTCCACGTCGAGCAGCTCCACCTTCGCCCGGTCGGCGTAGGCCACCGCCCCGCCCCAGAAGACCTCCGACGAGCCGGGCACGGAGGTGAGCTCCGTGCCGAGCCACCCCCCGGTGCAGCTCTCGGCCACGGCCAGCGTCGCCCCCTCCGACCGGAGGGCGTCCTCGACCACCTCCACCAGGCGACGGTCGCCCACCTCGTAGACGTCGGGCCCGAAGACCTCCCGCACGGCGGCCACCGCCTCCTCGAGCCCGCCCCCGCCCGGGGGGGACGCCGCGGTGAGCTGCAGGTCCACCACCCCCCGACGCGGGTAGCTGGCCACCCGGAGCCCCTCCAGCGCCGCCACCCCCTCCAGCCGCTCCGCCACGGTGGACTCGGCGACCCCGGCGATCCCCACCCGCCGCCGGAGCGGCGGCTCGCCGGGCAGCACCTCGTCCATGAACGCTCCCGCCGGGCCGTCCAGCAGGGCCCGGAGCTCCGCGGGCACCCCGGGGAGAGCGAGATACCACCCCCGCTCCGCCCACCCCGCGAAGGCCGCGGCGGTCCCGTGGGGGTTCTCCAGCAGGCGGGCGCCCGCCGGGATCCGGGCCTGGCGGTCCGGGCGATCCGAGCGCTCGCCGGCCTCCAGCGCCCGGGCCCATCCCTCGTCCACCTCCAGCTCCACGCCCAGCGCCGCGGCCACCGCCTCGCGGGTGCGGTCGTCGCGGGTGGGGCCGAGCCCCCCGGAGAGGACCACGCCGAGCCCCTCGTCCAGGGCCGCCTCCACCTCCCGGGCCAGAATAGCCTCCTCGTCCGGGACACACCGGACGCTCTCGACCCGACCGCCCCGCGCGGCCACCGCCCCGGCCATCGGGCGGCGGTTCCGCTCGTCGGCCGTCCCCTCCAGCAGCTCGTCGCCCACCAGGAGCAGGCGGACACCGGCGGGTTCGGTCACGGCCGCTCGCCCTCCTCGTCCGGGCGCCCGGGTGGCCGGCCGGAAGCCGGCGGGTCCGACCCGCCGCCGAAGGCCAGGAGGTACAGGAGCATCGACCAGACGGTGAGCAGCAGGGCCGTCGAGAGGGTCACCGTGACCCACCACCCGTGGAAGACCTCCCATCCGCTCCAGAAGCCCCCGGTCGCCGGGAGCGCCGCGGAGCGGAGGGCGAGCCAGAGGATCATCCCCCCGATGAAGAGGTTCTGCACGAACGCCTTGTACTTGCCGGCCCTCCGGGCCTGGACCACCCGTCCCCGGCGGGCGAAGAAGGTCCGGAGGCCCGTGACCAGCAGCTCGCGGCCCAGCAGCACCAGCACCACCCAGAGCGGGACGTGGCCGTACAGGGGGAGGCCGGCCAGCTCCGACCGGGCCCCGGTGAGCAGGTAGAAGGGGATCAGGGCCGAGGCGAGCAGCAGCTTGTCGGCCAGCGGGTCGGCCAGCTTGCCGAAGTCGGTGATCTCCCCCCGTCGGCGAGCGAGCCACCCGTCCCAGAGGTCCGAGACGGCCGCCAGCACGAAGACGACGAACGCCAGCACGCGTCCGTCGGGCGTGGGCCGGTAGAGGAGCCACACGAGGAGCGGCGCCATGGCGATCCGGGCCGTGGTCACGACGTTGGGGAGGTTCCAGGTCATCCGCGCTCCTCCGGCGCCGGCAGGTCCAGCGCCCGCACCACCCGGTAGCCCACCTCCTCCAGCGTCTCCACCACGCCGTCCCCCCGCCGGGCCATCGCCTCGAAGTACGGCGCGCCGCCGGGGTTCAGCTCCTCCTCGAGCCGTTCGATCGGGAGGGCGTCCTCCAGATCACGCTTGTTGTACTGGAAGGCCGTCACCAGCCCCCCCCGCTCGCGGCCGGCCTCGGCCAGGTCGTCGTCCAGCCCCTCCAGGGCGGCCCGGTTCTCCTCCAGGCGCCCTTCGTCGCTGTCCACCACCAGGACCAGGGCGTCGGCTCCCTGGAGGATCCGCACCCGGTCCTCCGACCGCTCCTCGCCGGCCGGGGCGGTGTAGAGGTGCAGCCGGACACGCCACGCGCCCATGGGGCCCAGGTCCACGGCCAGGAAATCGAAGTGGAAGCTGCGGCCGGAGCCCCCGGACGGGGAGATCAGCTTGCCCCGGCGGTCGGGATCGAGGGCCTGGTGGAGGTACTCGAGGTTGGCGCTCTTGCCGGCGCCCTCCGGGCCGGCGTAGACGACCCGGCAGTCCACCTCGCGGGCGACGGGATCGGCGTCGACCACCGGACCGGCTCAGCGTCCCCCGCCGGTCGGCAGGCCGTCGGCGGCAGGAAGATCGCGCGGTGGCCGCGGGGGCTCAGGCACCTTCGGCGCTCTCGGCCGCCTCCACCAGCTCCTCCTCCATGCTCTCCAGGATGCTGGACGCCCGCTTCCGGAGCAGGGGGCGCTCCTCCCAGGCCAGGTAGTCCCGGAGGAGGAGGACGTTGTCGACGTCCGGGTGGGAGCGCAGGTAGCCGAGGGCGGCGAGGCGGCGCAGGGGGTGGGGGCTGAAGAGGTCCCGCTTGTGGCGGTCCATCTGGTCCCGGGCCAGCCAGGCGCCCAGCCCCACCACGGCGGCGGCGCCGGCCAGGACGCCCCCGGCGATCTTCAGGACCTTCCAGAGCCGGTCGTCCGACTCCGCGCCGTCGCTGTTCCGAACCACGATCCCCATGTCGATCACTCCTGCATCTCGCGTCGGCCCGAGAAGGCCTCGGCGATGGTGACGCCGTCGGCGTACTCCAGGTCCCCGCCCACCGGCAGCCCCCGGGCCAGGCGGGTGACCCGCACGCCCTCCATCTGCGAGATCATGCGGTGAAGGTAGGTGGCCGTCGCCTCTCCCTCCACGCTGGGGTTCGTGGCGATGGTCACTTCCTCCACCCCGTCGCGCAATCGCTCCATCAGCTGCTGCACGTTGAGGTCCTCCGGCCCCACGCCGTCCAGGGGCGAGAGCCGGCCGCCCAGCACGTGGTAGAGGCCGTCGAAGTGGCCCGACTTCTCGATGGCCGTGATGTCCGACGCCTCCTCCACCACGCAGACGTGGGTCCGGTTCCGCCGCTCGTCCGAGCAGAACTCGCACGGGTCGGCGTCGCTCAGGTTGCCGCACACCGAGCAGGCCTCGACCTCCTCGACCACCCGCTCGATGGCCCGCGCCAGCTCCATCGCCTCCTCGTTGGGCGTCTTGAGGAGGTGGTAGGCCAGCCGCTGGGCGGTCTTCCGTCCGACGCCCGGCAGCCGGCCGAACTCGGTGATCAGGTCCTCGATCGCCGACATGGTCTCGCGGTGGGGAGGGGACGCCGCCCGGCGGTCAGCCGAGCAGGTTGGAGAGGCCCGGCAGCGGGAGGCCGCCGGTCAGCTCCTTCATCTCCTCCTCCATCTGCTCCTTGGCCCGGCGCTGGGCCTCGGAGACGGCGGCGAGGATCAAGTCCTCCAGCATCTCCACGTCCTCCGGGTCGACGACCTCGGGGTCGAGGTCGATCTCCCGGATGTTGCCGGTGCCGTCGGCCGTCACCCTGATCATGCCGCCGCCGCTCTGGGCGGTGGCGGTCTTCTGCTGGAGCTTCTCCTGGATGTCGCTCATGCGGGACTGCATCTGCTGTCCCATCTGCATGAGCTGCTGCAGGTCTTTCATCTGGCTCACGGGCTCCTCATTCCTCGAAGGTCAGGTCCAGTTCTTCTACCGCTTCGCGGAGGGCGGGATCCGAGCCGGCGATCTCCTCCAGCCGCCCCTCCCGGGCCGACTCGGCGGTGACCCGGCCCGAGCCGTCGTCGGCGTTCAGCCGTATCTCCAGCTCCGCCGGGTCGACGCCGGCCCTCCGGGCCACCGACTCCCTCAGGCCCTCCGCCTTCCGGCCGTCCAGGAACGCCTGGAGGTCTTCGGCGATGCCGCCGGGGACCTTCAGCCGGAGGACGGCGTCCTCCATCCCCGCCACCTCCGCACCCCGGAGGGCGAGCCGGTGGCCGCCCAGGCGGCGGGTCTCGGAGACCGCCGCCCGCCAGATCTCCCGGGGCGAGGCGCCGGACTCCAGGGTCGGCCCCTCGGGACCCGCCCCCGTCTCCCCGGTCGCCGGGGACGGCTCCTCTGCCGGCGCGTCGGCCTCTGCCCGCTCCGGGGCCTCCTCCCGCTCGGGGGCGGAGACCGCCGTGGGCGCCGATCCGGGCGAGCCGGCGGCGGCCGTCCCCGGCGCCGACGATCCGCCGGCGGCGTCGCCCGGGACGCCCCCGGGCCCGCCGGACGAGCGGGCCTGCGGACCGGCGCTCGATCCGCCGGTCGGCTCCGGCGCCGTCCCGGCGCGGCCTTCCCGTCCGGAGCGGCCGCCGCCGCCCGAACC
>CAYVFM010000059.1:0-8395 GCA_964450995.1 uncultured Gemmatimonadota bacterium | reverse complement strand
CCGTGGAGGCCGAGAGCTGGAGCCCGACCCTGGCCCTGGAGGCCGACGGCGAGGGATCCGGCGACGAGGGATCCGACGACGAGACGGACAGCGCCTCGCGGCGCTGAGCCCGGCGCCCGGGTGGGCGGGCGTCCGCGGCCCGCGGGCGCCCCTCGCCCCCCGGCGCGTCCCGTCGTGGGGAGACTCCCCACGCGGGCAGGCGGGAGTTCCCGACGGAAACACCCGGGTTCTCCCGACTTACAGCCCGAGCGGGAGGGGCTACCTTGGGCCGTGACGATGCGAGAGTCGAGGGTGCGGGTCGGCCCTCCGGTGACCGCGGGAAGAGCGTCCCCGGCACCATGGCGCGAGGGAGGTGTTCGGCTCCGTGCCCTCGCTCTCCATCGTCACCCTCACCGCGGCGCCGGGGATCCTTCCCCGGCGCTTCGCGCGCCGGGCCGATCCGGGCCGGGCGGGACCCGCCGGGCGTCCGACAGGGGGCTCGGAAGCGGAGGGGGTGGGATTCGAACCCACAAGGGTCTCGCGACCCGGCGGCTTTCAAGGCCGCTGCCTTCGTCCAGTTCGGCCACCCCTCCGGAAGGGTGCTACCGGCCGCGCCGGGGCAACTCCTCCCCGGGCTCGGCGACGCGCACCTCCACGCCGCCCATCAGGGCCACGCCCCGGACGTGCAGCTCCGCCCCCGGCGCCCTCCGGCCGTCTCCGTCCTGGTCCAGCCGGTCGTAGCCGCCCATCAGGGCGATCCCCGAGGAGGTCACCCGCAGGCCCGGCGGCACGACGATCTCCACGCCGCCCATGAGCGCCACCGCGTGCACGGTGGTCTCGCCCGGCGGGAAGCGGGCGTCGCGGAAGTCCAGCTCGACGCCGCCCATCACCGCCACCGCGTTGGTGTGCCGGGGCGGCGTCCACCGCCCCCCGCGGCCGACCCCGGACATCAGGCCCAGCATCAGGTCGTGGGCCGGGCGCTCGCGCGGGGTCGGGGGCGCGCCCTCCCGGCGGCCAGCCGGGGACCGACCGGCCCCCGTGTCGCCGGCGGCTCCCGGCCCCCTCGTTCCCCCTTCGCCGGCGGGGACCGGCAGGGAGACGCTCAGGTCCTCGAACAGCCCCACCAGCTCGTCCAGGTCCCGGGCCCGCCAGCACCGGTCCAGCCGGGCCTCGAACTCGTCCACGTCCAGCTCGTCCCCCGCGAAGGCCTCGCCCAGGGCGGCCGCGGCCTCCTCCCGGGCCCGCGGCAGGCCCCGGGCGGGCCGGCGCTCCCGCCCGCTCACGGCCCTCCGCTCCTCGCCCCCCGGTCCGCGGCCGTCTCGGTGGCCGAGGCGGGCGTCATCCCGATCCGCCCCCAGCGCACCGCGGTGAGGAGCGGGAGGGGACGGACGGAGCGGGGCTCGAAGGAGTAGTAGAGGAAAGCCACCTTCCCGCGGATCCGCCGTTCCTCCAGGAAGCCCCAGAAGCGGGAGTCCAGGCTGCTCTCCCGGTTGTCGCCCATGACGAAGTAGGCGTCCTCGGGCACCACGATCGGTCCCCAGTCGTCCCGGCTGGGCGTGTAGCCGTCGGCGTCCACCGACGGGAGCAGGGCCGAGTACTGCCAGGTCATCCAGGGATGGGTCTCGTCCCGGCCGGGCGGCGCCTGGTGCTGGACGTAGGGCTCCGGGCGGAGGTCGCCGTTCACGTAGAACTCGCGGTTTCGCATCTCCAGGGTGTCGCCGGGCACGCCCACGAGCCGCTTCACCACGTCGGTGTTCGGGTCGTGCTCGGGGCGGAAGATCACGATCTCGCCCCGCGAGGGCTCGTCCCAGCCCGGGAGCCGGACGGCGGAGCCGGGGATCTTCGCCCCGTAGGCCGCCTTGTTCACCATGAGCACGTCCCCGATCAGGAGGGAGGGCTCCATCGAGCCGGAGGAGATGTAGAAGCTCTGAAGGAGGAAGGTCCGGATGACCAGGAACAGGACCAGGGCCAGCCCCAGGCTCTTGGCCCACTCCCACCACGCGGACGGGGGCTCCCCGTCCGGCTTCTCCCGCCGCCGACGCCTGCCTCCGCTGGATGTCGTCGGATCGCTCATCGTCGCTTTCTTCGAGACGTTCCGGATCGGCCCCGCGCGGGCCGCGAATCCCGGCCCAAGGATACCCCCGAGCCGGCCGGCGGTCCATTCCGACTGGCGACGCGCCCCAGCGGCGATACCTTCTTGGACGGAGCAGCCGCGGGCCGTCCCCGCGGCCCGACCCCCGACCCCGACCGGAGGATCCATGGTCCCCCGCCGACGAGCGCCCCGACGCCCCGCCCTCGCCTGCCGGGCCCTGTTGCCGGCCCTCGCCGCCCTGCTCCTCGTCCCGCTGGCGCCCGGCGCCGGGGCGCCCGCCGCGGCCCAGGAGATCTCGTCCCCGGACTCGAGCCGCGTCGTCGCCGTCCGGGCCGGTCGGCTCGTCGACGGCACCGGGGCGGAGCCGCGGGCCGACGTCACCGTGCTGATCCGGGGCGAGCGGATCGCCGCCGTGGGCCGCGACGTGGAGGTCCCCGACGGGGCCGAGGTGATCGACCTCTCGGACCGGACCGTCCTGCCGGGCCTCGTCGACACGCACACCCACATCACCGGCGACCCGAGCGGGGGATACACGGACCACCGCCTCCACGAGTGGCCGGGCTACGCCTCGCTGGTGGGGGCCAAGAACGCCCGGAAGACCCTGCTGGCCGGCTTCACCACGATCCGCAACGTGGGCGCCTCCGAGTGGGCGTCGGTGGCCCTGCGGCAGGCGGTGGACGACGGCCTCGTGCCCGGGCCCCGGATCTGGACGGCGGCCCACTCGCTGGGCATCACCGGCGGCCACTGCGACCTGAACGGCTACCGCCCCGACGCGCTGGAGGAGTCCGGCCTGGACCAGGGCGTCGCCAACAGCGCCGACGGCTTCCGGGCGGCGGTGCACCGCCAGCTCAAGTACGGGGCGGACCTGATCAAGTTCTGCGCGACCGGCGGCGTCCTGTCGCAGGGCGACGCGGTGGGCGTGCAGCAGCTCACGCTCGAGCAGATGGAGGCGCTGGTCGAGGCGGCCCACATGGCCGGCGCGAAGGTGGCGGCCCACGCCCACGGCCTCGAGGGGATCAAGACCGCCCTCCGGGCGGGGGTCAACTCCATCGAGCACGGCTCGATGCTGGACGAGGAGGCGATCCGGCTCTTCCGGGAGACCGGCGCCTGGCACGTGCCGACCATGATGGCCTTCGAGTGGGTCGTGCAGGGTGCGGAGGAGGGGAAGCTGACGCCGCACTCGGCGCAGAAGGCGCTGGAGATCGCCCCGCACTTCCGGGCGTCGATCCGCCGCTCCATCGAGGGCGGGGTGAAGATCGCCTTCGGCACCGACGCCGGGGTCTTCCCCCACGGCCGCAACGCCCGGGAGTTCCGCCTGCTGGTGGAGGCCGGGATGACCCCCCGCCGGGCGATCCTGGCGGCCACCCGGGACGCGGCCGAGCTGCTGGGCGCCGCCGACGAACTGGGCACCGTGGAGACGGGGAAGCTGGCGGACCTGGTGGCCGTGGACGGGAACCCGCTCGAGGACGTGACGGTGCTGGAGGACGTCGACTTCGTGATGAAGGGCGGCGTCGTCTACAAGCGCGGCGGCCGCGCCCTGGCCGAGCCCGGGGCCGAGTAGCATCCGGGCCGGGCGGCGGACGGCGGGAACGGTGAGGCCCCGGAGCGAGGGGAGGCGGGACGACCGTGGAGGGTGAGCTCGTCACCGGCACCTACGCCCTCGACCTCCAGCTCCTCCTCACCTTCGTGGTGGCCGGGACCTGGTGGGCGCTGTACGGCCCCCTGCTCGACCGTCCCCACTACCGATGGTGGGCGTGGGGCTGGACCGTCTTCCTGGTCTTCCTGGTCGGGGTGCGCCTCGGCTTCACCGGGCTCCTGCCGCCCGGCGTCGCCCGCTTCCTGAGCGCGCCCGCGGGCCTCCTCCAGGTGGCCTGCTTCGCCCTGGGCGCCGAGACCCTCCGGCGCGACGAGGAGATGGAGCCCCGCACGCGGCGTCTCTGGCTGGCCGCCGCCGCGGTCGTCGGAGTGGCGCTCGCCGTCGGCCAGGAGCCCCTCGCCGACGAGATCACCGCCTTCACCGTCCAGACCCTGATCCGGGCCCCGGGGCTGGCCCTCGCCCTGGGCTGGTGCGGCTGGCTCTACCTGGACCGGCGCGAGAGCGGGGCCGGGGCCGGCGTCTGGCTCGTCGCGGGCGGCTTCCTGCTCTACGCCTTCGACCAGACCGTCTACACGCTCGGGGCCCTGGACCAGGGCCTGGCGCTGGCCCGGGGGACGTCGCCGGCGGCGTTCGGGATCGGCGTGGTGGTCTCGGACGTCTTCATGGCGGCCGACATGGTGGCGGAGGCCGCCATCGGGGTGGGCGCCATCCTCCTGCTCGTCCGGGACAAGAACCGTCTGTACCGATCCTCCCGGAGGAACGAGCGCCGCTTCCAGGCGGTCTTCCGGGGGTCGAGGGACGGGATCGTCGTGGCCGACCGGGAGGGCCGGATCCGGACGGCCAACCCGGCGGCCCTGGCGCTGCTCGGCTTCGAGGAGGAGCCGGAGCTGGCCGGCCTCCGGCTCCGCGACCTCCAGGACCCCGAAGCGGGCCAATCCCTCCCGGACGCCGGGGCGGTGCGCGAGCGGGGCGGGGTCACCGTCGAGACCGACCTCCGGACGCGGGACGGCGGCCTGCTCCCGGCGGAGGTCTCGCTGAGCGCCTACCGGGTGGGGGACCGGACCCGGATCCAGGCCATCCTGCGCGACGTCTCCGCCCGCCGGGCCCTGATGGCCGAGCTGGAGCACCGGGCCACCCACCGGTCGCTGACCGACCTCCCCAACCGCCAGCACGTGCGGAAGGAGATCGAGCGCGCCCTGGCCATGCACCGGCGAGGCGGTTCGCCGCCGGGCCTGCTCTTCCTCGACCTGGACGGCTTCAAGGCGGTCAACGACACGTACGGACACGCCTTCGGCGACCGGGTGCTCGCCGCCGTCGCCGACCGTCTGCGGGCGGCGGTGCGCGACACCGAGCTCGTGGGCCACCCGGGCGGGGACGAGTTCGTGGTGCTGGTCCAGGCCTGCGAGGACGAGGAGGCCCTCGGCCGGATGGGCGAGCGGATCGCCCGGGTGTTCGACGAGCCCTTCGACGAGCTGGAGCCCGGGATCGAGCTCTCGGTGAGCATCGGCGCCGCCCTGGCCCGGGAGGGCGACGAGGGCGACGACCTCCTCCGTCGGGCCGACGAGGCCATGTACCGGGTCAAGGGTCGGCCCGGCGAGGCCGTGGGTCTGGCGGCCGGGGACTGATCCCCGGCCCGCCCGACCCGCGCGGACCCTCCGCCAGGCCGACCGGGCCGCCCCTCCCGCTCAGCCGCCGCCCATGCCGCCCGGGCCGGACATGCCGCCGTCGGCGCCCGAGCCCACCGGCCCGTCCTCCCAGTCCTGGACGCTCGAGACGTCCGGCACGCCCCAGCCCTCGCCGCTCCAGCCCTCGAAGCCCTCCATCCGGAAGGCCCAGAAGCCCGTCCGCATGTCGCTCACGACGATGAGCCCGTCGGCGTTGCGGACGTCGACCCCGAAGGCGCCGTTGCAGATCTCGTCGCCGCACATCCCCTCCTTGTGGGGCCCGGGATAGGTGTCGTAGTAGGCCACGGTGAAGGGGTTGTCGGGGTCCATCATGTTGAAGACCTGCAGGCCGTCCTCGTAGGCGGAGACGAAGACGTAGGGCCACCGCATCTCGTGGTTGTGCGCCAGGTTCCGCCAGTCCGGCGTCCAGGCGCTCAGGGCCGACGAGATGTTCTCCCGGTCGCCCTCCAGGGCGGGCTGCAGGTCGACGATCCGCAGGGGCGCGTACTGGTACTCGGTCTCGCCCACGAAGTAGCGGCCGTCGGGCGTGGGCGTGATCGTGTGGCCCCAGTTCACCCCCGGCACGCCCGTGACGCTGGCCAGCAGCTCGGCGGAGGACGGATCGGTGACGTCCCAGACGTACCAGCCGCCGGCGCCGCCCCCGTAGAAGCGGTCCTGCCCGCTGGCGGGGTGGTAGCCGACGTAGAAGTCGTGATAGCCGTCGAAGCCCATGGCCTCGCCGAGGGGGTTTTCCGGCACGGGGATCTGCGCCACGAGGGTGGAGTCCTCGCCCTCCACGACCCGCCGCATGTCGTAGATGTTGGTGAACTCGCCGGTCGTGGTGGCGAACAGCAGGGCCCGGCCGTCGGAGTGTCGGTACATGAAGATGTTGTGGAAGCCGCCGGGCGAGTCCGGATAGGTGATGCGGGCGACCTCCTCGGGCGCGTCGTCGGGCAGGTCCGAGACGTCGAAGACCACCGCCCCGAGGTTCGCGTCCGGGCCGCCCTGCTGGAACTGGACCGACTGGACGAGATAGACCTCGTCGTCGTCCAGCTTGAAGTACTTCACGTCCATGGCACCGGTGCCCCGGTGGAGCTCGACGTTCTCGATCCGCCAGCTGTGGGCGACCCGGGGGTGGTCCGGGTTCGAGAGGTCGATCACGTCGAATCCCGCCTCCCCGAACATCCGGGAGACGTAGGCAAAGGGCCGTGCCGGATCCTGCTCCAGCTCGATGTCCGAGACCGTGAAGGCCCCGCCCAGGGGGATGTGGCCCAGCACCTCGATGTTCTCGCTGCCGCGCGGCGTGGGCAGGGGGTCCTGCACCGGCGCGTCGCCCCCGCCCCGGCCCGGCGCCTGCGCGCTGGCGGCCAGGGGGAGGAAGATCAGCAGCGCCGCAACGGCCGCTGCGGCCGGTCCGCGCCTCGTCGTCTCGCGTCCTCGCATCGTCTCGGCTCCCGTGTCGTGGGTTCTCGTGGTCGCGTCAGGGTCGCGGCGAGGCGTCCTCGCCCTCCCCGGCGCCGTCGCTCCCGTCGTCGCTGCCGTCGCCGTCCGCCGCGGCCGAATCGGCCGGGGCCACGTGCATCACGGTCCGCATGCCCGCGTCCAGGTGCTCGGCGACGTGGCAGTGCAGCATCCAGTCGCCCGGGTTGGAGAGCTCGACGAGCAGGTCCACCGTCGAGCCCGCCGGCACCAGGGCGGTGTCCTTCCAGACCAGGTTGTCGTTCGGCGCTCCGTCCCGGGCCAGCACCACGAAGCGCTGGCCGTGCAGGTGGATGGGGTGTTGCATGGGATGGAGCGA
Organism: uncultured Gemmatimonadota bacterium; assembly: GCA_964450995.1. Taxonomy (GTDB): domain Bacteria; phylum Gemmatimonadota; class Gemmatimonadetes; order Palauibacterales; family Palauibacteraceae; genus CAYVFM01. The sequence continues at coordinate 1,265 of CAYVFM010000059.1, read as the reverse complement.
GCCCTCCGGGTTGCGCAGGCGGACCTTGACCAGGTCGCCCACGCGGTAGCTCCAGTCGATCTCCATGTTCTCCGCCCCCGACCGGGCGTCCCGGAGGATCCACTCGATCCGGGGGCTGGAGGAGGCGAAGTTCATCACCGGCATGGCGTCGTTCCACTCCACCGGCGGCACGTAGAGGCTGTCCAGCTCCATCATCCGGCGGAGGACCATCGGGAGCCCCCGGTCCCGCATCGTGAGCTCGAGGACCTCGTCGGGCGCCCGGCGCCGGTGGCGCTCCAGGTCGCCCAGATCGTCGCGGATCCCGCCGTGCCGGTGCCGCGTCCGGAAGGACGCCGCCCGGTCCGGCTCGGACGCCTCCTCGCCGACCCGGACGATGCCCAGGGTGTCCACCCGGGGATGGAACTCGCCCCGGTAGTGGTCGATGGCCTGGATCCGGTTCACCAGCGGGTGGACGCCCGGCTCCGGGAAGCGGACGTCGACCGCGTACCGCTGGGCCGGCGCCAGTACCACGCTCTCCACGAAGCGCTCCTCCTCGAACCGGCCGACGTCGGCCGCCACGGCCTTCTCCCGGACGCCGCCGAAGTCCAGGTTCCACGTCCGGGTGTTGGAGACGTTGGTCAGCCAGAACCGGACGACCGCGCCGCGGTCCACCTCGATCTCCCAGTCCGGACGCCCGTTCACCAGCATCACGTTCCCGAACCGGCCCATCAGCGCCATGGAGGCCGCCTCCCGCCCCCAGGGGTACAGGCCGCGGTCGTCCACCAGGAGGTCGTCCAGGACCAGGACCTCCTCCCGGTTCACCGGCGGGAGCCAGCCCTCCACGCCCGGCCGGACCATCATGTTCCCGTAGAGCCCCATGTCCTGCTGCACGTCCTCGCGCAGGTGCGGGTGGTACCAGTAGACGCCCGCGTCGCGGAAGCGGACCCGGTAGAGGAAGCTCTCGCCGGGCGCCACCGGCTCCTGGGTGACGCCGGGCACCCCGTCGAAGCGGTTGTCCAGGCGGACCCCGTGCCAGTGGACCGTGCTGGGCATCGAGATCCCGTTCTCGAACCGGACGAAGACCTCGGCTCCCTCCCGGACCTCCAGCAGCGGGCCGGGGATCTGGCCGTTGTAGCCCCAGAGCCGGAAGGTGCGACCCAGGATCTGCTTGCGGACCGGCCCCGCCCGGAGGACCAGGGTGTCCCCGTCGGCCAGCTCCCGGGTGCGGCGCGGACGGGCCTCCGGCAGCGACTCCGCCGGGACGCCGGCCAGCGGGAGGAACGCCT
>CAYVFM010000058.1:0-8604 GCA_964450995.1 uncultured Gemmatimonadota bacterium | reverse complement strand
CCTCCCGGGGAGCCCGCGAGCGCGCCGGGCCGGCCGACGGAGCGCGAGCGAACCCTTCGATGCTCGCATCGGGCGTGAGCGAGCCCTCCGTCGGCCGATCCGGCGCGACCCCCCGCCCGAGGACACCAAGAGGTCCGTGTTCAGGAGGCCACGCTTGAGCGAGACGGAGACCCACGCCATCGACCCGGATCGGCTCGACCGGATCGCCGGACGGCTCGAGGAGGCGTACGGCGCCCCCGGCAAGCCGCGCCGCGACCCGCTGGACGAGCTGGTGCTGACGATCCTGAGCCAGAACACCTCCGACACCAACCGGGACCGCGGCTGGGAGGACCTCCGTGCGGCCTTCGACGGCTGGGAGGAGGTCCGGGACGCCGGGCGGGACGAGCTGGAGGACGCCATCCGCAGCGCCGGCCTGGCGGGCCAGAAGGCCGCGGCGATCCACGCCGTGCTGGAGGGCCTCACCGAGGAGCGGGGCGAGCCCTCCCTGGACCACCTGGACGCGATGGACGACGGCGAGGCGCTGGACTACCTGACCTCCTTCCGGGGCGTGGGCACCAAGACCGCCGCCTGCGTGCTCTGCTTCGCGCTCCGGCGGCCCGTGATGCCGGTGGACACCCACGTCCACCGGGTGGGCCGCCGGCTGGGCCTGGTGCCGGACGACGCCAGCCGGACGGGCGCGCACGACGTCCTCAACGAGCAGGTCCCGCCCGAGATGCGCTATCCGCTCCACATCTGGCTGATCCGGCACGGCCGGGCCGTCTGCGGGGCCCGGAGCCCCCGGTGCGCGGAGTGCGACCTGGAGGACCTCTGTCCGAAGGTGGGCGTGGACGGGGAGGGGAGCTGAGGATGGCCCCCTCCCGCCGTCTTCGGATCGTCCGCGCCGCCGGCCTCCTCGCGGCGCTCGCCCTGGCGGCCTGCGGGCCCGTCCCCGCGGAGCGCGCCGCCCCCGCCTTCCCGGAGGGATGGCCGTTCTCGGCCGACGCCCGGGGCGTCTCGTCCCCGCGGGGGATGGTCGTCACCGCCGACTCCGCGGCCAGCGCCGCCGGCCGGGCGATGCTGGAGGCGGGCGGGAACGCCGTCGACGCCGTCGTGGCGGCCCACTTCGCCCTGGCCGTGACTTACCCGCGGGCCGGCAACCTGGGCGGCGGCGGCTTCCTGGTGCTGCGGACCGCCGACGGGCGGGAGGCGGCGCTGGACTTCCGCGAGGAGGCCCCCGCCGGCGCCACGCCCGAGATGTACGTCGGGCCGGAGGGCGACGTCACCGACGAGAGCTGGACCGGCCCCCTGGCCTCCGGGGTCCCGGGCTCGGTGGCGGGGATGGCCGAGGCCCACCGGCGCCACGGCTCCCTGCCCTGGGCCCGGGTGCTGGAGCCGGCCGTCCGGCTGGCCGCGGACGGCTTCCGGGTCGACAGCTCCATGCACCGGGAGCTGGCCGAGGAGGCCGACCGGCTGCGCCGCTTCCCGGCCAGCGCCGAGAAGTGGCTCCCGGGCGGCGAGCCGCCGTCCCCGGGCTCGGTCTTCCGCCAGCCCGACCTGGCGCGGGTCCTCCGCACGCTGGCCCGGGAGGGCGGCGGCGCCTTCTACGACGGCTGGATCGCTGACTCGCTGGCGGCGCAGATGGAGCGCTCGGGCGGGCTGATCCGCCGGGGCGACCTGGCCGCCTACGAGGCGGTCTGGCGGGACCCGGTGACGTTCGGCTACCGGGACCACCGGATCGTCGCCATGCCCCCGCCCTCCTCCGGCGGCGTGACCCTGGCGGAGATCTTCCACGTCGTCGAGGGCTTCCGGCTGGACAGCCTCGGCTTCGGATCGGCCGACGCCGTGCACGTGGCCGTGGAGGCGCACCGGCGCGCCTTCGCCGACCGGAACTACTGGCTGGGCGGCCCGGACCACGTGGACATGCCGCTGGAGAGGCTCACCTCCCGGGCCCACGCCGATTCCCTGCGGGCGACGATCCGGATGGACAGCGCCTCCCCGTCGGAGCGCTTCACCCGGGTGCCCCTGCGGAACGGGGAGAGCCCGGAGACCACTCAGGTCTCGGTGGTGGACTCGGCGGGCAACGCCGTGGCGCTGACCACGACCCTGAACGGCTACTACGGCTCGGCGGTCACCGTCCGGGGCACCGGGATCCTGCTGAACAACGAGATGAACGACTTCACGGCCCGGCCGGGCGTGCCCAACGCCTACGGGCTGGTGCAGGGCGAGGCCAACGCCGTCGCCCCGGGCAAGCGGATGCTCTCCTCGATGAGCCCCACGATCCTGGTGGGGCCCGACGGCCGGACCCGGCTGGTCACGGGGAGCCCGGGCGGCTCGCGGATCATCACCACCGTCTTCCAGGTGATCTCGAACACGGTGGACCACGGGATGGGCGCGCAGGCGGCGGTGAACGCCCCCCGCGTCCACCACCAGCACCTGCCCGACACGATCTACTACGAGCCGGGCGGCCTCCGCCCCGGGGTGATCGCCGGGCTGAGGCGACGGGGCCACGCCCTGGCCGAGCGCGAGGGGTACTCGGGCAACGTCCAGTCGGTGCTGATCGGGGAGGACGGCGCGCGGATCGGGGCCGTCGACCCCCGCCGGGGCGGCGAGGCGCTGGGCCGGTAGCGCGGGGACGACCGGCGCCGAACTTTCCCGCTTTCCGGGTGTTCCAAGGGCGGGCGTCCCACCGGCGTCGACGATCCGCACGGGCGGTGCGTCACGCGGCGCCCTCCCGCCCTCGTCTCCGGCCAGCACCGCAGAGGAGCCCGACCCAGGGATGAAGCACCTGCGCACCCTCCTCCCCTACTTCCGGCCCTACCGGCGGGGCATCGCCGTCGGGCTGGTGCTGGTCGTGGTAAGCAACATCTTCAGCCTCGCCGCGCCCTACCTGCTCAAGGTCGCCGTGGACGCCCTGGAGCAGGAGCTGGCCATGGGCGTCGTGCTACGATACGCGGGCCTCATCGTCCTGGTGGCCCTGCTGGGCGGGGCCGCTCGGTACGGGATGCGGGAGCTGCTGAACGGGCTGAGCCGGAAGATCGAGCGGGACCTCCGGGAGGACGTCCTGGACCACCTCCTCCGGATGCCCGCGGCCTTCTTCGACCGCTGGCGCACCGGCGACCTGATGAGCCGGCTGACCAACGACGTGCACGCGGTCCGCCAGGTCGCCGGGCCCGCCATCATGTACCTGGTCAACACGACCACGGTGACGGTCCTGGCCGTGGCCCTGATGCTCTGGATCGACCCCGGCCTCACCCTCCTGGCCATGGTCCCGATGCTGGTCCTGCCGGCGGCGGTCTACTTCTTCGGCCAGGAGATCCACGAGCGCTTCGAGCGCATCCAGGCGCAGTTCAGCGAGATCTCGAACTTCGTCCAGGAGAACCTGGCGGGCATCCGCATCGTCAAGGCGTACAACCGCCAGCGGGGGCAGGCGGAGGACTTCCTCGTCCACAACGAGGAATACCTCGACCGCAACATGCACCTGGCGAAGGTCTGGGGCGCCTTCCACCCGTCCCTCACCCTCTTCACCGGGCTGGCGGCGGTGGCCGTGCTCTGGTACGGGGGGAGCCGGGTGATGGAGGGCGCGATGACCATCGGCGACTTCGTGGCCTTCAACCTGGTGCTGACCCAGCTCACCTGGCCGATGATCTCGCTGGGCTGGGTGACCAACCTCTTCCAGCGCGGCTCGGCCTCCATGGGACGCATCAACGAGCTGATGGCCCACGAGCCGACCGTCCGGGACCCGGAGGAGCCGGTGCGCCTCGAGTCGGTGGAAGGGGCCATCGAGTTCGAGGACGTCTCCTTCCGGTATCCCGACGCCGAGCGGTGGGTGCTGCGGGACGTGAGCTTCCGGATCGAGCCGGGCGAGACCGTGGCCGTCGTCGGGAGCACCGCGTCCGGCAAGTCCACGCTGGTCCGGCTGGTCCCGCGACTCTACGACCCGACCCGGGGGACGGTCCGGCTGGACGGGGTCGACCTGCGGGACCTCCCCCTCTCCACCGTCCGGCGGGCGGTGGCCATGGTGCCCCAGGAGCCCTTCCTCTTCAGCATGCGGCTCGGCCGGAACATCGTGCTCCCCGGCGAGGCCCGCCGGGGGAACGGCGACGAGCCGCCCTGGCGGGGCGAGGGGGACCCGGGGCTGGACCGGGCGCTGGAGGTGGCCCAGCTCGAGGAGACGCTGGACGTGCTCCCCGACGAGCTGGCCACCCGCATCGGCGAGCGGGGCGTGAACCTCTCGGGGGGACAGAAGCAGCGGGCCACCCTGGCCCGGGCCCTCTACCGGGAGGCCCCGGTCCTGGTCCTCGACGACTCCCTCTCCGCCGTGGACTCGGTGACCGAGAAGGCGATCCTGGAGGGCCTGCGCGGTTACACGGAGGACCGGACGTCGCTCATCGTCTCCCACCGGGTCTCGGCCGTCCGCGACGCCGACCGGATCCTGGTCCTGGAGGACGGGGGGCTGGTGGAGGCGGGGACCCACGAGGCGCTGATGGCCGCCGGCGGCGTCTACGCCCACCTGCTGGAGCGGCAGCTCCTGGCCGAGGAGCTGGAGGACTACGGCGAGGGCGGCGCTCCGGTTGCAGAAAGCACAGGAGACAGTTAAGATAGCTGTCTCGCGGGCGCGGGCGCGTCCCCAAGCCCCCGACCCACCCCTTCCGGATTCCGGACCCGAATGTCACGCTCTTCCCGGGAAGCTCTGGTGGCGGCCGAGACTTCCGACAGCCCGACCGCGGACACGCTCCAGCGCGAGCTCCGGGAGCTCCGCAACCTGGAGACCGCCCGAAGCCAGTTCCTGGCCACGGTCTCCCACGAGCTGCGTACCCCCCTCACCGCCATCCTCACCTACGCCGAGGCCCTGGCCGACGGCACGCTGGGCGAGCTGGACGGCGAGCAGGAGGACGCCGTCCATTCGATCCGGCGGGCCACCCGTCAGGCCATGGAGATGGTCGACGAGATCCTGGCCTTCTCCCGGAGCGGCGGCGAGAGCGCGGAGCTGGCGCCGACGGCCTTCGAGTTCGGGGACCTGGTCGAGGAGATCCGCGCCACCCACGAGTCGCTGATCCGCCGGAAGCGCCTCGACTTCCGCGCCGACGCCGACGGGAGCCTGCCCCGGCTGTTCGCCGACCGGACGAAGACGGAGCACGTCCTGGGCAACCTCGTGTCCAACGCCATCGAGTTCACTTCAGAGGGGGGCTCGGTGGAGGTCAGCGTCGCCGCCGACGGCGAGGGCGAGTGGGTCCAGGTCGAGGTCCGGGACGACGGCATCGGGATCCCCGCCGAGCGGCAGGACGACATCTTCGAGGAGTTCGTCAGCCTGAACGCCGGGGTGGAGCGGGAGCTGGGGGGCACCGGCCTGGGGCTCTCCATCGCCCGCCGCATCGTCGAGCTGCACGGCGGCTCCATCGGCGTCGAGAGCGCCGAGGGCCGCGGGAGCCGCTTCTGGTTCACCCTCCCCACCGAGCGGAACGACGACTTCGTCCGCCGACACCGGGGCGGCGACGGCTCCTGAGCTCCCCGGCCCGGCCGGCCGGTCCGGCGACGTGAGCGGCGACGGGGGCCGCCTCCTCCTGGTCGAGGACGACGTCGACCTGCGGGACGCCCTCGCCCTGGTGTTGCGGGCCCGGGGCTGGGAGGTGACCGCCGTCGGATCGGCCGACGAAGCGCTCTCGGCCGCCGGCGACGGGCCGGTGGACGCGGCGGTGGCCGACCTCGGCCTGCCCGACAGCTCTGGCGCGTCCCTGGTGGAGGCCCTGCGCGACGCCCTCCCCGACGCGCGGCTGGTGGTCTTCACCGGCCGGGAAGACCCCGAGGTGCGGCGGGCATGCCGCGTCGCCGGCGCCGACGACTACGTCGTCAAGCCCATCTCCGGAGGGGAGCTGGCGGAGCTGCTGGGCGGCTGACGGGGACGGCGGCTCGCGCCGCGGGAGGCCTCAGCTCCGGCAGGTGGGGCAGTGTCCGAGCAGCTCGAGCCGGTAGTCCACCACCTCGAACTCGCTCTCCGTCCCCAGGGCCTCGAGCCGATCGGCCACCTCGGGCCCCTCGACGTCGGAGACGCTCCCGCAGGAGACGCACCGGACGTGGTGGTGCCGGTCGGTGCGGCCGTCGTAGCGGGCCGGCCCCTCGCCGGTGGTCAGCTTCTGCACCAGCCCGCAGCTCACGAAGGCCTCCAGCGCCTTGTAGACCGTGGCCAGGCTGATGTCGGGGATCCGCTCGCGGACCTCCGTGAAGATCTCGTCCGCGGTGGGATGGGCGCGGGACTGGCCGACCACGCGATAGACGGCGGCGCGCTGGGCCGTGAACCGGTGGCCCTCCTCCTCCAGGGCCTTCCGGAGCTCGGCCTCCAGCTCCTCGGGGCTGGGACGCTCCCGACTGGTGGTCTCGGCCTGCATCGGCGTTCCGGGCTCGGGTCTCGTGTTCGGTCTCGCGGCCGCGAGGAGCGCGGCGCGCCCCCCGCTTTCGGGGCCTCGAAAGCTACCGCCGGGGACCGGCCGCTTCAAGCGGCCGCCGGCTCGGCCCCGTTCGAGCCGCCATACCCCGATCCCCGCTCTTTCGTGCCGTCTCCGCCCGGCCCGGCGCCGTTCCCGCCGCCGTGGACCCCGTCGCCGTCGACGGCGCCGTCCGGCAGCAGCTCCCTCCAGCGCTCGGGGGCCCCGTCCACCACCACGTGGACGGGCTCGTGGCCCTCCGCCTCCACCCGGCGCCGGAACCGCTCCACCAGGCGGGGGACCCGGTCGGCCGGGATGGTGCCGTGGTCGGTGATCCGCTGGCGGCGGTCGTTCGCCGGCGCCTCCCCCGGGGTGGCGGCCTCCGCCCCGGCGTCCCCGGCCGGGCCGTCGGCCCCGTCCTCCCGCGGCACGTCCCGGCCCATCCGGGCGCTGTAGAGGCGTCGATCTCCGTTCCCGGACAGGCGGGTGAACAGCAGGAACTCGGCCGACTCCTCCACGTCCTCGAGGGGCGGGAAGATCCAGAGCTCCCCGATCTCTCCGGGCGTCACCGCCCGACCCACGCTTCGGAGACGGCGGACCAGCTCCTCCGACAGATCCACCGGCGCACCGGTATCGAGACTCATCGGACCTCCTGCGGGAAGATACGACGTCTCTCGGGAGGCCTGGCGGCCTCCTCGGCGTCGTGGCGGATCGGGCGGGACGACCCCAAGATATCCCGAAGACCGGGGGGGCTCAAGGGGGGGGACCGCCCGGCGCGCCGGGCGATCAGCCCAGCTCGCGGACCGCCCGCCGCAGCCGCGCCAGGACCTCCCGGCGCGCTTCCTCCAGGGGCCGCTCCAGCAGGATGCCCGCGGCCTGGCGGTGCCCGCCGCCGCCGAACTCCCGGGCGGCCGCGGCCACGTCCACCGCGCCGTTGGAGCGGAGAGACACCTTGGTCCGGCCGCCGGGGATCTCGCGGAAGAGGACGGCCACCTCGGCGCCCCGGAGACGCCGGGCGTACTCCACCAGCCCCTCGCGGTCCTCGGCCGTGGCCCCGCTCGCCTCCAGGTCCTCCCGGGTCACCGTGATCCAGGCGAGCCGCCTCCCCTCGTCCACCGCCAGGGTGTCCAGCGCGCGCCGGAGCAGATCCAGGCCCTCGGGGGTGTAGCGGGCGAAGATGTGCCGGAACATCCCCTCCACGTCCACGCCGGCCCGCAGGAGATCGGCCGCCAGCTCGTGGGCCCGGGCGTCGGTGTTGCCGAACCGGAAGGAGCCGGTGTCGGTCACCACCGCCACGTAGAGGGCCCTGGCCACGGGAGGCGTCAGCTCCGCGTCGGCCCCGCGGAGGAGGTCGTGGACCAGCTCGCCGGTGGAGCAGGCGTCCGGATCCCGGGCGACCACGTCCCCCACCGCGTCGGGGGCGTCCGGGTGGTGGTCGATCACCGCGACCCGCTTCCCCTCCAGGTGGTCGGCCACGGCGCCGAGGCGGCTCCGCTCGGAGGTGTCCAGCACCAGGAGGAGGTCCGCCTCCGCCAGGGCCCGCCGCCCCGCGTCCTCGCCCGGGGTCCGGGCCTCGAGGCCGTCCAGCAGGAAGGCGAACCCGTCCGGGAAGGGCGTGGGGTTCACGATGGTGGCCTCGACGCCCCGGTCCTCGAGCCACCGGGCCACGGCGACCTCGCTCCCGGCCCCGTCGCCGTCGGCGTTGACGTGGGTGGTGAGGGCCACCGCTCGGACGTCCTCCAGCTCGGCCCGGACCCGGGCCAGCGCCTCCCGGCGGGCGGCGGGAGGGGCGCCCGTCGCCCGGGCGCCGGGGTCGTCGTCCCCGGGCGGGGCGTCCTCGCCGGCCGTAGGGTTCAGTCCGTCCCCCCGTCCGCGCCGCGATCCTCCACGGGCGAGCCGGGCGCGGCCGGCCCGCCCCCGGCGTCGCCGCTCAGGATCCGCCAGAAGCACCAGATCATCAGGAGGGTGACCGACCCCATGCTGACGAGCATGAAGGCCAGCGCGAAGGGGGTGAGGCCCGATCCGTCCATGGTGGTCCGCTCCTTTCCGTCCGGTCAGCCCGACTGCGAGCCGGTGGGCAGGTCCGCCCCGCACGAGAAGCAGCGGTCGTCGTCCGGGCTGTTACGGATCCCGCACGAGTGGCACGCCACTCCCACCGGCACGCCCGCGTTGTCCTTCTCCCGCCAGGCCTTCCGGATCAGCCAGA
>CAYVFM010000057.1:0-8634 GCA_964450995.1 uncultured Gemmatimonadota bacterium | reverse complement strand
ACCTGCTGATCCGGGACCTGGACGCCGCCTGGACCGCCACGGGCGAGGTGCTGGATGACGTCTCGATCCTGATCCGCGGCGGGAAGATCCGGCGGATCGGCTCCGGCCTGGAGGCGCCCGGGGGCGTCCGCGTCGTCGACGGCTCCGGCCACACCGCCATCCCCGGCATCGTCGACGCCCACTCCCACATCGCCACGCGGTCGACCAACGAGGGGACGGCGCCGGTGGTGCCCGAGGTCCGGGTGGTCGACGCGCTGGACCACGAGGACTTCGGCATCTACCGGGCCCTTTCCGGGGGCGTCACCACGGCGCTGGTGCTCCACGGCAGCGCCAACCCCATCGGCGGGCAGAGCGCCATCGTGAAGACGCGCTGGCAGGTGGACCGCCCCGAGCAGCTCCTGGTCCAGGGCGCGCCGAAGACCGTGAAGTTCGCCCTGGGCGAGAACGTCACCCAGAAGAACTGGGACACGCCCGGACCCGACCGCTTCCCGGTCTCCCGCGTGGGGGTCGAGCAGGTCTACGTGGAGGCCTTCCGCGCCGCCGAGCGCTACCGCGAGGCCTGGGAGGACTACCGGGCCGACCCCGACGCGCACCGGACGCCCCCGCGCCGCGATCACCGGCTGGAGACGCTGGTGGACATCATGGAGGGCCGGATCGAGGTCCACGCCCACTCCTACCGGGCCGACGAGATCCTGATGCTGATGGACGTGGCCGAGCGCTTCGGCTTCGAGATCGACGTCTTCCAGCACGTCCTGGAGGGCTACAAGGTGGCCTCGGAGATGGCCGAGCACGGCGCCGGCGGGTCGACGTTCAGCGACTGGTGGATGTACAAGCTCGAGGCCTACGACGCGATCCCGTACAACGCGGCGATCATGCACCGGCACGGGGTCACGACCAGCATCAACTCGGACATCCCGTGGCTGCAGTCGTTCATGGTCTACGAGATGAACAAGCCGGTGAAGTACGGCGGGATCTCGAAGGAGGAGGCCCTCCGGATGCTCACCGTCTACCCGGCGCGCCAGCTCCACCTGGAGGACCGGGTGGGATCGCTGGAGGAGGGCAAGGACGGGGACGTGGTCCTGCTCTCGGGCGATCCCTTCGACACCTCCTCCCGCGTCGAGGCCACGGTGGTGGACGGCCTCGTCTACTACGACGCCGACCGTGACGGGGAGACCCGCGGCGAGCCGGTGCGAGAGCTCCCGCCCCTGCCGGACTCCCTGCCGCACGCGACCCCGGTCCCGGAGGGCTGGCCCGGCGCCGGCGACCGCGTCGCGGCGTTCCCCGACGTGGACGCGCCCGACGGGCCCGACGCGGCCCCGGGCCGGACCTTCGCCCTGGTGGGCGCCACGGTTCACCCGGTCTCCGGACCGGCCGTGGAGGACGGCGCCGTGGTGGTGCGCGACGGCCGCATCGCCGCGGTGGGGACCCGGGACGGGCTGGCCGACGAGATCGGGGTCCTGCCCGCCGACGCGGTCCACGAGATGGAGGGCCGCCACGTCTATCCCGGCCTGATCGACCCGGACACCCGGCTCGGCCTCGTGGAGATCGGGGCCGTGGAGGCCGCCCGGGACGACCGCGAGGTGGGCGCGTACAACCCGCACCTCCGGACCGTGGCCGGCGTCGATCCTCACAGCGCCGCCATACCCGTGGCCCGGGCCAACGGCGTCCTCTCCGCCCTGACCGCCCCGGCGTCGGGCGTGGTCCGCGGGTCGGGCTCGGTGCTCCAGCTCGCCGGCGACACCCCGTCTGAGATGGCGCTGGTGGACCGGGCGGCCCTGGTGATCGACTTCCCCTCGCCCTCGGGGAACCCCTGGGACGAGCCGGAGCTGAAGGGGAGCGAGCTGGAGGACCTGGTGGAGCTCTTCCGCCGGGCCGAGCTGTACGCGGCGCGGCCCTCCGTCCGGGAGGACGCCACCGCCCCCTTCGGGCCCAACCTCCGGCCCGGCGACGGTGTCATGCTGGAGGCCCTGGTTCCGGCCCTGCGGGGCGAGACGCCGGTGCTCTTCGAGGCCCGGCGGGAGCGAACGCTCCGGACGCTCCTCCTCTTCCTGGACGAGTTCCCCGACGTGCAGGCCGCCGTGGTGGGCGGCGACCAGGCCTACCGGCTGGCCGACGAGCTGGCGGAGCGTGAAGTCCCCGTCATCGTGGGCTCACAGCGCTCGCCCACCATGGACCGCGACGATCCGGTCACGGCGGGCTGGGAGAACGCCGCCCGCCTGCACGCCGCCGGCGTGACCGTGGCCTTCGGGACCGGGAGCGTCGCCGACGTGCGCACGCTGCCCGAGCACGCCGCGAAGGCCTGGTCGTACGGGATGCCCCATCGGGCGGCGCTGCGGGCGATCACGCTGGCGCCCGCCCGCATCTTGGGGATCGACCACGTCACGGGCAGCATCGAGGAGGGCAAGCGGGCCGACCTCATCGTCACCGACGGCGACCCCCTGCAGATCACCACCCGGGTGCGCCGGGCCTGGATCGGCGGCCGGGAGGTGAGCCTGGAGAGCCGCCACACCCGCCTCCGGGAGGACTACCGGGACCGGGAGTAGCGGCGGCCCGGCGGTACGGTCCCTGCTCCGGTCCCTCACGGGGCCGGCGCGTCGCGTCCGGCCCCTCGCGTCGAGCCCGACCACCGGAGACGACAGCCCAGGACCGGACCATGCCCTACACCGTCACCCGGATGACCGTGGACGACTACCCCCACTGGCGCCGCGCCTTCGAGGACAACGCCGAGGCCCGGGAGGAGGCGGGCTCCCGCGGCGGCCACGTCTTCTGGAACGACGACGACCACGACGACGTCGTCGTCTTCCTGGCCTGGAACGACCTGGACGAGGCCCGCGCCTACATGACCTCCGAGGCCGTCGAGACGGAGGTGGAGGAGGGCGAGGTCCGGGGCGAGCCGGAGACCCTCTACCTCGAGGAGCTGGGTCGGCTCAACGCCTGAGCGGAAGATGCGGGGGCGCTTGCCCGCGCCCCCGGGCCGGACGACTTTTGGGGCCGCTCGACCCCGGGCGGCCGCCACCCGCAGGGCGCCCGGCGCGCAACCCGCTGGAGGAATCCCCGACAGGAGAGGCTCCATGACGTCCCGACGTCCCGGCTTCGCGCTCCTCGTTCTCCTCGCCGCCGCGGCCGCGGCGGCGCTGGCCGCGCCGACCCCGGCGGCGGCCCAGGCCCCCACCGAGTTCCCGCCGGCCGCCGACGGGGAGAACCGGGTCTACGACCCGGCCCTCTTCGACGCCCTGGAGTACCGGATGATCGGGCCCTACCGGGGCGGCCGGGTGACCGCGGTGACCGGGATCCCGGAGAAGAAGCACACCTTCTACATGGGGTCGGTGGGCGGCGGCGTCTGGCGGACCACCGACGCCGGCGAGAGCTGGCAGGTCCTCACCGACGGCCAGATCGCCGTCGGCTCCATCGGCGATATCAAGGTCGCCCCCTCCGACCACAACGTGATCTACGTCGGCACCGGGTCGGCCTCGACCCGCGGCAACGTCTCCGCGGGCAACGGCGTCTACCGGTCCACCGACGGCGGCGAGACCTGGGAGCACGTCGGCCTCCCCGAGGCGGGCCAGATCGGCAACATGGTGATCCACCCGGACGACCCCGACCGCGTCTGGGTGGCCGCCCTGGGCCACATCTTCGGCCCCAACGAGCAGCGGGGGGTCTTCCGGACCACCGACGGCGGGGAGAGTTGGGAGAAGGTGCTCTTCGTCAGCGACAGCACCGGCTTCGTGGACATCGAGGCCAGCCCCGCCAACCCCAGGGTCCTCTACGCCGCCGCCTGGCGCGCCGAGCGCGAGCCCTGGACGATGATCAGCGGGGCCGAGGAGGGCGGCATCTGGAAGTCCACCGACGGCGGCGACAGCTGGACGAAGCTCGAGAAGGGCCTGCCCGAGGGGAAGGTCGGCAAGATCGGCCTGGACGTCTCGCCGGCGAATCCGGACCGGGTGTGGGCTCTGATCGAGGCGAAGGAGCCCGGGGGCGGGCTCTACCGCTCCGACGACGCGGGGAAGAGCTGGCAGCGGGTGAACCGGAACCGCGAGCTGCGCCAGCGGGCCTGGTACTACACCTACATCGAGGCCCACCCCACCGACGAGAACACGCTGTGGGCGATGAACGCCGGCTACTGGAAGTCCATCGACGGCGGGAAGTCCTTCGAGCGCAAGCCCACGCCCCACGGCGACAACCACGATCTCTGGATCAACCCGGAGCATCCCGAGATCCAGGTCCAGGCCAACGACGGCGGCGCCAACGTCACGCTGAACGGCGGCGAGACCTGGACCACCCAGCTCAACCAGCCCACCGCCGAGCTCTACTCGGTGACGGTGGACGACCAGTTCCCCTACCGCGTCTACGCCCCCCAGCAGGACAACAGCACCATCTCGCTCTACTCCACCACGCCGGGGGGCATCAGCCCGAAGCAGCACTGGTTCTCGGTGGGCGGCTGCGAGACCGGCCCCATCGCCCTGGACCCCGACGACCCGTCGACGGTCTACTCGGGCTGCTACAGCGGCACCCTGGACCGGTGGGACCGGGCGACCGGGACGGCCCACAACGTCCGGATCTACCCGGAGCTCCAGATCGGCCAGGCGCCGAAGAACCTGAAGTACCGGTTCAACTGGAACTCGCCCATCGAGATGTCGCCTCACGACTCCGACGTCCTCTACCACGGCTCCCAGCACGTCCACCGCACCACCGACGGGGGCGAGACCTGGGAGACGATCAGCCCGGACCTCACCGAGCCCGACTCCGCCAAGCTGGAGGCGGCCGGTGAGCCGATCACCCACGACGAGACGGGGGTCGAGGTCTACCACACCACCCAGGCCATCCAGGAGAGCCCGCGGGAGCGGGGGACGATCTGGGTGGGGACCAACGACGGGCTGGTCCACCTGACGCGGGACGGCGGGGAGAGCTGGACCGAGATCACCCCGGAGGGGATGCCCGAGGAGGGCACGGTCAACCGGATCGAGCTCTCGCCCCACGCGGCCGGCGAGGCCTACATGGCCGTCTACCGCTACCGGGTGGACGACTTCGATCCCTACGTCTTCCACACCGAGGACCACGGGCAGAGCTGGGAGCTGCTCACCGACGGCACCAACGGCATCCCCGCCGGCTACCCGGTGCGGGTCGTCCGCGAGGACCCGGAGCGGGAGGGCCTGCTCTACGCCGGGACCGAGTTCGGACCCTTCGTCTCCTTCGACGACGGCGAGCGCTGGCAGAGCCTCCAGCTCGAGCTGCCCGCCACGCCGATCACCGACCTGAAGGTCCACCGCGGCGACCTGGTGGTGGCCACCCAGGGACGGTCGCTCTGGATCCTGGACGAGCTGGGTCCCCTGCGCCAGCTCACCGGCGAGGTCGCCTCGGCCGAAGCGTGGCTGTACGAGCCCGGCGACGCCTGGCGGGCCGACCTGGGCGGGTGGGGCGGCGACCGTCGTCCGGACCGGGCCCACGCCCCGGCGCTCTTCCGCTACCACTTCGCCGACGCTCCCGAGGGCCGGGTGACCCTGGAGATCCTGGACGAGGACGGCGAGGTCGTCCGCGCCTGGGAGGGGACGGCCGGCGAGGGCGAAGGCGCGACGGACGGCGCCGGCGACGAGGCCGCCGACGGCGTCGAGTACGAGGAGGGCCTGCCCGCGGGCGAGGGCTCCCACGCCTTCGGCTGGAACCTCCGCACGCCCGGCGTCGACCAGCCCGACGGCGTGCAGATCTGGGGCTACACCGGCGGCTACGGGGTGCCCCCGGGCACCTACACCGCGCGCCTGAGCGCCGGCGACTGGAGCCAGGAGCGCGACTTCGAGGTGAAGTCCGACCCGCGGCTCGAGAACGTGACCCCCGGGGACCTTCGGGCCCAGGCCGAGCTGGCCCGTGCCGTCCGCGACACCCTGGACGCCGTCTACGACCAGCTCCGACGCGTCCGGCGCGTCCGGAAGCAGGTGGAGGCCGGGCTGGAGCGGGCGCAGGAGGCCGGCGAGGCCGACGGGCTGGAGGCCACGGCGGACTCGCTGGTGGCGGCCCTGGACGGGCTCGAGCGGAAGATCACCCAGACGAAGAACGAGAGCAGCCAGGACCCGCTGAACTTCCCGCCGAAGCTGGACGCCGACATGGCGTCCCTCTACGGGTACGTCGCCGGCGCCCAGACCGCGCCGCCCGCCACGGCCCGGGACCGGTGGGAGGACCTCCTGGACCGCTGGGCCGGGCTGCGGTCGGAGATCGAGACGACGATCTCGGAGGAGGTGGGCGCCTACCGCGACGAGCTGGAGGGCCGCGGCGTGCCCGCCGTGGTCACCGGCGCCGGCGGGGGGAGCTGAGCCTCCCGCCCGTCGCGGGCGGCCCGGGGGGGGCTACCGCAGGTCCCGCCGGGCCAGGGCGCTGACCATGTCCACCAGGAAGGTGAGGACCACGTAGGCCAGCAGCAGCGTCAGCACCCCCTGGTAGTCGAAGCTGGACATCCGCTCGGAGAGCACCCGCCCCAGGCCCCCGGCCCCCACCAGCCCCACCATGGCGGTGGCCCGGACGCTCACCTCCCACCGGTAGAGGGTGTAGCCCAGGAACCGGGGCGCGGTGGCCGGCACCACCCCGTAGAGGAAGACCTGGAGCCCGGACGCCCCCTGCGCCTTCAGCGCCCTCAGGGGGCGGGCGTCCAGGTTCTCCACCACCTCGGCCATGAGCCGCCCCAGGACGCCGGTGGTGTAGAGCGCCAGCGCCAGCGCCCCCGGCAGGATGCCCGGGAAGAACACGAAGAGCAGGATCAGCGCCCAGATGGGGGCCGGCACCGCGCGGAGGAACAGCAGGAGTCCGCGGGTCGCCGCCCAGACGGTTCCGCCCAGGAGGGTGGCCGCGGCGCTCCGCCGCTCCCCCAGGACGCCGCCCGGCAGGAGGAAGTTCGTGGCCGCCGGGTAGGCCAGCAGGACCCCGGCCGCCGCCGCCCCGGCGATGGCCAGGATCGACATGGCCAGGGTCGCCAGCGAGAGATCCAGCAGCCCGGCCCAGCCGTCGGGGCCCAGCGTCGGGGGGATCGCCTCCGAGACGACCTGGTCGAGCATGCGGGCGGTCCGGGGCTCCAGGAGCTGGGCGAAGCTCGGTCCGACGTGCCAGACCGCCAGGGCCAGCAGCGCCGCGGCGGCCCAGGCCGAGGCCCGGACGAGCGGATCGCGATCCGGCCGGCCCGGCTCGGCGCCCCGTCCGTGACCCCCGGCGGGAGCGGCCCCGCCCTCCGGCCCGCTCCCTTCCCCCCGACGCTCCGACGGCCCCTCCTCCCCGAGGCCTTCCATGTCGAAGGTGATGTCGATCCGGTGGGGCGAGCCCATCCGCCGCCGGAGGACCCCGCTCCAGAGATCGGTGAGTCCGGTGAGCGCCACGAGCGCGAGCAGGAAGGTCCACATCTGCTCGTAGCGGAGCGACTGGAGGCTCAGGAAGATCTCGTAGCCGAGACCGCCCGCCCCGATGATGCCCAGCACCGCGGCCGACCGGATGGAGCACTCGAAGCGGTAGAAGGCGTAGGAGAGCAGGTCGGGGAAAGCCTCGGGCACCAGGCTGTAGAGGAAGGCTTTCGCCGGCCGGACCCCCCGGTTCAGCAGCGCGTCCAGGCTCCGGCGGTCCGCCTCGTCCAGCAGCTCCGAGAAGACCTTGGCGCAGATGGCGCCGTAGGGGATGGCGATGGCCAGCACCCCCACCAGCGGATCGAGCCCCACCAGCGAGAGGAAGAAGAGCCCCCAGATGATCTCGTGGATCGCCCGGGGCACGGCCAGCACGGCCCTCACCGCGAGCCACGGCGCCCGCCACCCGGACCACACCGCCTCCTCCCGGTCCCGGAAGACCGCCCGCCACCAGGTCTCCGAGCCGAGGATCCCGCCCACGGCGCCCAGGATCAGGCTCAGGACGGTGCCGCAGGCCGCGAAGGCCACGGTGGTGAAGGCGGCCCGGCCGGCGCGGGCCAGGAAGTCGGGGCTGGTCTCCGGGTGGAGGGCCGCGGCCAGGAAGGCCGTCACCTGGCCCCAGCCCCCCTCGTTCACCGGGTCGCCGGTCAGCAGGCCGGCCTCGACGGCCGACCACGCCACCGCCGCCAGGGCGAGGAGGAGCCAGAGCAGGCGTCGGTCCCGGAGCGCCGACCCGGCCGGGCCGGGCCGCCGGGCCCCGGTGGTGCCGGGCGTCACCGCTCGAGCCGGTAGAGCTCCTCCACGGTGGCCTCGTCCACCTCGCCCGCCGGGCGGTCGAAGGCCACGCGCCCCCGGCGCAGGCCCACCACGCGCTCGCAGTGGCTGAGGGCGTAGCGCCACTCGTGGAGGCTGACGACCACGGTCTTGCCCTCCTCCACGCTCAGGTCGCGGAGGAGGTCCATCACCTCGCGGCTGTGCTCCCGGTCCAGGCTGGCGATGGGCTCGTCGGCCAGGATCACCTCGGGATCCTGGGCCAGCACCCGGCTCAGGGCCACCCGCTGCTGCTCGCCGCCCGAGAGCGCGTCGGTCCGCTGGAAGAGCTTCTCGGGGATGCCCACCCGGGCCAGGATGTCGCGGGCCTCCTCCATCCCCTGCGGCCGGAGCAGCGACCAGGCCGCCCGCGCCAGCGACCACTCGCCCAGGCGCCCCGCGTTCACGTTGTGGATCACCCGCAGGTTGTCCACCAGGTGGAACTGCTGGTGGA
>CAYVFM010000056.1:0-8835 GCA_964450995.1 uncultured Gemmatimonadota bacterium | reverse complement strand
GCGCCGCCGTGACGGCGGCGAGGAGGACCGGCAGGATCCGGCTCCGGGAGGAGCCTCGCAGGCCCGGGAAGGAAGGCTTCACGTCCGGGAATCGTCCGGAGGGGTCGTTCGGCGGATGGCCACAGTTCCGGATGCCCGAACGCGAACCGGGGGGACCGAAGTCCCCCCGGGCTCACGTTCCGGCCTACCGCTCATGCCTCACCCGACGTGAGAACGGAAGTCCTCACCCGTACCGGGCGAGACAGCGACAGCGGCGTTACTCCTGGCAGTAGGGCGCGCCGTTCGGCGTGCTGCCCACCGTGCCCGAGATGCTGCCGGTCGGAGCGGACGCGCTGCCGAAGTGGATCCCGCAGTCGTCCGAGCCGCTCACGCCGGCGTGCTCGGCCGTCGCGGACCAGCCGCTCTGGCTGCTCGACTGGATCGTCACGGTCACGCCCTCGGAGGTGTTGTAGTCCGAGAGGTCGCCGGTGCCCGAGGCGTAGCCGGTGGGGTTCTCCGCGAAGTATGCCTCCTGGGCGGTGGCCAGGTTCCGCAGGTCCGCCTTCATGGACGCCACGTACGCCTTCTCCTTGGTGCTGGAGAACTGCGGGATGGCGATGGCGGCGAGGATGCCGATGATGACGACCACGATGAGCAGCTCGATCAGCGTGAAGCCGGCGGAGCCGCGTTCGCGGTTCACCGTGTCGAAGAGTTCCGTAAGCATGAGGTTGCCTCCTGATGGATGGGCGGGGATCCGTCCCCCGCTCGATTCGTCCGCCGCGTCCGGCAGGACCGGCCCGGCGGCACTCGTCACTCGTGCCGGTACATAATGGGCAACCCCCGTGCCGGCCCCGACGGAATGTCGCATCGATCGCCAGGTGCCTGTCAACACTTACCTTACGGTTACGTGTACGACCGTCTACATCGACCGGAAGCCGCCCCGCCCCTTGCAGAATGCAAGAGATGTCGCGGTCTACGGCACCCCGCGCACCGAAGACACCCCGAAGATCACGGTCCGCCCGCCCCCGTCGGAAGCCCGTCAGGGCGCCGTCCGGATCGCGTCGCCACGCCCGCGCGTACCGCCCGCCGCCCCCCCGCGCAGAGGGAGGACCGGTCCCGGGCCGGCGAGCGAACCCTTCGATCGCGAAGCGATCGGGCGTGAGCGACCCGGCGCCGGGCCGGACCTCCCGGAGCCAGACTGCCACCGGCCGGGTCGCCGTCAGACGTCCAGGTCGTACCGGTTGATCTTCCGGTAGAGCGTGCTCGGGTCGATGCCCAGCACCTCCGCCGCCCGCGTCCGGTTGCCCCCCTCCGAGCGGAGCACGTGCTCGATGTAGGCCCGCTCGATGGCCTCCAGCGACGGGTTCGCCGGGGGCCGGTCCGCCACCAGCGGCTCCTCGGCGGGCTCGGTGAGCTTGTCGGGCAGCGCTTCCGGCTCCACCACCTCCCCCTCGGTCAGGACGTAGGCCCGCTCGATCACGTTCTGAAGCTCGCGTACGTTGCCCGGCCAGCGGTAGGACTCCAGCACCTCGACCGTCTCCTCCGCCAGCCGCCTGTCGCCGCCCCGCTCCTCGCACAGCCCCTCCAGGAAGTGCTCGGCCAGGAGCGAGACGTCCTCCCGGCGATCCCGCAGGGGCGGCAGCTCCAGCGAGATGACGTTGAGCCGGTAGTAGAGGTCCTGGCGGAAGCGCCCCTCCTCGATGTCCCGCTCCAGGTCCCGGTTGGTGGCGGCGACCAGCCGGACGTCCACCGGGACCGGCTCGGTGGCCCCCACCGGCACCACCTCCCGCTGCTGCAGCACGCGCAACAGCTTCACCTGGGTGGAGGGGGACATCTCGCCCACCTCGTCCAGGAAGAGGGTGCCGCCCGAGGCCGCCACGAAGAGGCCCTCCTTGTTCTCGTGCGCGCCCGTGAAGGAGCCCTTCCGATGGCCGAACAGCTCCGACTCCAGCAGCCCCTCCGGCAGGGCCGCACAGTTCAGGGAGTGGAAGCCGGCGCCGGAGCGGCCCGAGAGGGCCCAGATGTAGCGGGCGAAGATCTCCTTGCCGGTCCCGCTCTCGCCCCGGATCAGCACCGTGGAGTCCGCGTCGGCCACCGACTCGGCCATCTCCAGCGCCCGGACGAACCCGTCGGCGGTGCCGATGGGCCGCCGAACGTCGGGCGCGCTCTCCCGCTCGGCCAGCTCGCGCTTCAGCCCCTCGTTCTCCTCCTTCATCCGCGCCCAGTCCAGCGAGCGCCGGAGGACCGCCAGGAGCTCCTCGTTCTCGAAGGGCTTCCGGACGTAGTGGGTGGCGCCGAGGTTCACCGCCCGGATGGCCGACTCCAGCGAGGCCTGGGCGGTCATCAGGACGACGGGCGTCTCCGGGCTCCGCTCGCGGACGGCCTCCAGCAGGTCGACCCCCGACATCTTCGGCATTCGCACGTCGGCGAGCACCAGGTCGGCGCCCTCCTCTTCGAAGACGTCGAGGGCCGCCTCGCCGCTCAGCACCGTGCGCACCTCGAAGCCCTCGCCCGCGAGCAGGACGCGGACCGTCTCCACCAGGCTCTGCTCGTCGTCGACCACCAGGACCCTCGGCTCGCCGCTCACGTCTCGCCCCCCTCCCCGCCGGCCGCGGCCCCGGCCGGCGACCGGTTCTCGTCAGCCCGATCCTCCGACGCCGCCGAGCCGGATCCCTCCGTTCCGGCATCCGCCTCGGCCCGGCCCCGGGAGGCCCCGTCGATCCGGCGGCTCCCTCCCCCGTCGCGCCGGGGGAGGACCGCCACCATGCTCGCCCCGCCCCCCGGCGCCGAGGAGGCCAGCAGGGCCCCTCCGTGGGCGTGCACCGCCCGGTGGGCGATGGAGAGGCCCAGGCCGCTCCCCCCTTCCCGGGTGGTGAAAAAGGGATCGAAGATCCTGCCCGGCTCCTCGTCGGGAAGGCCCGGGCCGTTGTCGGTCACGCGGATCCGGACCGGGGCGCCGAGCTCGGCCTCCTCGGCCAGGAAATCGGGCTCCAGCGAGTCCAGCGTGACCGTCACGCGGGGCTCGTCCCGGCCGGAGGCGGCCTGCACGGCGTTGAGCACCAGGTTCACCAGCGTCCGGTGCAGCAGCTCCCGGTCCCCCCACAAATCCTCCGGGGCCTCCTCCACCACCAGCTCGAGCTCGGCGTCCGCCGGCGTGTCGGGATGTTGGCGGACGGTCTCCAGCGCGTCGGCGGCCATCTCCGCCAGGTCCACCGGCCGGCGGTCGGCCACGTCGACGCGCGCGAAGTCGCCGAACTCCTCCAGCAGGCCCGAGAGCCGGTCGCTCTCCCTCAGGACGAGCCGGACCAGGGAGCGGCGGTCCTCCTCCCCGGCCACCTTCCCGTCGCCGAGCTGCTGCACCGCGCTCCGGATCGACGCCAGCGGGTTCCGGATCTCGTGGGCCAGCGAGGCGGAGAGCTCGGCCACCGCCTCCAGCCGCTCGGTCCGGAGCCGCAGCTCCTCCAGCCGGCGGACCGGCCGCAGGTCCTGGAGGGCCAGCGTAACCGACGGCCCCGCCCGGGACCGCTCCATCAGCGCCGTGCTCACCGAGACCGGCACCACCGTCCCGTCGCCCCGTCGCACGTCGGCCTCCCGGTTTCGGACGCCCTCCTCCCCCCAGAGCGTCTCCCGGACCGCCGCCGCCAGCCCCGTGGCCCGCTCGTCGAGCACCGGCAGGAAGGGATCCCCCAGGCGGAGCTCCGCCTCCACCCCCAGCAGCTCCTCGGCGGCCGGGTTCATGTAGGCCAGCCGTCCCTCGCCGTCCAGGGTCACCACGCCCGAGTCGATGGTCCGGAGCACGTCGGTGGTGCCCAGGCGCAGGCGGTGGAGCTCGCCCTCGAGCTGGCGGACCTCGGCGCGGACCTGCCGGAGCCGGCCGCCGATGACGCTGCTGATGGACGCCACCGCCGTGAAGATCACGATCTGGAGGAGCACCGGGACGCCGAGCTGGCCGGGGTAGGCCAGCGCGACCTCGCCCAGGTAGGCGACGCCGGTGGCCAGGGCCACGAGCACGGCCGAGGCGAAGGGGAGCACCAGCGCGTAGCCCGAGGCCAGCGAGATGTAGAAGAGGGGCGGGAAGACGCTCTCGCTCCCGCCCGTGATGTGGACGATGCCCGTGACCAGGAGGATGTCCAGCACGGCCTGGCTGTAGACGAACCCGGTGCCGGGCTCCTCCCGGCGGACGTGGCTCCACCAGTAGGCCACCGGCGTGGTCAGGCCCGCCAGCGCCATCCCGCCCAGGGCGATGGCCCGGGTGCTGGCCGAGAGCCCTCCCAACAGCCCTCCGGCTGCCAGCGCGGTCCCGAATACGCCCAGGCAGACGGAGAGCCGCCCGGCGTAGATGAGGTAGAGCATCCGGGTCCGCTCGACGACCCGCGAGGCCCGTCGGTCGGAGCCGAGATCGAAGAGCACCTTCGGACGCACGCTCCCGGCCGGGATCGGGGAGAGGTGGGGTCGGGGAGGCGGCTCCGGCCGTCCGCCTCCGTCCCCGGCGCACCCCGGTAGCTACCGGCTGGTCTTGCAAAATGCAAGACACCGCGCCGGTCGGCCCGGAGGTCAGCCCGGCCTCACCACTCCGGCGCCTCGTCGAAGACCGCCACCCGCACGAAGGCGCCTCCCCGGACGGTGACCGTCAGCGAGCGCTCCTCCCCGCCGCCCGGCTCCTCGAGGCCGCGCCGTGCCAGCGGCGCCTCCAGCTCGCCGGCCGCGGCGTCCGGGGCGGCGGCAGGCCAGAGGCCCAGCGGCTCCACCGCCCCCCGCAGGGTCGGGCGGCCCTCCGTCCACGTCAGCGACCACGAGGTCACGAGATCCTCCGTCGCCTCGCTCCCGTCGGCCGCGCCCCCCGCGGCGCCGCCTCCCGGATCGCCGACCGCCGCCGCCCCGCCGCCGGTCCGGACCCGGAGGCTCCAGCCCTCACCTTCCCAGACCAGCCACCGGCCCGGCCGCGCCGGACGGTCGGCGTCGGGCTCGCCCAGGCGCTCGCGAAGCCCGGCCGCCCGGTCGCCCACGAGGCCCGCCAGCGACGGAGGCGGCCCGCTCATCCGCCGGGCGCGGGCCGGACGCGCGCCGCCACGTCCTCGCGGTCCCGGCCGGTGAGGTCCACCCTCCGCTCGCGCCGCGCGGTCCGCACCTCCGACAGGTCCACGGTCGTCGTCTCCCTCCGCGTAGGATCGGTCCCGGATCGTCTCTCCGCCCGGGAGCGGCAAGGTATCTCAAAAAGAGGATTGACCAAATTGACGGCAACTCTCTTGCGGGAAGTGAGCCCGCCGGCGCGGGCCCGGGACACCGGTCGCCCGCGACCGCGCCACGCCCCGAGTCCGTCCCCACCCGAGGCAGGAGCCCCCACCATGAGGCCCGGCGAGACCGAACAGTTCTTCCGCTCCACCCGCGGCCGGATCATCCTCCTGCTGATGCGGGGCGAGCACACCGTGAACGAGCTCGCCGACGAGCTGGAGCTCACCGACAACGCGGTCCGGTCCCACCTGGTGGCCCTGGAGCGCGACGGCGTGATCCGGCAGACCGGCGAGCGGCGCAGCGGGGGCCGGCCCGCCTATCTCTACGACGTCGCCCCCGCCGCCGACGAGCTCTTCCCCAAGGCCTACGAGGAGGGGATGCTGGAGACCGTCCGGGCGCTGGGCGGGCGCGTCGACCCGTCCGAGCTGTACGGGATCCTGGCCGAGGCGGGCCGAGCCTCCGTCGATCGGTCCCGGGGACAGAGCCTGGAGCGGCGGGCCGAGCGGGCGATGGAGGTGCTGGAAGACCGGGGCGGCGTGGCCTCGATGGAGGAGGACGACCGGGGCCGCCTGCTGATCCGGAGCGCCTGCTGCCCGCTGTCGGGCATCGTCGCGGAGCATCGGGCCTGCTGCCACTTCGTCCGGGGCATGGTGGAGGGCGTGGTGGACGCCGACGCCGAGGTCCGCTGCGAGTTCGGCGAGCGGCCGAGCTGCTGCTTCCGGGTGGAGCGGCCGGAGGGGGACGGAGAGGGCTGACGGGCGGGCGGGACGCGAGGCCGCCGGCTTCCCCGTAGCTTGCACCGACATGTCGGATCGAGAGCCCGGACGTCCCGATCGGACCGCCCCGCGGAATGCGGAGCCCGAAGCGCGGGGGCTCCCCCGCTGGGTCCTCGTCGTGCTCGCCCTCTGGGTCGCGGGCTTCCTCGGGATCGCCCTCCTCACCGACGGGGACGGACCGGCGAACGGGTCCGGTCCGGCCGAGCCCCGGGTGGTCACGGCCGAACACACCGCGCTGCCGTGCCGGACGCCGCTCCCCTGGCGTCTGGGGAGCGTCGACGATCGTTTCCGGGTGGGCCGCTCCGAGGTCCTGTCGGCCGTCCGGCGGGCCACCGGACTCTGGGAGGAAGCCGCCGGTCGGACGCTGTTCCGGCACGACGCCGAATCGGGGATCCCCGTCCACCTGGAGTTCGACCACCGGCAGGCCGAGCTCCGGCGTCACCTTCGTGAGGGCCGCGCCCTCGACGACGAGCACTCATCGCTCGCGTCCGAAAAGGCCGCCCTCGAGGAGCGAGGCGCGCGCCTGAGGCGGGCCTGGGACGAGTTCGAGCGGCGCCGGGACGCCTTCCGGAACGACCTCGAGGCGCACGACCGGCGCGTCGAGCGCCTGAACCGCCGCGCCGGCGTGCCGCCGGAATCCGTCCGGGCGGTCGAGCGCGACGGGCGCCGGCTCGAGGAGTGGCGACGATCGCTGGAGGACCGCAGGGACGATCTGGAGCGACGGACCGATTCGCTGAGGGCGGACCGGGAACGGCTGCAGCGACGGATCGACCGCTACAACCGGGACGCCGAAACGGCCCGTACGCGGTCGTCCCGGCGGCAGGTGAAGGCCGGCGACTACTCCGAGACCGTCGAGACCCGGGACGGCGAGGTCGTGTCGGTGGAGGGCCGTTCGATCACGGTGTTCCGCTTCGCCGACCGGCCGGCCCTCGTCCGGGTCGTCGCCCACGAGCTCGGCCACGCCCTGGGCCTGGGGCACGTGGAGGACTCCTCGGCGATCATGGCGAGGACGGCGGTCGAGCGCGGGGACACGGCCCGGCGGATCCCGGCGGTGAGCCGGGCGGACCTGCTGGAACTGCGGAAGCGATGTCCCCGCCTGGTCGACGGGCGTGCTCTCCGCTGAGAAGGCTCGTCTGAAACTGCTCGGCGCGCTCCCTTCGGGAGAGCGTCCACCCCGCCACCGGGGCAACGCCAGCTCCGCTTCAGTCCCTCCCGCTCCAGCGCAGGAACAGCGCCGGCACGACCACCATGTTGAGGGCGGTCGAGGTGAGCAGCCCCCCGAGGACGACGATGGCCAGGGGCGCCTGGATCTCCTTCCCGGGCTCGCCGAGCCCCAGGGCGAGCGGCACCAGCGCCAGGCCGGCAGTGAGGGCGGTCATCAGGATCGGGGCCAGCCGTTCCATGGACCCTTTCCGGATCGCCTCCGGCAGGGCGACGCCTTCCTTCGCGAGGTCCTGGTAGCGGCTCACCAGGAGGATGCCGTTCCGTACGGCGATCCCGAACAGGGTGATGAAGCCCACCAGGGTGGCCACGTTGATGGTCCCGCCGACGAGCAGCACGGCGAAGACGCCGCCGGTGAGCGCCAGGGGCAGGTTCACCAGGAGCAGGGTCGCCGTCCTCAGGCTCCGGAACTCCTGGAAGAGGAGCAGGAAGACGGCCGCCAGGGAGAAGAGCGACAGGAGGACGATGCGGCGGGTGGCCCGCTGTCCGCTCTCGAACTGCCCGCCGTACTCGAGGAAGTAGCCGGCGGGCAGCGGCACGTCGGCCTCGATGCGGTCGCGGAGCTCGTCGACCACGCTCCCCACGTCCCGGCCGGCCACGTTGGCGCTCACGACGATCTTCCGCTGGACGTCCTCGCGGCTGATGGTGTTGGGGCCGGTCCCCTCCTCGACGGCGGCCAGCTGCGAGAGGGGCACGTGGGGGCCGGCGGGTGTGGAGACCAGCACGTTCCGCACGGCCTCGGGGTCGCCGCGGTGCTCCTCGGCGAAGCGGACCGCGAGGTCGAAGGCCCGCTGCCCCTCCCGGATCTGGGAGACCACCTCGCCGCGCAGGCCGACGTCGACGGCCTCCGCCAGCGCGCCGGGCGTCACCCCGTACTGGCCCATGGCCTCCCGGTCGAAGCGGACCTGGAGCTGGGGCACGGCAGCCTGCCGCTCCACCGCCAGGTCCACCACGCCCTCGACGCCCCCGGCGGTCGCGCGAATCCGCTCGGCCAGGCTCCGGAGCCGCCGCAGATCGGGCCCGAACAGCTTGATGGCGACGGCCGCCCGGGTGCCCGACAGCATGTGGTCGATGCGGTGACCGATGGGCTGGCCCACGGTGATGGAGGTGCCCGGGATGCCCGACAGCCGCTCCCGGACGTCGGCCATCACCCCGGAAAGCTCGTGCTCGGACAGGTCGAGGTCCGCATCGATCTCCGACGAGTTGACCCCCTGGGCGTGCTCGCTCAGCTCCGCCCGGCCGGTGCGGCGGGCCGTGCCCGGGATGGCGGGGTGCTCCAGGAGGCGGCGCTCGATGCGGCGGCCGATGGCGTCGGTCTCGTCGAGCGAAGTGCCGGGAACGGTCACGGCCGAGATGGTGAGGGTCCCCTCCTGGAAGTCGGGCAGGAAGCCGCTCCCGAGCAGGGGGATCACGGCCAGCGTGGCGAGGACGAGGCCGCCGCCCGCGACGAGCACGGCCCCCGAGTGTCGTCCGACCCAGCCCAGCGTCGGCTCGTACCACCCCTCCAGGAGCTCCAGCAGCCGGCCTTCCCTCTCCCGATCCAGGACGTCCGCGCCGGGGAGGGCGTAGGCACACAGCGCCGGCGTCACGGCGACCGCCACCAGCAGCGAGGAGAGGATGCTCACGA
>CAYVFM010000055.1:0-8901 GCA_964450995.1 uncultured Gemmatimonadota bacterium | reverse complement strand
AGGCGAAAAAAGGAGCCGCACCTCTCGGCACGACTCCGGCGGCCGGGATTCTACCTCCGACCCCCGGCCCTGTCAACGGACGGGAGAGGGGCGCCGCGCCCCGGCGTCCTGGTCGTACGCCCCGGCCTCCGGCGGGTTCCGGGCAGTCGGCGGTGCCGCCCGACGCCCCGCCCGCCGGCTGGCCCGACGGCTGGCCGGATCCCGCCGCCCGCCCCTACCTTGGGCGCCCCATGGAGGAGAACCCGCTGGACCGGCTCGTCGTCGTCCTGCACCGCCCCCGGGACCTGGTGAACGTCGCCCTGGTCATCCGGGCGATGAAGAACATGGGCCTCGCCCGGCTCCGGGTGATCGAACCCGGCGAGTGGGACCCCCACCGGCTCGAGGGAATCGCCCACGGCACCGGGGACGTCATCGAGGCCGCCACCCACCACGACTCCCTCTCGGAAGCGGTGGACGACGCGGTACGGGTGGTGGGGACCACGGCCCGTCGCCGCTCCCACCCGCGGGAGTGGAGCACCCCCACCGACGCGGCGCCTGCCCTGCTGGCCCGGACGGCCGACGGCCCGGTGGCGCTGGTCTTCGGCCCGGAGGACCGGGGGCTCTCGAACGACGAGATCGACCTCTGCCACGAGCTGCTCTCGATCCCCTCCGACCCGGACCACCCGTCGCTGAACCTGGCCCACGCCGCCCTGCTGGTCTTCTGGGAGATGCGCCGGGCGGCCCTGGACGCGGAGGCGATCGAGCTGGCCGGGCGGGACCTGTCGGCCGGCAAGGACCGGTCGGCCCCGCCGGCCACGGCCGGCGAGCTGGAGCACTTCTTCGAGGTGTGGGAGCGGGCCCTGGACACCGTGGGCTTCTTCCACGGCATCGAGCCCGGGCCGAAGATGCGGAGCTTCCGGTCGCTCTTCCTCCGGGCGGAGATGGACCGGCGGGAGGTCCAGCTCATGGAGGCGGCCGCCTGGGAGGTGGTCCACTACGCCCGCCGGCTCCGCGCCCGCCACGGCCTCGGGGAGGACGCGCCGGAGGAGCCGCCCGGCGGCAACGAAAACGGCTAGAGCCGCGCCTTCAGCTTGTCGAGCATCTCCTGGTTGGTCCTGGACTGCTTCATCAGGGCCAGCACGTCCGTCATCGCCTGCACCGGGGAGGCGTCGCTCAGCTCGCGGCGCATCGCCCGGGCCAGCTTGAGGGCGTCCTCGGACAGGAGCAGCTCCTCCCGGCGGGTGGAGCTCGCCTGCAGGTCGATGGCCGGGTAGATCCGGCGCTCGGCCAGCTCGCGGCTGAGCACCAGCTCGCTGTTTCCGGTGCCCTTGAACTCCTCGAAGATGACGTCGTCCATCCGGGAGCCGGTCTCGATGAGGGAGGTGCCGATGATGGTCAGCGAGCCGCCGCCCTCGTCCTCGCCGATGTTCCGGGCGCTCCCGAAGAACCGCTTCGGGTTCTCCAGCGCCCCGGCGTCCAGCCCGCCGGAGAGGGTCTTGCCGGTCCCGTCCTCGACGGTGTTGTAGGCCCGGGCCAGGCGGGTGATGGAGTCCAGCACCAGGACCACGTCCTGGCCCATCTCGACCATCCGGCGGGCCCGCTCCAGGGTCATCTCCGCCACGGCGGTGTGCCGCTCGGCCGGGAAGTCGAAGCTGGAGGAGACGACCTCGCCGAAGCCGATGTTCTCCATCTCGGTGACCTCCTCGGGACGCTCGTCCACCAGGAGGATCAGCAGCTTCGTGTCCGGGGCGTTGGTGACGACGCCCTCGGCCATGGCCTGGAGGACCATCGTCTTGCCGGCCTTGGCCGGGGCCACGATGAGCATCCGCTGGCCCTTCCCCAGCGGGCAGAAGAGGTCGATGATCCGGTTCGTGTAGTCCCGGCTCCCCTGCCGCTTGAGGCCGCACTCGAGCTGATATTGCTCGTCGGGATGGTGGGCGCTCATCCGCTCGAACTGCGGCCGTCGCCCCACCTGCTCGGGCGGAACCCCGTTGACCAGCGTCACGCTGGCCAGGGGCGGGCTCTTGCCCCGGGAAGGCGGATCCCCGACCTCGCCGGCCATCTCGTCGCCGGTGCGGAGATGGTAGCGGTCGATGAACTTCTGGGGGACGTAGATGTCGTCGTCGCTCGGCTGGTACCCTGCCTCGGGCCGGCGCAGGAATCCCGCGCCGCTCCCCAGGAGCTCCAGCACGCCCAGCGACGTATCGGGCATGACGTCTGTGTCTGACACGATGGCTGTCGGCTCCAGATGCGAGTGGACGGATCCCCCGCGGCGCCGTCGGCGCCGACAGGAGGACCCTGCGATCGAACCAGGCTGCGGTCGGGCTCGGGACCCCCGCCACACGTTCCCCGTGCTCGGCCTGACCGTCGAGAGGGGAGAAGCAACCCGTGGCGATGGGGGGGCGCCCGCCTGCGGGAAGCCGCCCGCGAGGCGGTCTCCGGGTCCGGGATCGGACCCACGGGCACCCACTTAAACT
This sequence comes from uncultured Gemmatimonadota bacterium, assembly GCA_964450995.1. Classification (GTDB taxonomy): domain Bacteria; phylum Gemmatimonadota; class Gemmatimonadetes; order Palauibacterales; family Palauibacteraceae; genus CAYVFM01. Next base: position 6,445 of record CAYVFM010000055.1, on the reverse strand, counting down.
CCGGACCGCCCCCCAAGGTTCCGGGAGACCTCCGGTCCGTCGGCCCCGATGGTCCTGCAAGTTCCGCACGACCGGGCCGCTCTCGGCCCCGAACCCGGGTGCCGGCCTACAATGTCCTGCACCGTCACGCCGCCCGCAACTCCGGACCGTGGACGGGTCGGGGCCGACCGTCCCGGTACACATCTTGAACGGACCATTCGGGCGGAATCTCCGAACGACCCCGTCCGTGCCGGACGGGGGTCTCGACCTCGAAGGGCCTTCCCGGGGCGGCGCACCCGTCCGGGGACCGGACGGGCCCTGCACTCACAGCTACACGGAAGGACGGAAAGCATGCATCGCAACAGGATCCTCACCCTCGCCACGGCGGCGCTCCTCCCGGTGGCCCTCTTCGCCTGCGGCGGCGGCGACCAGGGCGGCCAGGCCGGCGGCGAGCAGAGCGCGGAGCAGCAGTCCGGCGGCGACCAGGCCGCCCAGCAGTCCGACGGCCAGATGGGCCAGCTCACGATGCCCGACTGGATGACGGTGAACGAGAGCGACTCCACCGTCACCATGGAGGTCGTCGCCGCGAAGACCAGCGACAACATGAACGGCTGGAACTTCAACGGCTACTACGGCGGCAACGCCACGATCGTCGTGCCCCAGGGCTACGAGATCACCATCGAGTTCCAGAACGACGACCAGGTGAACCCGCACAGCCTCGGCATCGACGAGCAGGTGGACGGCTACCCGGCGAACTTCTCCGAGGTGACGCCGGCCTTCGAGGGCGCGGTCACCGAGGGCGCCACCCAGATGGGGACGTCCACCCAGCCGGGCCAGTCCGAGACCATCACCTTCACGGCCAGCGAGGCCGGGGAGTACGCCATGGTCTGCTACGTCCCGGCGCACGCCAACCAGGGCATGTGGATCGGCTTCGACGTGTCCGCCGACGGCGAGGCCGGCGTCAGGACGCAGGGCTGACGCTCGAGCCGACGGCCGGCCTCGCGCCGGCCGCGGCCTCGCGGTGAGAGGACGGAGGGGCCGGACCCCGCGAGGGGCCGGCCCCTTCGGTGTTTCACCGCCCGGGCACGAGGACGCCCGTCCCGTCGATCTCGCTCTCCTTCAGCGCCAGCAGCGCCTCGTTCGCCTCCTCCAGGGGGAAGGTCGTGACCTCCGGCCGGATCGGGATCTCGGCCGCCTCCCGGAGCAGCGCCCGGGCGTCCTCCCGGGTGTTCGACTCCACGCTCCGGAGCTGCTTCTCGTGGAAGAGGTGCTCCTCGTAGGTCATCTCTGGGACCGGGGACATGTGGATCCCCGCCAGCGAGACGGTCCCTCCTCTCCGCACCGAGCGCAGGGCCACCGGCACGATCTCGCCGGCGGGGGCGAAGACGATGGCCCCGTCCACCGGCGCGGGCAGCGGCTCGTAGGGCGAGCCGGCGGAGGCCGCGCCCAGCTCCCGTGCCAGCCTCCGGTGCCCCTCGCTCCGGGTGCCGACGTGGACCTCGCAGCCCCGGTGCCGGGCGATCTGGATGACCACGTGGGCCGAGGAGCCGAAGCCGAAGATCCCCAGCCGCCCCCCGTCGGGGACTTCGGCCCGGCGCCAGGCCCGGTAGCCGATGAGCCCGGCGCAGAGGAGCGGCGTGGCCTCGGCGTCGCCGAACGCGTCGGGGATGCGGTAGGCCCAGTCTTCCCGGACCAGGGCCTTCTCCGCGTAGCCCCCGTCCTGGTGATAGCCGGTGTAGACGCCGTCTCCGCAGAGGTTCTCCCGCCCCGACGCGCAGAACCGACACGTGCCGCAGGTGCCGCGGAGCCAGGCGATCCCCACCCGATCGCCGACGGCCAGGCGGCTGCAGCCGGGGCCCGGGGCCTCCACCTCGCCCACGACCTGGTGGCCGGGGATCACCGGGAGGCTCTCCTCCGGAAGGTCGCCCTCCACGACGTGGAGATCGGTCCGACAGACGGCGCACGCGCGCACCGCCACCCGGACCTCGCCCTCGCCGGGCTCGGGGTCCTCCCGCTCGACCGCCTCCAGCGGACGCTCTTCGGCCGGCGCCAGCGATCGCAGCAGCATGGCCTTCACGGCGACCTCCCGTCTTCGGGTACCGGCTCGGATGCCGGGACGAAGGGGCGGCAGGGGACGTGCCAGGCCGGTGAGCGGCCGCCCGCCCGCGCGAACTCGGCGGGCGGGCCGAGGGTACGGACGGATCGGCGACGACACCTGGACCCCCGACGGCCACGAGGGAGGCGGAGGATGAGAGGCGAGCGGATCTTCGTCCCGGACCTGCTGGAGGGCCGGGCGGCGCTGGTCACCGGCGGCGGATCGGGCATCGGGTTCGGCATCGCCGGCTGCCTGGCCGCCCACGGCGCCGACGTCTGCATCGCCAGCCGGGACCTGGAGAAGCTGGAGGAGGCCGCCGCGGAGCTGGAGGCGGAGCACGGGCGCCGGGCGCTCCCGCTCCGCCTGGACGTCCGGGACCCCGACTCGGTCGAGGCGGCCGTCGAGCGGGCGGCCGAGGAGCTCGGCTCCCTGGACGTCCTGGTCAACAACGCGGCGGGCAACTTCTACTGCGCCTCGGAGGAGCTGTCGCAGGGCGGCTGGGAGGCCGTGGTGGAGACCGACCTGCACGGGACGTTCTACTGCTCCCGGGCCGCCTTCCCCCACCTGAAGGCCTCCGGGGCGGGGCGGATCGTGAACATCTCGATGACGCTCCACTACCGCGGCTGGCCGAAGATGGCCCACGCCACCGCGGCCAAGGCGGGCGTCGACGCGCTGACGCGGACCCTGGCCCTGGAATGGGCGGAGCACGGGATCCGGGTCAACGCCGTGGCGCCGGGGCCGGTGCCCACCGAGGGCGTCCGGGAGGCCTTCCGGACGCCCGGGGAGGAGGCCGACGCGGGGGAGGGGAGCGACGACGGAGAGCCGCCGGAAGGTCGGCACTCGCCGACCTTCGCGGACCGGGCGGTGCCGCTGGGCCGGCTCGGCGAGCCCGAGGACGTGGGCCGGATGGTGACCTACCTCTGCTCCCCGGGCGGGGACTGGATCACCGGCGCCCTGCTGGTGGTCGACGGCGGCGAGTGGCTCCAGAAGGTGGGGATGGCCCCACCCGGGAGCTGACGGAGGGGGCGTCGTCGGGACGGTCCCCCGACCGCCCTCGCGTCAGAAAGTGAGCCCCACGCTGGCGTTCAGCACCTGGTACTCGGCCAGGGTGTAGCCGGCGTTGAGCTGGAGGAAGAGCAGGTCCAGGTTGAAGCCGGCCGTGAAGCGGTGGGTGTTCTCGCCCTGGTCGCTGAACGCGATCTCCAGGTCTTCCTCGCCCGCGAGCGGGTTCTCCAGCGTGTAGCTCACCTCCACGTCGGTCTCCTCCAGCCCCCCGGACCCGTAGAGGGTGAGGACGCCGATCTTCCGGCTCGCCACCAGCGCCACGTGCCGCGAGTCCGCCTCCAGGTAGTCCCCGGCCTCGAACGACTGGACGCCGCCCTCCACCGCCAGATCCACCGGCATCCGGCCGGGGATCCACTGGCTGATCGAGTGCTTCACGCCCACCCCGACCGACGAGAGCGAACCCACGTCCCGGTCCACCTCGAAGCTGGGAATCAGCCGGCCCGTGACCTCGGTGCCGGCGGGCAGGCCCACCGATCCCTGGATGACGGCGAGGGGGACGGCCGGTATGTCGAAGCCGTCGGGAAAGCGGAGGGCGAAGTCCGACGGGTCCAGCCCCTCGTCCATCAGCGCCTGCCAGAACTCGCCCTGGGGCCCGATCGCCGATCCGGCCCCCTCCCCCACGGCCGTCGGCGTGCGGACCATGGTGGACGTGCCGTACGGGTTCGAGAAGGTCCGGCCGTCCAGCTCGGGCACCGTGATCGACGACGGCAGGGTCGGTCGGAAGCTCTCGTCCTCCTCCGGCACGATCGCGCCCATGGCCTGGAGGCTCAGCTCCACCCCGAACACGTCCGGGGTCTCGGCCGAGTGATGCCAGCCGGACGCCAGGCCCGCGGCGAGCCCGGCGCTGACCGGGTGGCTGTAGCGGCGGGCGTTCTCAGCGCCCAGGATCCGGATCCGGTCCTCCAGGCTCTGGGCGCCGAGGGGGACGGCCAGGACCAGGACGGCCAGGCCGGCCAGCAGGGGCACGGCGGCGCCGGGGCGGTAGGGGGAGGGGCGGGTCATCGATCGGCTCTCCGTCTCGCGTGCGGTGTCGGGGGCTCTCTGCGTCGGCCCGGGCCTCCCGGGCGCGGGGCGGGGGCCCGACGAGCCGGGCCCGGACGCCGTCACGCCTGCGACGTCGAGCAGGATCGGTGCCGCCCGCCCTTGCAACGATGGGCCGACCCGGGATGTTGGGGGGGCGGGAGCCGGGAGCGGCCCGGCGCCCCCCGGACCGGATCTTCGGTCCCCCTCGACGGGCGGGCCGTGCCGGCGCCGGACCCTCGTCCACATCGCCGGGAGCCGTCTCGATGATCGTGCACGCCCTCCGACGCGGCGTCCTCCCCGCCGCCCTCGCCCTCCTCGTCGCCGCCGGCGGCCTGCAGGCCCAGCACGCCGATCCGCCGACACCCGCCGCCTACGCGCTGGAGGACGTGACCGTGGTCCAGCCCGACGGCTCCCGGCGATCCGGGCTGACCGTGGTCGTCCGCGGGGACCTCGTCGAGGCGCTCGGCCCCGACGTCGAGGTGCCGGCCGACGCCCGGGTGCTGGAGGGGGATTCCCTCCGGATTTATCCCGGGCTGGTGGACGCCGAGGCCGAGCCGCGGTTCGAGTTCCCGGAGCCCGACGAGGAGGACGACGAGCCGGTGGTCTGGGCGCCGGACCGCCGGACCCAGGGGCTGCTCGCCCACCGGCAGGCCGCGGAGCACCTCTCCGCCACGGGCTCGGACCTGTCCGGCGCCCGGAAGGCCGGCATCGTGGCCTCGGGGGTCCTCCCGGACGACGCCGCGCTGCCGGGCCGGGGGGCCGCGCTCCTGCACCGGGTCTCCGCCGGCACGCCGGCGGAGACGGTGCTCCGGCCGGAGCTGGGGCCGGTGATGTCCTTCGAGACGTCGAGCGGCGGCTATCCCTCCACCCACTTCGGGGTGGTGGCCTTCCTCCGCCAGACGTTGGAGGACGCCCGCCGGCAGGCCCGCCTTGCCGAGGCCCACGCCTCCTCCCCCCGGGGGATGACGCCGCCGCGCTGGGACCGGGACCTCTCGATCCTGTCGGAGGCGATGGAAGGGAGCCCGACGGTCCTCTTCCGGGCCCACCGGGCCTCCGACATCCGGCAGGCCGTGGAGATGGCCGACCGCCACGGGCTCCGGATCGCCGTCGTCGGCGGCCGGGAGGCGTGGAAGGTGGCCGATCTCCTGGAGCGCCGGGGCGTCCCGGTGCTCGCCTCCACCGATTTCCCCGAGCCCAGGCGCTGGGACGGCGAGAAGGAAGGGGAGGAGACCGCGGCCGACACCGCCGCGCCGACCCCCGACACGGCGGAGGAGAGCGAGGAGCTGGAGCCCGCGGTGCTCCGGGAGAAGCGGCGGATCGAGGACGCCCGGGCGAACGCCGCCCGGCTGGTCGAGGCCGGCGTGACGGTGGCCCTGACCTCGGGCGGCGGCGAGGCCGAGCTGCTGGAGGGCGCCCGGACCGCGGTCGAGTACGGACTGCCCGAGACCGAGGCGCTCCGGGCGCTCACGAGCGTGCCCGCCGAGCTGCTGGGCGCCCCCTGGCTCGTCCGGGTGGAGGCGGGGATGCCGGCCACCTTCCTGGTCGCCGACGGCCCGCTGTTCGAGGAGGACACCCGGGTGGCCTACACCTTCGTGGAGGGCCGGCTGGAGGAGGGCGCGGTCCCCGGCGAGGGCCCGGAGGAGCCCCCCGCCACGGACCTCACCGGCGCCTGGGAGATGGAGATCGACGGCTCCATGGGCACCCTGGAGGCGACCCTGACCCTCGAGCAGTCCGCCGGCCGGCTCGAGGGCGAGATGGAGACGCAGTTCGGGACCCTGGACGTCACCGACGGGACCCTCTCGGGCACCGACGTCTCCTTCACCGCGACCCTGGAGGCCGGCGGCCAGACCGCCGAGCTGAGCTTCTCGGGCGAGGTGGAGGGGGACGAGATGAGCGGCTCCGGCAGCGGGCCGCCCCAGATGGGCTCGTTCACCTGGGAAGCCTCGCGCTCGAGCCCGGGTGCGGGAGGCGAGCGATGAGCCGCCGCGACCCCACGCTCCGAGCCCACGCCCCGACCACGCCCGTCCCCGGGCGCCGCCGGCCCGCCGGCCGGGAGGCCCCGGGCTCGCGGATCCACGAATCCGAGACCGGACGCCCCATGCGAAAGATCGTCGCCCCTCTCGCCGCCGCCCTCCTCGCCCTCGCCGCCGCCGCGCCGGCGGCCGCCCAGGAGAACACCGACGCCGATCCGCAGATCGAGCGCGGGGCGGTCGAGGTGCCGTCCGGCGACCTGCTGATCCGGGACCTGGACGCCGCCTGGACCGCCACGGGCGAGGTGCTGGA
>CAYVFM010000054.1:1652-8968 GCA_964450995.1 uncultured Gemmatimonadota bacterium | reverse complement strand
TGGAGACCAGGTCGCCGAACTGGAAGATCCGGTCGTCGTACCAGAGCTCCTCCTCCCCCACCGTCACCAGGTACTGGAGCTCGGGGAGCTCGAAGAGGAAGGACTCGAAGAGCTGGAGGTAGTCGGTGCCGCCGTACCGCTCGGCGGCCACCACCACCACGGCTTCCGAGTTGCGGAGCATGAACTGGAGCTCGCGGGCCGTGTAGCCGGGGTTCAGCGGCACGACGACGCAGCCCAGCCGGGCCGCCGCCAGGGTGGCGACGACGAACTCGGGCCAGTTGGGCAGGTCCACGGCCACCCGGTCGCCGGGCTCCACGCCGAGGCCGTGCAGGGCGGCGGCGAGGGCCTCGGCCTCCTCCTCCAGCTCGCCGTAGGTGGTCGAGCGGTCCCCGTGGAGGAGGACCGGGGCCTCGGGCCGGCGGCTCGCCTGCTCGCGGAGGAGCCCGTCCAGGTGGAGGGGCGCGGTGGGGTCGTCGGTCTCGGTCATCGCTCTCCCGGATCGCTCCGCGTCGGACGGGGGGACCGTCCGCCGGACGCGATCCCGCTCGGGCACGGCTCAGTCGGGGCTCGAATCTGCACGCCTTCCGTTCGGGCGTAAAGCGGCTTCCAGCAGCTCCTCCTCCCGGTCGCCGGGGAGGGGCCGCGACCAGGCGCCGTCCTCCGTCCGGGCCACCTCGCCCACCGCCTCCAGCAGGACGAACCGCACCCGGCCGCGGCGGGCCTTCTTGTCCGCGGCGGCCGCCTCCATCAGGCCGGCGGGTGTCAGGCCGGCCTCCGGCCGGTCGTCGTGCCCGCACGCCGCCAGCAGGCGGGTCAGGCGGTCGGCGGTGCCGGGCTCGGTGACGCCCAGGGACTCGCCCAGGCGGGCCTCCGCCCGCATCCCGGCGGCCACGGCGTGTCCGTGGAGGAGGTGCCAGCCGGAGCGGGCCTCCAGCGCGTGGCCCACCGTGTGGCCGAAGTTCAGCACCTGCCGGAGACCCGACTCCCCGGGGTCCCGGGCCACCACGTCCGCCTTGATCTCCATGCACCTTTGCACGAGCCGGGCCACCGGCTCGGACTCCCCCGCCGCCAGGGCGTCGACGGCCTCCTCCGTCCAGGCGAAGAGCTCCGCGTCGGCCACGGCCGCCGTCTTCACGGCCTCGGCCAGCCCGGCCTCGCGCTGGGCGGCGGAGAGGGTCTCCAGCACCTCCGGGTCCGCCGCCACCAGCGCCGGGTGATGGAAGGCGCCCACCAGGTTCTTGCCCCGATCGGTGTCCACGGCCGTCTTCCCGCCCACGGCCGCGTCCACCATGGCCAGGAGGCTCGTCGGCGCCTGGACCACCGGCACGCCGCGCAGGTAGGTGGCGGCCACGAAGCCGGCCAGGTCCCCCGTCACGCCGCCGCCCAGCGCCACCACCGCGGCGTCGCGCCCCAGGCCCGCCGCCAGCATCCGGTCGGTGAGGCGGGCCCACGTCGCCCGCGTCTTCGAGGCCTCGCCGGCGGGGAAGGTGAGCAGCTCCGCGGGGATCCCGGCCCGCTCCAGCGACGCCACGGCCCGGTCCCCGTAGAGCTCCGCCACCCGGTCGTCGGCGACGACGGCGGCCCGGTGGGGCGACAGCTCCTCCGCGCACAGCTCGCCCAGGCGGTCCAGCACGCCGGGCTCGACCCGGACCGGGTACGCTCCGCCCCCGGGCACCGGCACGCGCACCCCGGCCGTCATCCCCCGCCCTCCAGGCGGAAGCGGAGCGCGCGGTCGGCCATTCCGGCCGGGAGGTCGGAGGGTCCGTCCCAGATCGTCACCGCCGGCCGGCCGCCCACCTCCCGGCGGCGGATCTCGTGGCGGCGGCCGGGCCGGTCCGCCTGGAGGCGCTCGTACGCCTGTTCGGCGGCGCGGCGGAAGTCGTCGGCCTCGTCGGGCCCGTCCCACACGGTGACCCAGGCCAGCGCCTCCCGCCCCTCCGGCCCCCGGAGCAGGCGGTAGCGGTCGCCGTCCCAGCCGGCGGCGGCGCTCCGCGCCCGGGCCGAGTCCGCCAGGTGGGTGCCCAGCCAGACCCGCATCTCCAGCTCACCCAGGGCGTCGGCGTGGACCTCGCGCCAGCCCTCCGGCGGGGCCCGGAACCGGACCTCGGTGGGGGCGTCCGGCGGTTCGGAGAGGAGCCGGCCGGGATGGATCACCTGCTCGGTGGAGGTCGGCATCCAGCGGCCCATGGGCGCGGGCCGGTCCGAACGGGCCCGCCACAGCGCCTGCACCATCCCCAGGCCGCCGACGTAGGGGAAGAGCAGCGTCTCCCGGACCACCTCCGGGGCGCCGGAGAGGGCCGGCATCCCGGCCAGGGAGGCCAGGTTCGCGCCCCCCAGCAGGCCCGACAGGTCGGGCATCCTCGCGAGGTCCACGCCGCCCCCGATCCGACGCGAGAGCTCCCACTCCATCATCACGAAGGTGGCGTGGCCCTCCAGGGCCGACTGTGCCGCCGCGCTCCGGTCGTTGTGTTCCGACAGGGCGTCGGTGAGCGAGTCCAGGTCCAGGTGCTGGTCCTGGAGGGCGTGCACCAGCTCGTGGACCACGACCGGGCGCACGAGGCTCGAGTCCACGCCCGTCCGCACGAAGAGGGTATCGGCCGCCGGGTCGTAGTAGCCGACCACCTGCTCCAGCAGGAGATCGCGGAGGAGGGCCCGCAGGTCCAGGGTGTCGCTCACGAGCCCGAGCCGGGCGTAGGCGTCCCGGACGGCCCGGGCGCGCTCGGCCGGCCACTCCTCCTCCAGGTGGGCCACCAGGAAGCGCTCGAGCGTCTCCCGGGAGGCCCGGGCGAGGCGGGGCGGCCGGCGGAAGGAGAGCGAGGCGAGCGACTCCACCGCCGGCGTCAGCTCCGCGGCCATCGCCCGTAGGGCGCTGTCGGCCGCGGGGTCTGCGCTCCGGGCCGAGGGCTCGGCCCCTGCGGACCCGTCGGCGCCACCCGACTCGCCCGCCGCGGCGCTCCCCTCCCCGCCGCAGGCCGCCGCCAGCGCCAGCGCCCCGGCGACGACCGCCCCGGCCGCGAGCCGCCGGAGCCGGGCGACCGGTCGCCCGGCCCGGCGTCCCGGCCCCGGCTCGCCCTCCGGCCTGTGTACCGACTCATTCGTCCGCCGCATCACGTCCCTCCAGCAGATCGTCCAGCTCTCCCAGCGGCTCCACGCCCCCGGTGCCCGCCTCCCGGGCCAGCTCCCGCACGGTCCGGCCGGTCCCGGGCACCTCCGCCCCGGGGATCAGCTCCGCCAGCGGCGCCAGCACGAACGCCCGCTCCGCCATCCGCGGGTGCGGGAGCCGCAGACCGCGCCGGTCCGCCCTCCGGGCACCGTAGAGCAGAAGGTCCAGGTCCAGCGTCCGGGCGCCTCCCGGCGGCTCGGCCGAACGGTCGCGCCCCGACCGCGCCTCCGCCTCGAGAAGGGCCGCCAGCAGCGCCTCCGGACCGACCGTCGCGCGCCCCACGCAGCACATGTTCAGGAAGGACGGCTGTTCCACCCCGCCCACGGGCGCGGTCTCATACACCCGGGAGCAGCGCAGGTCCGAGAGGAGCCGGCCCACCGCCGCCCGGCCCGAGGCCAGGTGACGGGCCCGCGAGCCCCGGTTCGAGCCGAGCCCCACCGCCACGGGCGCGACGGCCCCGCCTTGCCCCCGGGCCGGGCGACCCGTATCGTGGGTGTTACTCATTTAGCACCTCTCACCAGGAGGCCGAGATGCGTCACCGACCCGCCGCTCTCCCGCTGGCCGCCCTGCTCGTCGCCGGCGCCGCCCTCGCCGGCTGCACCTCCGCCCGGGAGGGTCTCCCGGTCCAGGTGGGCCTCGACGACCCGGGGATCGTCACCGACGAGCAGATCCGCGCTTCCGGTGCCCGGACCGTCTGGCAGGCGCTGAGGTTCACCACCACGCTCCACGTCCGGGACGACGTCAACGGAAACCCGGGCGAGCTCCAGCACCGGGGCAAGAACACCATCACCTCCGACCAGACGCCCCTCATCGTGATGAACCGGGCCATCATGAGCGACTTCCGCCACCTGCACGAGATCCCCGCCGCGGACCTCCTGCGGATCCGCGTCCGCTCGCCCTCCTCCGCCTCGGCCGAGTACGGGGCGCTGGCCCGGGCCGGCGTGGTGGAGATGGAGACCCGCCGGCGCTGAGCGCCTGCCCCCGGGCGGCTGCGTCCCCGCCATAAAAAAGTGGAGGCCCGCCGGGCGGGCCTCCACTCTTCCTTCTTCCTTCTCGAACCTCTTTCGACGCGGCACGGATCCCGGGGCGCGAGGCCCCGGGCCGTGCGCGGCGTCAGGCGCTCGCGTCAGGGCGAGGCGCCGGTCTCCTCCTGCTCGGGCACGGGCCAGCAGATCTGGTCGCCCTCGCGGTCGGGATAGAGGTCCATGGAGCTGCCGGCGCCGAACTCCTCGACCAGCCGCCGGAGGTTCTCCTGGCGGGTGCCGGTGAGCCACGTCTCGCGGGCGTACTCGCCCATGAGCGTGCGCAGGTCCTCCTCCATGTTCCCGCTCAGGGTGATCGGATCCGGCTCGCTGACGCCGCCGAAGCGGTTCTGGCTCCAGCGGTCGGCCCAGCTCGCCCGCAGATCGTTGATCAGATCCTCCGCATCGCCGGTGTTCCCGTTCCGGATGGCCGCCTCGGCCTCGATGAGCCGGGCGTGCGCCCCGTTGGAGATGGCGATGTCGTCGGCGGGCTCGTCGTAGATGAGCTGCAGGTGGACGGCGATCGACGAGTTGAACGCCGTGAGGTCGGACTCGGGCTGGATGATGCCCAGGTCGACGAACTCGTCGTACTCGGCGAACTGCTCGTTCTCCCGCTCGCCCTGGGTGCCGTCACCCACGGTCCACCGGATGACCTGGTTCTGCGACCCGAACGTCAGGTCGAAGTACTTGTTGAACTGGGCCGGGCTGTTGGTGTCGAACTCCACCAGCAGGCGGTGTGAGGTCGGCACCTGGGAGGCGATGCTCGCCGCCTCTCCGAAGTTGCCCAGGTAGAGGTTGGCCCGGGCCTGGCCGACCAGTGCCGCGTCCTCCCAGTCCGTGAGACCGGCCTCGTCCGCGGCCGTCTCGGCCTCCTGGAAGCCGCTCAGCGCGGTCTGCACGATCTCGCTGGACGGGAGAGGGCTCCCACCCGGCTCGATGGGGATCTGGCAGTAGAGCTCGCCCAGGTGCAGCTCGGAGATCGCCTCGATGTAGTGCCCGAAGGCGATGCCGTTCCTGAGCTGACCGTCGTCGAAGCCCTCCTGCCCGAGGAAGCCGTTGAAGTTCTCCACCACCTGCTCGGCCTGCCGACGGGCGGTCTGCAGGCTCTCGTTGACCTCGCCGGTGGTGCTGGCGTTGGACGCGAGCACCCGCCGCTCGTCCACCTGGACCCGGGTCGGGAAGGTGCCCGCCAGGATCATCTCGTCCGTGAACATGCCCGTGTACAGGGCGTAGTGCTCGGTCGCGTTGGCCATGTCACCGATCAGGCCGTTGAGGGCCGTCGGAATCGCCGACGGTCCGGAGAGCTCGTCCTCCCGGATCACGTCGGGGTCGGCGACACTGATGTCGCAGGCGCCGGCGATCACGGCGGCTGCCACGACCGGCAACACCCACCGGAGCCTCGTCGTCATACGACTGAGAAAAGACATCTCACACTCCTTCGGTTGCTGTTTCGGGGCGGGCGGCGGGCCCCGCGCGAGGGCGGGACCCGCCTCACCCCGGTCATTGGCTCGGGCCTCCGCCTAGAACGTCAGCGACAGCGTGCCCAGGAACCGCTGGTTCGGCGGCAGGGTCAGGAAGTCCGCCCTGCTCGCCTCCGCGGTACCCGCGAAGTTGATCTCCGGATCGAGCCCGCTGTAGCCGGTGAAGGTCGCCAGGTTCTCACCCACGACCGACAGGCTGGCACCGCTCGCGCCGATCGGCGCGACCCAGCTCTCCGGCAGCTGGAACCGCACGGAGGCGGTCCGCAGCTTCGCGTAGGCGGCGTCCTCGATCCAGGGGGCCTCCTCGCCCGCGAGCGCCGCGGCGTGCTTCAGCCGGGCCTCGTCGGTGAACGAGCCGCCCTCTTTCTCGAAGATCGCGCCGCAGATGCCGCCGCCGGCACCGCCCCCGAGGAAGCCGCAGGCGAACTCCTCCGTGGCGCTGAAGTTCTGGTGACCGCCGGCGAAGTCCACCAGGCCGTGCACGGTCACGCGGTCGAACAGCGACAGCGTGGTGCTGACCGATCCCTCCCACTCGGGAGTCGGATGGCCGTGGAACGACGCGGTGTCGCCCTGGACGACGCTGCCGCCCTCGACGGTGAAGCTGTTCGTGAAGTAGCTCCCGAAGGGGAAGCCCTCCTGGTGCCGCTGGCTGGACCCGCCGAGGCCGAAGATGATCGGCTCGGAGAGCTGGGTGACCTCGCCGTCGTTCGTGGAGAGGTTCACCCGCCAGTCCCAGGTGAAGTCGCCGACGTCGACCGCCGTCGCGTCCAGGCCGAACTCGAAGCCCTGCGACACGATCTCACCGACGTTCGTCGGCTGCTGCCCCGGGAACCCGAAGGAGGGCTTCAGGGGCTGGAAGACGATGGCGTCCTCGGTCGTCTGGTGGTAGTAGGTGGCCTGGAGGCTCAGCCGGCCCTCCAGCACGCTCATGTCGAAGCCACCCTCCCACTCGGTCGTCGTCTCCGGCGCCAGGTCGAAGTTGCCCGGATCCGTGACCGTGACGCCCAGGACGCTCTGGCCCTGGAAGGTCACCTGGGTCGGGTTCAGCAGCCGACGGGCCGCGTTCACCCCGGGCTGCAGGCCCGCCTTGCCCCAGGCGCCGCGGAGGCGGAACTGGTCGAAGACCTGCGGGAACCAGCCCTCCTCGCTCATGATCCAGCTGAAGCTGACGCTGGGCAGCTCCTGGATCCCCAGGTTCTCACCCTGCGCGCTGTTGTCGTCCAGCCGGAGTGCCGGCGTCAGGAAGATCCGGTCCTTCCAGCCGAGCTGCTCCTGGAAGAAGACGCCGGCCGTGATCTCCTCGTTGAACGTCTCGCCGCCGGTGGTGCTCACCGCGCAGGACACCGTGGTGCAGCCGGCCGGAAGCGTCTGGCCGTCGCTGAAGGTGCCCTCGGAAACCTCGCGGAACCACTGCCCGCCGACGGTCGTCTGCGAGTTCAGGTTCTCCGTCAGGTCCAGGTTGAGCGTCGAGGTGGCCTCGAGGGTGAGGTTCCTCTGCTCCTCCTGGAAGGTGAACTTGAAGCCCTCCGACAGGGTGCCGAACGGCAGGTCCGGGTTCACCGGGACCAGCTGCGGGGTGTCGTTGGACGTCTCGTCGTAGCCGATCGTGACCCGGTTCGTCAGGAAGTCGAAGGGCCGGTAGGTGCCCGT
>CAYVFM010000054.1:0-1552 GCA_964450995.1 uncultured Gemmatimonadota bacterium | reverse complement strand
GGGAAGCCCAGCATCCCGACGCCGATGTAGCCGAACCCGTTGTTGTCGTTGTCCGGCAGGGTCAGGAAGTTGGAGGTGAACCCGTTCGAGACCGAGATGTCCAGGTTGTCCGACGGGCTCATGTTGAAGTTCGCGCGGGCGTTGAACTTGTCGAACGCGTTGTTCGGCAGGTTGCCGTCCTCGGCGTTGAACTCGCCCGACAGGTAGTAGGTCACGAACTCGCTGCCACCCCGCACCGTGCCGCCGTACGTCTGGACGTAGCCGTCACGGAAGGGGTTGTCGTAGCCCGGCGCCTGCTGCGGGCTCGGGCGGACCCCCGGCTCCATCAGGTTCATCTGGTAGAGCGTGTCGGCGACTGCGACGGGAGGCCCGAGCAGACCCGGGATCCCGAAGATGAAGCCGCCCGGGTCGACCTGCGAGGCGCCGAACAGCCCCTGGGGGTTCACGAAGCCGGAGGGGAAGCTCGTCGTCGCCTCGCGGTTCACGCCGGACTCCACCCGGAAAGTGTACTGGGTGTCGCCGCCGGAGCTGCCGCCCTTGGTCTCGATCCGGATCACGCCCGCCGCCGCCTCGGTGCCGTACAGCGCCGCGGCCGCGGGGCCCTTGATGACCTCGATGGACTCGATGTCGTCCGGGTTGAGGTCGTTGAGCCGGCTGGCGTTCTGGCCGCCCACGCCGGGCCCGGTGGAGTTGTCGTTGTTCACCCGGGCGCCGTCGATGTAGACGAGCGGCACGTTGGAGAGGCCGATGGTCGTGTTGCCCCGGATCTTGATCACGTCACCGGTGCCCACCGAGCCGGAGCCGCGCTGCACCGACACGCCGGTGGAGCGGCCCTTCAGCAGGTTGGTGAGGTTGTTCGGGGACGACTGGGAGACCGCTTCCGCGGCGTCCACCGTCGAGATGGCGCTTCCCACCTCGCGCTGGCGCCGCTCGCCGGTCGCCGTGACGACGACCTCCTCCAGCGCCACGGCCGAGACCGAGAGCTGGAAGTTCAGCGTCGCCGTCTCGCCGCCCTGCACCGTCACCGTGCTGGAGTTGGGGCGGTAGCCCAGCAGGCGCACGCGGACCGTCGTCTGGCCCGCCGGCACGCCCGTGATGCGATATCGGCCTTCCTCGTTGGTCAGGCCACCCAGGTCGGTGCCCGGGATGAACACCTGGGCGCCCACGACGGGCTCCAGGTTGGAGGCGTCGACGACCTGACCGGTGATCGCACCCTGCTGCGCCTGGGCTTCACCTGCCCAGAACAACAGCGCGAGCGCGGCCACGGCGGTCACCGCCGTACGCCCTGCGCGATTCAACAACTCAGAGAACATGGAACACCCTCCTGTGGCGTTCGGGAGTGGCTCCGAGGGCTCCCGCCCGAAGCGGGACGGCCGCAACGCGGCCCTCTCGATCGGCGGTTCCCTCTCGCTTCGACCCAGCGCGGAAAGATGGGGGCGTTGGCCCGCCGCCCACAAGCGCGCGGAGTCGATTCGACTTCGATGAAGTCGCTGCCGTGCTGTGTTCGCGTGCTCGGCGTGGGTGACCTCCTGTCGGCTGATCGTGCCCGGCC
>CAYVFM010000053.1:0-9340 GCA_964450995.1 uncultured Gemmatimonadota bacterium | reverse complement strand
CCGTCGACCCGGACCGCCCCCTGCTCGAGCATGCGGAGCGCCTCGGAGGTCGAGTCCACCAGGCCGGCCTCCTGCAGGGCGTAGCCGATCCAGAGCGTGCCCGACTCCTCGTCCGCCCCGGCCCGACGCTCCGGCACGTCCTCGGGGACCCCCCGCTCCCGGTGGACCCGGTCGAAGGCCTCCCGCGCCTCCTCCGCGGCCGCGTCGCCGTGGTACTGGCGGACCAGGTCGGCCGCCAGCCAGCGCTTGGCCGCCAGGGGCTCCTCGGCCGCCCGCTCGATCCGCTCCGCGGCCTCCTCGCCGCGGGCGCTCGACGCCAGCCGGATCCACTCCTCCAGCAGGTCGTCGGGGATGGACATCGTCCGGCCGAAGATCTCCTCCGGCGCCATCGTGAGCCCCACGTAGTTGTCGTGGGACTTGGACATCTTCCGCGTGCCGTCGGTGCCCCGCAGCAGCGGCATGATCAGGCAGACCTGGGGCGGCTGGCCGTGCTTCTCCTGGAGCGTGCGGGCCAGCAGGAGGTTGAAGCGCTGGTCGGTGCCGCCCAGCTCCACGTCCGCCTCCAGGGCCACCGAGTCGTAGCCCTGCATCATCGGGTAGAGGAACTCCGAGATCGAGATGGGCCGGCCCTCGCGGTGCCGCTCGGCGAAGTCGTCGCGCTCGAGCATCCGGGCCACCGTGTACATCCCGGTGAGCCCGAGCACGTCGGCCAGGTCCAGCTCGGCGAGCCAGCGGCTGTTGCGGCGGATCTCGGTCCGGTCGGGGTCGAGGATCCGGTGCACCTGGTCCTCGTAAGTGGACAGGTTCTCCTCGATCTCCTCCTCCGAGAGGACGGGACGGGTGCTGTCCCGTCCGGAGGGGTCGCCGATCCGGGCCGTGAAGTCGCCGATGACGAAGACCACCCGGTGGCCCATCTCCTGGAACGTCTTCAGCATGCGCAGGGAGACGGCGTGGCCGATGTGGAGGTCGGGCCGGGTGGGGTCGAAGCCCTGCTTCACCACGAGGGGGCGGTCCTCCTCCCGGGCGGAGGCCAGCCGCTCGGCCAGCTCCTCCTCGGGCAGGATCTCCTCGGCCCCCTCCCGGATCCGCTCCATCTGTTCGTCGACGGGGGGAAACATTCGGCTCCGCTGACTGGTACACTAAGCCTCGCGACCGCGGCCGGCCGCCGGTGAGCGGCCTGCTAGGATAGGTGGGGTGTGCGGGGCGGGCAAGAACGCCGTCCCCCCGGTCCGGGCCGGTGCTCCCGGCCCTCCGCGCCCCCGACGCTCGAGCCTCGATCCCACCGCCCGGAGACGCCCCTGGTGCTCCCCGACAGCCTGCAGCGACTGGCCCGGCGGGTCGGCCCGCGTCGCTTTCGGCGCGCGATGGCGGTCCTCGTGGGCCTGGCGGCCCTGGGGGCGGGCGTGGCCTGGGGGGCGTGGACGCACGTCTGCGACGACTGCCCCTCCATCGCGCAGATCTACGCCTTCGAGCCGAAGGAGGCCACCCGGATCTACGCGGCCGACGGCTCCCTGCTGGACCAGCTCGCCCTGGAGCGGCGGACGGCCGTCCCCCTGTCGGCCCTCCCCGCGCATCTGCCCCAGGCCTTCGTCGCCGTCGAGGACAGGCGCTTCTGGGACCATCCCGGGGTCGACCTGCTGCGGACGAGCCGGGCCGCCGTGGAGTTCCTCTTCGAAGGCTACGACGTGGCGGGCGCCAGCACCATCACCCAGCAGCTCGCCGGCAACATGTTCTCGGAGTCGGTGAACCGGCGGGTGCTCTCCATCCGGCGGAAGCTGAAGGAGATGCGGGTCGCCCTGGCCCTGGAGCAGGCCTACACGAAGCGCGAGATCCTGCAGGCTTACCTGAACCAGATCAACTACGGCGACGGCCACTACGGCGTGCAGAGCGCGGCGCACTACTACTTCGGCAAGGACGCCGCCGAGCTGAACCTGCCCGAGTCGGCGACGCTGGCCGCCCTGCCGCGGGCGCCCCAGACCTACTCTCCCATCCACAACCCCGACCGGTCGCTGGCCCGGCGAAACCTGGTGCTGGAGCTGATGGCCGACCAGGGGATGATCTCCCGGCGGACCGCCGAGCGCGCGAAGGCCTATCCCCTCGCCGTCGACACCGAGCCTCCCGAGGCCGGGCGCGCGCCCTACTTCGTGGAGTGGGTGCGGCGTCGCCTGCTGGATCGCTACGGGTCGGAGATCTACGAGGCCGGCTACCGCGTCCACACCACCCTCCGGCCCGAGCTGCAGGCCGTCGCCGACAGCGCGCTCCGGGAGCGGCTCCGGTGGGTCGAGGAGCGCCCGGGCCACGACGCCCCCACCTACGCGGAGACCCGGTCCTGGGACGAGGAGCGGCTCGCCGGCTCCCAGACGCCCTACGTCCAGGGCGCTTTCCTGGCCCTGGACCCCCGCACCGGCGACGTGCTGGCCATGATCGGCGGTCGCGACTTCGGCGACTCGGAGTTCGACCGGGTGGTCCAGGCCCGGCGCCAGCCCGGCTCGGTCTTCAAGCCCTTCGTCTACACGGCCGCCCTGGACACCCGGACCTTCACGCCCGCCGACGTCATCTACGACAGCCCGGTCGAGATCCTCCTCCCCGACAGCACCATCTACTCGCCCAGGAACTTCGGCGGCGAGTTCCACGGCCCGATGACGTTCAGGGAGGCGCTCTACAACTCCATCAACGTGGTGGCCGTGAAGGTGGGCCGGGAGGTGGGGGAGGAGACCATCGCCCAGTACGCGCGCCAGATGGGCATCGAGACGCCGATCCCCCGCGTCCCGTCCGTGGCCATCGGGGCCGCCTCGGTGATCCCCCTCCAGGTGACGAAGGCCTACACCACCTTCGCGAACCTGGGGGTGAAGGTCGAGCCGAGGCCCGTGGTCCGGATCGAGAGCGCCGACGGACGGCTGATCTGGGAGAGCCGGCCCGAGCGCGAGGAGGTGCTGGACGAGCGCACCTCCTGGCTCATGGTGGACATCCTCCGGGACGTGATCCAGCGCGGGACCGCCGCCGGGGCCGCGGCCCGGGCGGGCCTGCCGCGGGAGCTGCCGGCGGCCGGGAAGACGGGGACCACCAACGACGCCACCGACGCCTGGTTCGTGGGCTTCACCCCGGAGATCGTCACCACGACCTGGGTCGGCTTCGACGATCCCAGGCGCCTCCACCGCAACGCCCAGGGGGGGCGGGACGCCGCCCCGGTGGGGCTGGCCGTGCTGACCCGCTTCTACCGGGACCGGCCCCTCCCCGCGCCCTGGGAGCGGCCCGCCGAGATCACCCGGCGCGAGGTGGACGAGATGAGCGGGCGGCTGGCCACTTCCTTCTGTCCCGCCGACTCGGTCTACACCGAGCACTTCCTCCCCGGCACCGAGCCCCAGTCGCCCTGTGACCTCCACGGACCCTGGTCCGGCGGCGCGCTGGAGGAGCTGGACACCCCGCCCGCCGACACCGCCGACGGGGAGGGCGGCGGGCGCTAGCCCCCGGGCCCGCCGCACGGCGGGATGGCGCCGCCGGGGGCCGCCGCGTCCTCAGGCCCCGCCGTCGAGCCGCTCCCGGCCGTCGGCGTCCACGCGCCAGCGGACCCTCGCCTCCTCCCAGGCCACGGCCTCCGTCTCCGGCGGCGCGTCGGCGATCTCCACCGCCCGGTCCAGCCGGCGGCGGGCGGCGGACACGGCCTCCTCGTCGGCGGCGTGGATGCGGAAGAGGGGCTGTCCCTCGTCCACCCGCTCCCCCGGCCGGGCCAGGACCTCGAAGCCGACGGCCGGGTCGATCTCCGCCCCGCGGGTGCGGCGGCCCGCGCCGATCTCCACGCCGGCCATCCCCACCTCCCGGGCGTCCATGCGGGCGATCCAGCCCGGCCCGGCGGCCCCGTGGTCGACCACGACCGGCGCCGACGGGAGGACGTCCGGGTCCTCCACCACGGAGGGGTCTCCCCCCTGGCGCTCCACCAGGCGGGCGAAGCGCTCGGCCGCCGAGCCGTCGTCCAGCAGGCCGGCCAGCCGCTCCCGGGCGGCGCTCGGATCGCCGGCCGCCCCCTCCTCCCCGGACCGGGCCAGCAGCTCCGCTCCCAGGGCCAGGGTGACCTCGCGCAGGTCCTCCGGGCCTCCGCCCCGGAGGCAGGCCACCGCCTCCCGGACCTCCAGGGCGTTCCCCACCGCGCGGCCCAGGGGCGCCTCCATCCCCGTGACCAGGGCCGAGGTCTCCACCCCCTCGGCCTCGGCCAGCTCCACCAGGGTGTCGGCCAGGCGCAGGGCGTCGTCCTCCGCGGGCAGGAACGCCCCGGCGCCGCACTTCACGTCCAGCACCAGGCCCTCGATGCCCTCGGCCGCCTTCTTCGAGACGATGCTGGAGGCGATGAGCGGGATCGACGGGACCGTCCCCGTGACGTCGCGGAGGGCGTACAGCTCCCCGTCCAGCGGGGTGATCTCCTCGGTCTGGCCGATCATGGCGCAGCCCAGCTCGTCCACGATGGCGCGGAACTCCTCCAGCCCGAGCCCGGTCCGGAAGCCCGGGATGGACTCGAGCTTGTCCAGCGTGCCCCCGGTGTGGCCCAGCCCCCGGCCGGACATCATCGGGATCCGCAGGCCGGCCTCGGCCACCAGGGGGGAGAGCACCAGGGAGACCTTGTCCCCCACCCCGCCGGTGGAGTGCTTGTCCACCGCCCGGGCCGAGCCGCCGGTGAAGTCGAGGCGCCGCCCGGAGTCGACGATCGCCCGGGTCAGGGTCGTCAGCTCCGTGGACGAGAGCCCCCGGAAGTAGACGGCCATCAGGAAGGCCGACATCTGGTAGTCCCGGACCTCGCCGTCCCGGTAATCGTCCAGGAAATCCCGGAGCTCTCCCGGCTCCAGCTCGTGTCCGTCCCGCTTTCGCTCGATCAGTTCCGTCGCTAGCATGTTCCTCCGTTCGTCCCGTCATGCCGCGGGGGCGGTAGGACCGGGGCCGGCGGTGGGGGGTATGGCCCCGGACCCGTTCTCTCCGCCTCCGCTCTTCGAGCTCCGGAGCCCGCCATGGACGTCCGAAGCTTGCTGTCGCCGATCCTCCCGCTCTGCCTGATGGTCCTGATGTCCGTGCCGGCCCCGGCCGTCACCCAGGAGGAGCCCGCCGGGGCGGACACCGCCGCGGCCGCCGACACGGTCCCAGGCCGGGACGGGGCCGATCCCGCCTTCGGCGCCTGTCCCGACGACCTGTCGACACCCGTCGGCGCCGACGGGATCGCCTGGGGTGACACCGCGGCCGCCGCCGAGCGCGTCGCCGGGGAGCTGGACGTCGGTTCCCTGGCCGAGGCCCCGGTCGATTCCCTGCTCCGCCGCGGCGACCGTGCGGCCGCCGCCGGCCATCACACCCTCGCCTATGCGGCCTACGCGGCCGCCGCCCGGGCCGACGGCGGCTACGAGGCCCTCTGGAGGGCCTCCCGGGCCGCCACCGACGTGGGCCAGGACGCCGGCGAGGACGCGGCCGAGGAGTGGTACGAGCGGGCCGAATCGTACGCCCGGCGGGCGGTGGAGGCGAACTCCGACGAGCCCGAGGGCCACCTGGAGCTGGCCCGCTCGCTCGGGCTCGTCGCCCTGGACGCCAACGCCCGCCAGCGGGTCCGCATGTCCGAGGAGATCCGCGCCGAGGCCCGGGCCGCCATCGAGGCCGACAGCGCCTACGCCGGCGGCTGGCACGTCCTGGGGCGCTGGAACAAGGGCGTCATGGAGCTGAGCGGGTTCGCCCGGATGTTCGCGCGGACCTTCCTCGGCGGCGAGGTGCTGGGGGAGGCGAGCTGGGAGAACGCCGAGCGCCACCTCGCGCGGGCCGCCGAGCTGGAGCCGGATCGGATCCTCCACCGGGTGGAGCTCGGGAAGGTCTACCGCCAGACCGAGAAGCCCGACCGGGCCCGCGAACAGCTCCGGAAGGTGCTGGAGCTGCCGCCGGCCGACTTCCGCGACTGCGTCTACCGGGCCGAGGCCCGCGACCTCCTGGAGGAGATGGGGGGGTGACGCCCCCGGGGGCCCGACCGCCCGCTCAGAACTTCAGGCGGCTCCGGCCCTCCTCCAGCTTCTCGCGGACGCGGTCGCCCGACTCCTCCGCCGCGCGGCGGGCACCGTCGGCCGCCTCGCGGGCCTCGTCCGCGGCGTGCTCGAGCGTCTCGCCGGCGCGGTCGCCGATCTCCTCGGCCGTCCGCCGCAGCCGCCGCCGGGTGCGCCGGCCGCTGTTCGGGGCGAGGAGCAGAGCCGTGCCGGCCCCGATCAGTCCTCCGAGGATCGCGCCCGCCGTGAACGCGACGATGGTGTCCTGGTCCCGGGTGTTCATGTCCTCCTCCTGCGTTGCCGTGGGTGCCCCGGTCGCTGCCGGTCCCGCCGGACCGCGATGGGTCCGCCGGGGCCGGGCCGCTCGGGCGGCGTCCGGGGCGACGCCGCGTGTACTCAGGGTGCAACGGCCGTGCCGGACCCGGGCCGGCCCGCCGCCGATCCGCCCGCCTCTTCGGCGGGCTCACGTGGTGGGGCGTCCGGGCTTGTAGGCCTCCCGCGGCGTCTCTAGCTTCCCGGGCACGCCCGGGGCCGGCCCGCCGAGGTCGGGGCCCGGGCGCCGCCATCGCGCCCCACCCGGCCAGGAGCCCCGCTTGACCGACACCGGAGCCCTCCGCTTCCCGCCCCGCTTCCTGGCCTCCCTCTCGGACCGCTGCGCCCGGGCCGGCCCGGACGCGGTCTCCGCCCTCCGGGAATCGGGCCGCGAGCTCGGCGAGCGCCTCGTCGGGGATCTCCCCGACGGGCACGGTCCCGCCGACGCCGCCCCGGACAGCTTCTGGGAGGAGGTCGGCGGGCTGCTGGCCGACCGGGGGCTGGGCGACCTCTCCTTCTCCGTCGCGACGCCCGCGGTGGCGGAGCTCCGGCTGCGGGACGGGCCGGAATCGGGCACCGACGGCCCGTCCGGGAGCCGCGGCTGCCCCTTCACGACCGGCCTGCTGGCCGGCCTCCTGACCGCCGCCGCCGACGAGCCCGTGGCCGTCCTCGAGGTGGGCTGCCGGTCGGACGGCGACGGGGCCTGTCGCTGGCTGGCGGGTGCGGAGACGGCCCTGGAGGCCGTCCGGACGAGCCTGGAGGACGGCGCCTCCGTGCGGGAGGCGATGGAGGCGCTCTGAACGATCCGGACCGCCGCGTGGTCGCGCTGGACTGGGGGCGCCGGAGGATCGGCGTGGCCGTCTCCGACCCCACCGCCACCATCGCCTCGCCCCATTCCGCCGTCCACCACGGCGGCGACCCGGAAGAGCCGCCCGGTGAGCTGACCGCCCTGCTCGCCGAGCTCTCCCCCGCCCGGCTGGTGGTCGGGATCCCCCGGCACATGGACGGGTCGGAGGGCGAGATGGCGGAGGAGGCCCGGAGCTTCGCGGAGGCCCTCGCCGACGCCACTGGTCTCCCGGTGGAGACCTGGGACGAGCGCCTCAGCTCGGAGGCCGCCCGGCGGACGCTGGCCGAGGTCGAGCTCCCGCGGGCCAAGCGGCGCGAGAAGGGCCGGGTGGACGCCATGGCCGCCACCCTGGTGCTGAAGGCCTGGCTCGCCGCGCGGCCGGCCGACGGAGAGGAGGACGCGTGAGCAGCTCCCTCCCCTCCGGACCGGGCGCCTCGCTCCCCCGCTCCCTCTTCCGGCTCGGCGCGGCGGTCCTCCTGGCCGCCGTCCTGGGCCAGGCCTGCGGCCCGGGGACCGCCCCCGACGACGCCGCGGAGCCCGTGGCCGTCACCGTCCCCCGGGGGGCGAGCACCGCCGAGGTGGTTCGGCGGCTGGCGGACGCCGGGCTCGTGGACCACCCCCGGCTCTTCACCGTCTACGTGGCCCTGCACGGGGCCGAGGGGGAGCTGCAGGCCGGCGATTACCGGCTCGATCCCGACGCGGGATGGAGCGAGCTGGTCTCGGCCCTGGAGCGGGGGGCGGTCGAGACGGTGCCCGTGACCGTGCCCGAGGGCTTCACCGTCCGGGAGATCGCCCCCCGGATCGCGGAGGTCAGCGGGGTGCCGCCGGACTCCGTCCGCGCCCTGGCGCTCGACAGCGCGGTCGCCGACCGGCTCGGGGTCCCCGGACCCACCCTGGAGGGCTACCTGTTCCCCGAGACCTACCGGTTCGCCGATGGCGTCGACCCCGCCCGGGTCCTCCGGACCATGGTCCGGCGATACCGGTCGTTCTGGACGCCGGCCCGGCGCGCCAGGGCGGATTCGATGGGCCTGACGGAGCGGGAGGCCGTGACCCTGGCCAGCATCGTCGAGGCCGAGGCCCGGGTCGACCGCGAGCGGCCGGTCATCGCGGCGGTCTACCTCAACCGCCTGGACCGCGGGATGCTGCTCCAGGCCGACCCCACCGTCCAGTACGCTCTCGAGGAGCCGGTCCCGCGCCTCCTCTACGCCCACATCCGGCAGGTGGCCGACGACCCCTACAACACCTACACGAACCGCGGGCTGCCCCCCGGCCCCATCGGGTCGCCCGGCGCGGCGTCGCTCCGGGCCGTGCTACGGCCCGACGACGTCCCCCACCTCTATTTCGTGGCGCGGCCGGACGGGACCCACGTCTTCAGCCGGACCCTGGCCGAGCACAACCGGGCGAAGCGGCGGATCCAGAGCGGCCTGCCCGTCCCCGATCGGGAGGGAGCGCCGGCGCCCGGATCGGGCGGCCCGCCGGGAGGGAGCGGGGGGTGACGCCCCCCCCGCCTCCCCCGGCTCCCCCGGCCGGAGATGCTCCCCGGGCCGGGGGTCCCGGCCGTCCCCTCCCGGCCCGGCTCCGGCTGATGGTGCTGACCCGCCCGCGCCCCGCCGCGGGCCCCCTGCCCGGGGTCGTCGACGCCTGCCTGGCCGCCGGCGCCACCGCCGTCCAGCTCCGGCACGAGGGGGCCCGGGGGGAGGAGCTGCTCCGGGAGGCCCGGGAGCTGGAGCCGATCGCCCGCCGGCACGGCGCGCTCTTCCTCGTGAACGACCGGATCGACGTGGCCCTGGCGGCCGGGGCCGACGGCGCCCACCTGGGCCCCCGGGATCTGCCGATCGCCGCCGCCCGGGCCGTGGTCCCCGACGACTTCGTGCTGGGCTTCTCGACCGACGAGCCCGGAGCCGCCCGCCGCGCCGCCCGCGAGGGGGCGGACTACCTGGGCGTGGGCGCCGTCTACGGCACCCGCTCGAAAGCGGGGCTCGAGGACGAGGCCATCGGCCCCGGGCGGGTGGGGGAGGTGCTGGAGGCCGCCGGCCTCCCCGGCGTGGGGATCGGCGGCATCACCCCGGACAACGCCGGGCCGGTCTACCGGACCGGAGCGGGCGTCGCCGTGCTCGGGGCCGTCATGGACGCCGCCGACCCGGCCGACGTCGTCCGCCGGATCCTGGCGGCCGCCGAGGCC
>CAYVFM010000052.1:0-9618 GCA_964450995.1 uncultured Gemmatimonadota bacterium | reverse complement strand
GTGGACCGGACGTTCCCGCTGGCCGAGGCGGCCGAGGCCCACCGCTCGATGGCGGCGGACGAGAACCTGGGGAAGATCGTCCTCGAGGTCTGAGCCCGGGGACGGACGCTCCGGAGTCGGGGCGCCGGGCGGGCGCCCGTCGTCCCGGCCGGACCTCAGGGCGTGGCCGGCTCCTCCTCGGCCCGGTCGCCGGCCTCGCCGCCGCCCTCCGGACCGCCGCCGTCGCTCTCGCCCACCGCGCCCTCGCGGCCGCGGGCCACCAGCTCGGGGCGCATGTCGGCCTCGAAGTCGGGCTCCATCGCCTCCCGGGTGATCTCCGAGCCGACGACGCCCTCCTCCCACCAGGTGTGCCGGTCGTCCATGATCTGCTGGGCCACCCGGTACTTGGTGACGTCGTGGTTGTCCGACATGTCCTCGAACAGCCGCCCGACGCGCTTCCGGGAGTTCCGGCAGAACAGGTCGGCCAGCTCGGCGGCGTCCTCGGCGTGCGGGTGACCGCGCTCGCGCATCGCCTGGACCCGGGAGCAGACCGCCGCCTGGGCGAACAGCTCCACGCCGACGTCGACGGCCCGGAAGAGGATGCCCTGCCTGTGCTGCAGCTTCGCGCCGTAGCGGATCATCTTGTGGAAGAGGGTTCGGGCCAGCTTGCGGCTGCTCCGGTCGCAGAAGCGGACGTGGCCGGCCAGGTCGCCGAACTCGCCGTACCTCGGCCAGCGCCCCCATCCGAGCCAGCGCGTGGGATACCACCAGGCGTAGAAGGCGCCCACGCCCGGGAGCTGGGCCAGCTTCTGGCCGACCCCCAGGTCGCCCTCGACCAGCTCGCCGGCCACCTGCAGGTGCTTGTCCACCGCCTCGCGGGCGATGAACAGGCGCATGATCTCGCTCGAGCCCTCGAAGATCCGGTTGATCCGGAAGTCCCGGAGCATCCGCTCGACGGGCACGCCCGGCTCGCCGCGAGAGCGGAGGGAGTCGGCCGTCTCGTAGCCCCGGCCGCCCCGGATCTGCATGGCGTCGTCGAGGAGCAGCCAGCCCGTCTCGGTGTTGAACAGCTTCGCGGCTGCCGCCTCGAGCCGGATGTCGAACCCGCCGTCGGCGGCCATCATCCCCGTGAGGTCGCCGATGGTGTCGATGGCGAAGCCCTCGGCGGCGATGTCGGCCAGCATGTGGGCCACGGCCTCGTGCTTGCCGATCGCCTGGCCCCACTGGACACGCTGCTGGCACCACTTGCGGCAGATCTCCAGCGCCGCCTTCACCGTGCCGGCCGCCGCGGCCGGGATGGTGAGCCGTCCGGTGTTCAGCGTGATCAGGGCCAGCTTCAGCCCCTTGCCCTCGTCCCAGATCACGTTCTCCTTCGGGACGCGGACGTCGTCGAAGCGGACGATCCCGTTCTCCAGGGCCTTGAGCCCCATGAACTCCAGCTTGTGGCTGATCTCGACGCCCTCCCAGTCCGTGTCGACGATGAAGGCCGAGATCTTCCCCGTGTCCGAGTGCCGGGCCATCACCACGAGCACGTCGGCGATGGTGCCGTTGGTGGTCCAGAGCTTCTCGCCGTTCAGCAGGAAGGCGTCGCCGTCCTCGACCCGCTCGGCCGAAGTCTCCAGGCCGGCGGGGTCCGAGCCCACCTGGGGCTCGGTGAGCGCGAACGCCGACACGTCGCCCTCGGCGAAGCGGGGGAAGTACCTCTCCTTCTGCTCCTCGGTGCCGAAGAGCTTGAGCGGCTGGGGGACCCCGATGGACTGGTGCGCCGAGAGCAGGGCGAGCAGGTTGCCGTCGGCGCTCCCGATCATCTCCATGATCGCCCCGTACTCGGCCTGGTTGAAGCCGAGCCCGCCGTACTTCTCCGGGATCTTCATCCCGAAGGCCCCCATCTCCCCGAGCCGGTCCAGGATCTCCCGGGGGATCTTCCCCTCCCGGTCGATCCGGTCCGAGTCGACTTCCTCGCGGAGGAAGGTCCGCATCTCGTCGATGTAGGCCTCCGCCCGCTCGCCGACGAAGTCCTCGGCGTCGGGGAAGGGATGGATGTCCGAGAGGCGGAAGTCGCCCAGGAAGAGGTCCCGGAGGAAGGTCTTGCCGCCCCACTCGGCCTCGCGGGCGCCCTCGGCGACCTCGCGGGCCTCCTCCTCGCTGACGGGCCCTCCGCTCTGGCGGGCGTCCTTCTTCTGGTCGGGATCGGTCATGATCTAAGGCTCGGGGTCGGAGGCACGGGGAGGCGGAGCGGGCCGCACGGCGCCCGTCCGCCGCTCGCGGGGCCGGCGGCGCGGGGGAAGGCCGGCCCGATACGGGAGTAATATACACCCGCGGCCCGGTCGCTCGACAGCCGGGAGGGCGGGTCCGAGGGGACGGGTCGGGCCCGGGCGAGAGGGCCCGCGACGGGAGAAACGAGCGGGGAGACGAGGATGACCGAGCGGAAGCTGGACGGCGTGCACCACGTCACCGCCATCACCGGCAACGGACGGCGGTGCCGGGGCTTCTGGGCGGGGACGCTGGGGCTGCGGCCCGTGATGCGGACCGTGAACTTCGACGCGCCCACCTCCCGGCACCTCTACTTCGCCGACCGGGCGGGGACGCCGGGCACCACCGTCACCTTCTTCGAGTGGCCGGGCCTGCCGCAGGGCCGGCCGGGGGCGGGCCAGGTGACGCTGGTGGCGCTGGCGGCGCCGGAGGGCTCGCTGGCCTGGTGGCGGGAGCGGCTGGAGGAGGCCGGCGCCGGGCCGGAGGCCGCCGCGACGCCCTGGGGGGAGGGGGTCGTCGCCTCCGACCCGGACGGCCTGCCGGTGGCCGTGGTGGAGTCCCCGCCGCCCCGGCCGGAGGTCGAGCCCTGGACGGAGGGCGAGGTCCCCGCCGAGCGCGCGCTCCGGGGGATCGCCGGCGTCCGGATGACGGTGGACGAGGCCGCCGGCAGCGGGGAGCTGGTGCGGGACGTCCTGGGGCTGGCCGACGCCCCGGAGGGTCCGGCGGCCGTCCGGGCCGACCGGGAGACCCCCGGCGGCCGCCGGGGCCGCGGCACCGTCCACCACGTGGCCTGGCGCACGCCCGACGAGGCCACGCAGCAGGCGTGGCGCGACCGGCTCGTCGGGCTCGGGCTGGAGGTCACGCCGGTGGTGGACCGGCACTACTTCCGGTCGATCTACTTCCGCGAGCCGGGCGGCGTGCTGTTCGAGATCGCCACCGAGGGTCCGGGCTTCGACGTGGACCAGCCGGTGGACGAGCGGGGCGAGGGGCTGACGCTCCCGCCCTGGCTGGAGGACCGTCGGGAGGAGATCGAGGCGGCCCTGCCGGACACCGGCGCCTGACCCAGCTCCTCCTCCACCCACGCACGGGCCACGTCGACGAGGTCCCGGCCCTCCACGTCGACCTCGCGGTTCAGCCGGCGCATCTCCCGGGTGTCGATCCGCCCGCCCAGCCGCTCCAGCGAGCGCCGCAGCTCCGGCCGGGCCTCCAGCAGGGAGGCGTCGACCACCGGAGCCGCGTCGTAGGGCGGGAAGTAGCGTCGGTCGTCCCGCAGCGCCGCCAGGCCCAGCGCCTCGATCTGGCCGTCGGTGCTGTTGCCGGCGATGACGTCCACCCGGCCCTCGTCCAGGGCCCGGTAGAGGAGGCCCAGCTCCATCGTCCGCGGCTCCCCCCGGAAGTCCAGCCCGTAGGCCTCCCGGAGCCCGGGCAGCCCGTCCTCGCGCTCCACGAACTCGTAGCCCACCCCGATCCGCAGGTCGCCGGCGTGGTCGGCCAGGTCCGAGACCGTCTCCAGCCCCAGCGAGTCGGCGGTCTCCCGCCGCACCAGCATGGCGAAGGTGTTCTCGAAGCCCAGCGGCTCGGTCCAGGCCAGGCCCCACCGCTCCCGGTAGGCGCGGTCGACGATCCGGTAGACCGAGTCGGGGTCCTGGAGGGGAGGACGCTCCAGGATCGCCGTGAGGGCGGTGCCCGTGTACTCGACGTACAGGTCCAGCTCGCCCGAGACGAGGGCCTCGTGGCAGATGAAGGTGCCGCCCAGGTGGAGGCGGCGCTCCACCTCCAGGTCGGTCGTCCGCTCGATCCAGGTCGCGACGATCTCGCCCAGCAGATCCTGCTCGGTGAAGAACTTCGAGCCCACGACCACCCTGTCGTCGCCCCCGCCGCAGGCGACGGGACCCAGGGGGAGGAGGACGAGCAGGAGGGCGGGGAGGAGGCGACGGTCTCCGGACCTCATGGCCGGTCCCTCCCGCCGCCGGCCCGGTCCTCCGGCTCCTCCCGCCAGCGGGAGAGCCGGCGCTCCAGCGCGCCCAGCCCCCCGTCCGCCGCCAGCGCCAGCAGGGCGGCGGGCACCGCGCCGGCCAGGATCTGGGCGTTGTCCACCATGTTGAGCCCCCGGAAGATGAAGACGCCCAGGCCGCCGGCGCCGATGGCCGCGGCGATGGTGGCCACCCCGACGCCGATGACGGTGGCCAGCCGGATGCCCCCGAGGATCACACCCGTGGCCAGCGGCAGCTCCACCCGGCGCAGGAGCTGGCGGTCGGTCATCCCCATGGCCCGGCCCGCCTCCCGGACCGCCGGGTCCACGCCGCGGATCCCCTCGTAGGTGTTTCGGACGATGGGGAGCAGGCTGTAGAGGAAGAGCGCCACGATGGCCGTCCGGGCGCCGATCCCGCCCAGCAGGGGCAGGGGGATGAGCAGGCCGAAGAGCGCCAGGCTGGGGACGGTCTGGATCACGTTCACCGCACCCAGCACGGGGCCGCGCCAGCGGGGACGGCGGGTCAGGGCGATCCCCAGGGGCACGGCCACCACCACGGCCAGGCCCACCGAGGCGCCCACCAGCACCAGGTGCTCGCCCAGGCGGGCCGCCACCTCGCCCCGGTGGGAGAGGAGGTAGTCCAGGAAGCTCACCGCTCCTCCCCGAGGAAGGATCGGACCAGCGGGTGGTCGCTCTCCCGGAAGGCCCCGGCCTCGCCGAGGAAGGCCAGCCCCCCGTCCTCCAGCAGGCCCACCCGGTCGCCCATCAGCAGGGCCTCGCGGACGTCGTGGGTGACGAAGAGCACGGTCTTCCCCAGCCGGCCGGCCAGGTCGCGGAACTCGTCCTGCAGCTCCCGGCGGGTGATGGGGTCCAGGGCGCCGAAGGGCTCGTCGCAGAGGAGGAGCGGCGGATCGGCGGCCAGCGCCCGGGCCACGCCCACCCGCTGGCGCTGGCCGCCGGACAGCTCCCGGGGCCAGCGGTCGGCGTACTCGTCGGGCGGCAGCCCCATCGTCGACAGCAGCTCCCGGGCGCGACGGCGGCGGGCCCCCTCCGGCCACCCCTCCAGGCGGGGGACGAGGGCGGCGTTCTCGGCCACGGTGAGATGGGGGAAGAGCCCGATCCCCTGGAGCACGTAGCCGATCCCCCGGCGGAGCTCGATGGGGTCCCAGTCGGTGGTGGGCCGGCCCCGGACGCACACCCGGCCGGCGTCGGGCTCCAGGAGCCGGTTCACCAGCTTCAGGGCGCTGGTCTTGCCCGACCCGCTCCGGCCCACCAGGCAGAGGGTCTCGCCGGCGGCGACCTCGAAGTCCAGCCCGTCCAGGACGGTCGCGCCGCCCAGCCGGAGGACCACCTCCTCGAAGGCGACGACGGGACCGTCCGCCGGGTCGGGGGTCCCCGGGGTGGAGGACGCTCCGTCCGGGTCGGACTCCGCGTGGAGATTTCCTTGCATGCGCTCCGGGCCGTGTGGAGGGGCGGACGCACCGGAATCATGGACCGGGGCCGCCGGGCCGGGCAACCGGGCGCGGGGGGGCGGGACAGGTCGAGAGGAGCGAGAGGGTGAGCGGCGACGGCAACATCAGGATCCGACGGGAGCTGACGCCGGAGGACCTGCGCCGCCAGATGGCGGAGGACGTCCGGGAGGGGCTGGGCTCCGATCCCAAGACCCTGCCGCCGAAGTACTTCTACGACGAGCGCGGCTCGCGGCTGTTCGAGTCCATCACCCGGCTGCCCGAATACTACCAGACGCGGGCCGAGCGCTCGATCCTGGAGCGGATCGCCGACGACGTGGCGGCCGCCACCGGGGCCCGCGCGCTGGTGGAATACGGCTCGGGCTCCTCGGGCAAGACGGAGGTCCTGCTGGCGGCCCTCCACCGGGCCGGCCGCCTGGAGGGCTACGGGCCCGTCGACGTCAGCCCCGAGCCCCTGCGGGAGGCGGCCGATCGCCTGGTCGGGCGCTGGCCGGACCTGAGGGTGGAGGGGGTGGTGGCCGATTTCGAGACGCCCCTGGAGCTCCCCTTCGCCGACCGCCCGCGGCTCGTCCTGTTCCTGGGGGGCACGGTGGGCAACCTCCGGGAGCCCGACGCGGTGGACTTCCTGGGCCGGACGGCCGCCCGCATGGACGCCCGGGACACCTTCCTGATCGGCTTCGACCTGCTGAAGGACCGCGAGACGCTGGTGGCCGCCTACGACGACGAGCAGGGCGTCACGGCCGAGTTCAACCGCAACGCCCTCCGGGTGCTGAACCGCGAGCTGGACGCCGACTTCGAGCCCGCCGGGTTCCGGCACCGCGTGGTCTGGAACGAGGAGGAGGCCCGGATCGAGATGCACCTGGTCTCGGAGATCGCCCGGACGGTGCGGATCGGCGCGCTGGGGATGGAGGTCCGCTTCGAGGCCGGCGAGACGCTCCGGACCGAGCTGAGCCACAAGTACACGCGCCGGACCGCCGCCGCGCTGCTGGAGGCGGGCGGCTTCCGGGTCGAGCGCTGGGAGACCGACGACGAGGACCGCTTCGCGGTGGCCCTGGCCCGGAGCTGACGGCCACCGGGAGCCCATCCACCCGCGTCCCCCGCGGGGTCCACGGGAAGCCGGCCGGACGGGCCTCCCTCACCCGGCCTCGAGTCGCTCCTCCAGCAACTCCCTGAGGACGGCCGCCGGGCTCGTCTCGTCTGCGCCGCCGGCGTGGACCAGGGTGAGCCGGGCGCCCCGCGCCAACTGCTCCAGCCGGCCCAGCTCCTCCTCCCGCGCTTCCAGCTCCGTCCGGTAGCGGCGCCGGAACTCCTCCCAGCGGTCGGGATCGTCCCCGTACCAGTCCCGGAGGCCCTCGCTGGGCGCGGCGGACTGCAGCCAGAGCGTGAGTTCGGCGTCCTCGCGCGGAAGGTCGTCCGGCCACCGGCGGTCCACCAGGACGCGGGCCCCGTCGTCGGGGGCTGGCTCGTCGGAGGCGTGCTTGAGGCGGAGCTGATCGGCGGGCATCGGCGGGGATCGGAAGAGCTCGCTGGCGTCTCGGGGACGGTGGGGAAGGTTACAGGGACGCCCGCGGGGCTCCAAGGGGAGGACCGGCGCCGAGCGGACCCCTCACGCCATGGCCGCCGCCACGAGGACCGCGGCCGCGACGGGCAGGGCGACGGCCAGGCCGACGACCACCCCGGCGAGCAGGCCCAGGCCGAACGACCGCCCGAGGCCCAGGCGCCAGGCGCCGGTGGCCACGCCGGCGGCCAGCGCGAGGTCGATCCAGAGCCAGGCCAGCGGCAGGAAAGGGACGAGCACCGAGGCGATCAGCTCCAGCGCGCCGGAGGCGGCGACGCACGCGACGCCGGTCCAGAAACCGGTCCGCCTCTCGCCGGTCCCGATCACGTGTTCGAGGAAATCACGCATCGTGGCAGGGCGAGTGTAGCGCCCACCCCCCGCACGGGGAAGGGCGGGGCCAGACGGCCGCGTGGAGGATCAGCGGCAGTGAAGGACGATCCGGTAGCCGTCCCCGGTGAGCTCCTTCCGGACCGAGCGGACGGCCATCTTGCGGTCGAAGGCCTCGCTCTCGACCTCGTCGCCCACTCGCACGCCGAGGTCACGGTCGGTGCGGATCGTCACCCGACCCTCCTCGGGCTCGATCTCGCACGGCAGGTCGTGGGCGATCTCCTGCTCCTCGCCCTGGACCGGGCGGCGGCGGATGGCGTCGACGGTCGCTTCCATGGTGTCTCCTACGGCAGGATCGGGGGGTGGGGCGGCGGTCCAGCGGCGACTCCGCCGCCCGACGCC
Source organism: uncultured Gemmatimonadota bacterium (assembly GCA_964450995.1). Classification (GTDB taxonomy): domain Bacteria; phylum Gemmatimonadota; class Gemmatimonadetes; order Palauibacterales; family Palauibacteraceae; genus CAYVFM01. The sequence continues at coordinate 1,658 of CAYVFM010000052.1, read as the reverse complement.
GGTCCCGGACGCGCACTCACACGGGCCTGCACCGGCGATGCCAGCGGCCCGAGCGGCCCGGTAGGGGCCGGGAGCGGCCCCCGCGGTCAGATGTCGACCTCCACCGCCGCGTCGAGCACCTTCGCCCGGAGGTCGGGCGTGACCTCCTCGATGCCGTGGACCCGGCGGGCGTGCTCGGAGACCAGCTCCAGCAGCTCGCCCTCGTCCTCGGCCAGGGCGGCGAAGTCGCAGTCCATCCCCACGTCGGAGCACTCGATGCGCATGGCCACGTCCGTCTCCTCCCGTTCGGTGGCGGTCTCGCCCGGCTCGGCCGCCGGGCCGTCGGACCGGGGCTACCATACGCCGGCGGCGATAAGCGGGACAGGGGGCGACGCTCGGGCCGCCCCCCCGGTTCAGCCGGCCGAGGGGTCCGTGACGGCGCCGACGAAGAGGATCGTCCCGGACAGCCGCTCCCGGATCGCGAACAGGAAGGGCCGGTCCACCCGCACCTCCTGCGGGCCGGAGACCGGGCCCACGCCGGTGCCGGTGGCGGCCGCGGCCTCGGTTCCCTCCTCGTCCACCCGGACGAAGCTCGTCTGTTTCACCCAGTGGATATAGAAATCGCCGGGTCGGGCCCCCTCCACCATGCGGCCGAACTCCGCTCGCTCGCGGTCGAAGGCCCGGGGCATCCCCATGGCCTTCAGCGTCTCGTTGAGGAGCCTCTCGTAGACCAGCTCGAAGCGGGGCATGACGACACGGACCTCGCGCTCGGAGAGCCCCTCCACCACCTCCTTCCAGCGCTCGCGGTCCAGCTCGGCTACCGTCTCCGCCAGGGTGCGGTCCGGGCCCGGCACCACCACCGTCATCGAGAAGGCTCTGCCCCCGTACGGCAGGTCGACGGCCAGGAGCCGGCGGTCCTGGAAGAGGCGCGCGTCCAGCGTCTGTCTCATCAGCGGAACGGTGACGGTGGACCCGTCCGGCCGGTGGAAGTCTTCCCGACGGGTGTCACCCGGGTCGAACCGCTCGGTCCAGCTCCCCTCGAAGTAGACGGTGTTGGCCAGGAGGGCGACGAGGTCCTCGATCATTCCCGTCCGGACGAAGTCGGTGATCCGGCCTCCCGTCTCCTCCTCCACCCAGGTGTTGATCGTCTCGGCGGCGGCCGGGTCCTCGAAGTCCACGTTCTCGACCCGGGCGTCGAAGGCCTCCCGGACCCGGTCCCGGTAGGCCGGACGGATCGGGAATCCCTCCCGCAGCCACGCGGCGTTGGCCAGCCGGAAGTTCACCGACGGGTCCAGGCTCAGCAGGAGGTCGGTGAGACGGCCGTAGGCCTCGTTGGCCCCGGCGAGATCGAGGTTCCCCAGGGCCAGCGTCGCCCGCATCTGATCGAAGGTTTCGCCCTCGGCGCCGTTCATCGCCATCCCCAGCGACATGGAGGCGCTGAGGGGCGAGACGAAGACGTTGTCCTCGCCCTCCTCCCGGGAGGTATGCAGCCGACGGAGCAGCTCCAGGCCGAAGCCGTTGCTGGCGTCGATCAGCTCCTGCTCCGCCGGGCTCAGGTCTCGGGGGAGCTCCGTGATCTCCGCCGGCGGGCCCTCGTCGGGCCCGGTCACGAGGCCGCAGGCTCCGGCGGCCAGCAGCAGGAGGGCGGGGGCGAGGAATCGGAGAGACATGGCGACTCC
>CAYVFM010000051.1:0-9782 GCA_964450995.1 uncultured Gemmatimonadota bacterium | reverse complement strand
CCTGGAGGAGGTGGCCGGCCGGGTGAACGCCTGGTACCACGAGGGCAACCTGGACCCGTCGCTCCGGGTGCTGGCCGAGGGGCCGACCCGGGCGGGCCGGCTGGCGCTGGCCCGGGCGGTCCAGGTCACCCTTCGCAACGGGCTCGAGCTGCTGGGGCTGGAGGCCCCGCGGGAGATGGCACGGGAGGAGGAGGCGTCGTGAGCGGCACCCTGGCGGTGGGCAGCGTCGCGCTGGACACGGTGGAGACCCCCTTCGGCCGCGCCGAGGGCGTGGTGGGGGGATCGGCGGTCTACTTCAGCGCGGCGGCGAGCCTCTTCGGGCCCGTCTCGGTGGTGGGCGTCGTGGGGGCGGACTACCCCCGGGAGGAGCTGGCCTTCCTGGAGGACCGGGGGGTGGACCTGTCCGGCGTCCGGACCGAGGAGGGCGACAGCTTCCGGTGGGGCGGCCGCTACGACTACGACCTGAACGCACGGGAGACGCTCTTCACCGAGCTGGGGGTCTTCGCGGACTTCGAGGCCCGGGTCCCGCCGGAGATGCGGGGGGCCGACTGGGTCTTCCTGGGCAACATCGACCCGGGGCTCCAGCACGACGTGCTGGACCAGGTCGAGGCGCCCCGCCTGGTGGCGTGCGACACCATGAACTACTGGATCGAGCGCCGGCGCGAGCCGCTCCTGGACCTGCTGGGGCGCATCGACATGCTGGTGGTGAACGACGCCGAGGCCCGCGAGCTGGCCGACGACCACAACCTGGCCCGGGCGGCGGGGTGGATCCTGGACCGGGGCCCCCGCTGGGCCCTGATCAAGAAGGGCGAGCACGGCGCCATCCTCTTCGGCGACGAGGCCTGCTTCTTCTCGCCCGGCTACCCCCTGGAGGAGGTCTTCGACCCCACCGGCGCGGGCGACGCCTTCGCCGGCGGCGTGCTGGGCCACCTGGCCCGCGCCGGACGGATCGACGACGGGGAGCTTCGGCGGGCGGTGGTCCACGGGTGCGCGGCGGGGTCGTTCGCCTGCGAGGCCTTCGGACCCGAGCGCTTCCGGGATCTGGCGGTGGCGGACGTCAGCCGGCGCGTACAGTCCTTCCGGGAGATGACCCGCTTCGAGCACGAGCACCGGCCGCCCGGGGAGGCCGGCTGAAGCGGCGCCCGGGGCGCGATCCTCGTACCTCCATCGTCACTTTATCTGAAAGAAGACATCATCATGTCCGACAACGGGATGACCTATGAAGGCGCCGGGGTGGACCGGGCCGCCGCCGGGGCGGTGAAGGACCGGATCCGGGCCCTGGCGGAGGGCACCCGGACGGAGGGGGTCCGCTCGGCGTTCGGCTCCTTCGGCGGCCGGTTCGCGGTGGAGGGTCCCGCCGAGCTGGTGGCCAGCGCCGACGGGGTGGGGACGAAGCTGAAGGTGGCCTTCCGGGCCGGGCGCCACGGCACCGTGGGCCAGGACCTGGTGAACCACTGCGTGGACGACGTGCTCACCGAGGGGGCCGAGCCCCTCTTCTTCCTGGACTACTTCGCCACGGGCGAGCTGGAGGAGGCGACGGCCCTGGCGGTGGTGGAGGGCGTGGCCCGGGCGTGCCGGGCGAACGGATGCGCCCTCCTGGGGGGCGAGACCGCGGAGATGCCGGATCTCTACGCTCCCGGGGAGTACGACCTGGCGGGCTTCCTGGTGGGCCGCGTGGCCTGGCCCGAGGTGACGGCCCGGGAGGTGGAGGCCGGCGACCGGCTGGTGGCGCTGGCCGCCGACGGGATCCACACCAACGGCTACACCTTCGCCCGGCGGGTCCTGTTCGACCGGATGGGGCTCGGGGCCTCCGACCCCTGGCCCGGGGAGGAGGAGGGGGTCACGGTGGCCGACGTGCTGCTCCGGGTCCACCGCTCCTACCTCCCGGTGCTGCGCGGGCCCCTGGACGAGGGACGCGTCCGGGCGCTGGCCCACGTCACCGGCGGCGGGCTGGCGGGGAACCTGGACCGGGTCCTGCCGGAGGGGCTGGACGCCCGGGTGGACCTCTCGGACCACGAGCCCCCGGAGGTCTTCCGGCTCCTTCGGCGCGAGAGCGGGGCGTCCGTGGCGGAGATGTACCGCACCTTCAACATGGGGATCGGCATGGTGGCGGTGGTCCGGCCGGAGGACGCCGACCCCGTCGCCGAGGCGGCTGCCGCCGCCGGCTGCCGGGCCTTCCCCTGCGGCGAGCTGGTCCCGGGCGAGGGGCGGGTCCGGCTGGAGGACGCCGGGTGAGCCGCGACGACGCCCGGTGGATGCGCCGGGCTCTGGAGCTGGCCCGCCGGGGCCGGGGCCGCGTGGAGCCGAACCCCCTGGTGGGGGCCGTGGTGGTGCGGGACGGCGAGGCCGTGGGCGAGGGCCACCACGCGGAGTTCGGGGGGCCCCACGCCGAGCGTCGTGCCCTGGACGCCGCGGGCCCGACCGCCCGGGGGGCCACCGTCTACGTGAACCTGGAGCCCTGCGCCCACCGGGGGAAGACGCCCCCCTGCACGGAGGCGCTCGTCGAGGCCGGCGTGGCCCGGGTGGTGGCCGGCTGTCGGGACCCGGACCCGGAGGCGGCCGGGGGGCTGGCCGCGCTCCGCGCGGCCGGGGTGGAGGTCGAGGCCGGCGTCGAGCGGGAGGCCGCCGTCCGGCTGAACGCCCCCTTCCTCTGGCGGCACCGCCGGGACCGGCCCTTCGTCACCCTGAAGCTCGCGCTCTCCCTGGACGGGCGCATCGCCGCGCGGCCGGGCGAGCGGACCGACGTCACCGGGCCCGAGGCCTGGTCCCACGTCCACCGGCTCCGGGCGGCCCACGACGCCGTCGCGGTGGGTCGGCGCACGGTGGAGGTGGACGATCCCCGTCTCACGGCCCGGGGCGATCCCCCGCCACGGGTGCCGCCGGTCCGGGTGGTGCTGGCCTCCCGCCCGACCCTGCCGGAGGACGCCCGGCTGGCCCGCCCCGGCGACGGACCGCCGGTGTGGATCGTGGCGTCCGGCGGGGGGGCGGAGCCGGCGGGGGAGGGCGTCCGGCGGCTGGAGGCGGCCCCCGGGCCGGAGGGCCGCGGCGTGGACCCGGCCGACGCGCTCCGCCGCCTGGGGGAGCGGGGCGTCCGGACCCTCCTGCTGGAGGGCGGCGGCCGTGTGGCGGCCTCGTTCCTGCGGGCCGGGACGGTCGAGCGGATGCACCTGATCTACGCGCCGGCCGTGTTCGGGTCGGAGGGCGTCGAGGGCTTCCCGGGCGCCCCGCCGCCGGCGGACGGCTGGCGCGTGACGGAGCGGCGGGCGCTGGGCCGGGACACCCTCCTGGTGCTCGACGCCCCGGGGCTGGAGGACGCCCTGGCGGAGCCGCCGGACGGGAGGTGAAGCCGATGTTCACCGGGCTGATCGAGGCCACGGGCACGGTGCGGGAGCGGTCGCCCCTGGAGGGCGGTGCCGCCCTGGTCGTGGAGACGCGCCTGGCCGACGAGCTGGAGGAGGGCGAGAGCGTCGCCCTGGACGGGGCGTGCCTCAGCGTGGCGGGCCTCCTGGACGGCGCCTTCCGGGTCGAGGCCATCCGCACCACCCTCTCCCGCACCACCCTGGGGGAGTGGGAGGCGGGCCGGGCGGTGAACCTGGAGCGGGCCCTCCGCCTGGGCGACCGGCTGGGGGGACACCTGGTCCAGGGGCACGTGGACGGGGTGGGGGAGGTCACGTCGGTGGAGAGGGCGGACGAGACGGTCTTCGTCCGGGTGCGGATGCCGGAGGAGGTGGCCCGGACCACGGTCCCGCGCGGCTCGCTGGCCGTGGACGGGGTGAGCCTCACCGTGAACGGGCTCGAGGGCCGCGTCGCGGAGGTGGCGCTCGTCCCGTATACATGGCGGCACACGACGATGGATCGGCTGGCGCCCGGCGCCCGGGTGAACCTAGAAGCCGATCTGATGGGTAAGTACGTTGAGCGTCTGGTTCGGCCCTACCGCACGGGGGCGGACGGCCCGGAGGACGGGGCCGCGGACCGCGACGCATCCACCGGATAGACGGGGTCGGCGATGGAATTCAGCACGGTCGAGAGCGCCCTGGCGGAGATCCGCCGGGGGGGGATGGTGATCGTCGCGGACGACGAGGAGCGCGAGAACGAGGGCGACCTCGTCTGCGCGGCCGAGAAGGTCACCGACGACCACATCAACTTCATGGCCACGCACGGCCGGGGGCTGATCTGCCTCACCCTCCCCCCGGAGACGGCCGACCGCCTGGAGCTCCCGTTGATGTCCAACGGCCGGTGGACCGACCCCAACGAGACGGCTTTCACCGTCAGCGTCGACGCCCGCCAGGAGTACGGCGTCACCACGGGCATCAGCGCCGAGGACCGGGCCCGGACGATCCAGGTCGCCGTGCGCCCCGACGCCGACCCGTCGGACCTCCGGCGACCCGGGCACGTCTTCCCCCTGCGGGCGAAGCCCGGGGGCGTGCTGCAGCGGGTGGGCCAGACCGAGGCGTCGGTGGACCTGGCCCGGATGGCCGGGCTGAAGCCGGCGGGCGTGATCTGCGAGATCCTCAACCCCGACGGGACCATGGCCCGGCGCCCGGAGCTGGAGGCGTTCGCCGAGGAGCACGACCTGCCGTTCATCACGGTGGCCCAGATCGTCTCCCACCGCCTGAAGAACGAGCAGCTGGTCCACCGGGTGGCCGAGGCGGAGCTCCCCACTCCCTACGGGGACTTCCGGATCGTGGGCTATCGGAACGACGTGGACGACCGCGAGCACGTGGCGCTGGTCCGGGGCGAGGTGGACGGCGCCGAGGAGGTGCTGGTACGGGTCCACTCGAAGTGCCTCACGGGCGACGTCTTCGGCTCCCGCCGCTGCGACTGCCGGGAGCAGCTCCACCGGGCGATGGAGGCGATCGCCGAGGACGGCCGGGGCGTGGTGGTCTACCTGGACCAGGAGGGCCGGGGCATCGGCCTCCTGAACAAGCTCCGGGCCTACGAGCTCCAGGACGAGGGCCACGACACGGTGGAGGCCAACGAGATGTTGGGCTTCCCCCCGGACCTGCGGAACTACGGCATCGGCGCCCAGATCCTCCACGACCTGGGGATCTCGTCGATGCGGATCCTGACGAACAATCCCAAGAAGCTCTCGGGTCTCGACGGCTTCGACCTCGAGATCGCCGAGCGGGTCCCCCTGGACGTCGAGGCCACGGACGAGAACGAGGGCTACCTGGACGCCAAGCGGGATAAGATGGGGCACCTGCTGGGCAGCCAGTGAGGACGCTGGAGGGGGACGGCGGCGAGGGAGACGGGCTCCGGGTCTGCGTGCTCGCGTCCCGCTTCAACCGGCTGGTGACCGAGCGGCTGGTGGAGGGGGCCCTGGAGACGCTCCGGGAGGCGGGGGTGGACGAGGAGGACGTCGACCTGGTCCGGGTGCCCGGCGCCTGGGAGCTGCCCTGGGCGGCCCGGCGGGCCGCCCGCGGCGGCTACGACGCCCTCGTGGCGCTGGGCTGCGTGGTTCGGGGCCAGACCGACCACTTCGACTACATCTGCGAGGCGGCCACCCGGGGGCTCGGCGACCTGGCCGGGGAGGGGGAGATCCCGGTGGGGCTGGGCGTGCTGACCTGCGACACCGTGGAGCAGGCGGTGGCCCGGGCGGGCGGCGAGCACGGCAACAAGGGCGCCGACGCCGCCGAGGCTGCCCTCGAGCTGGCCGACCTGGCCGACCGGTTGCCGTGAGCGGGACCCACGTCCACAGCCGAGCCCGGAGCTGGGCCCTGCAGGTCCTCTACGGCTGGGAGATGTCCGGCACCGAGCTGCCGCTCACCGGGTACGCCGAGCGCGCGCTGGCCCGGCGCCGGGTCGCCGACCGGTACCGACCCCACCTCCACCGCCTGCTGGAGGTGCTGGAGGAGCACCGGCCCGAGGTGGACCGGGTCCTCCAGGAGCTGATGCCCAACTGGCGGCTGGAGCGGCTGGCCGTCATCGACCGCAACGTCCTCCGGATCGGCGCCGCCGAGATCCTCTTCGTGGACGAGGTGCCGGGGAAGGTGGCCATCAGCGAGGGCGTCGCCCTGGCCGAGAAGTACGGCGGGCAGGAGAGCCCCCGCTTCGTGAACGGCGTGCTGGACGCCGTCTGGCGGGAGGGAACCGCGGTGGCGGGCGGCACGGGCGAGAGGGGGTAGGCGACGGAGCTCCTGGTCGTCAACTGGCAGGATCGGCTCAACCCCATGGCCGGCGGCGCCGAGGTCCATCTCCACGAGCTCTTCGGCCGTCTGGCGGAGCGGGGCCACCGCGTCACCCTGCTGGCCTCCGGCTGGGAGGGGGCGCCGGGCCGGGCGCGGCTGGACGGCATCGAGGTCCGGCGCGTGGGCCGGCGGTGGACCTTCCCCCTGCACGCTCCCCGGGGCTGGCGGGAGCTGCGGGGGAGGGGCTTCGACCTGGTGGTGGAGAACATCAACAAGCTGCCCCTGCTGACACCGGCCTGGATGGACCCGCCGGTGGTGGCGCTGGTGAACCACCTCTTCGGCCGCACCGCCTTCCGGGAGGCGAGCTGGCCGGTGGCGGCGACAGTGGTGTCCGCCGAGCGGCTGATCCCGTGGGCCTACCGCCGGACCCCCTTCCACGCGGTCTCCCGGAGCACGGCCGAGGACCTGGCCCGGCGGGGGGTGGACCCGTCGCGGATCGAGGTCGTCTACGGCGCCGTGGACCACGACGTCTACCGTCCGGATCCGGACGTCGAGCCCTTCGGGCGGCCCACCGTGGCGTACGTGGGCCGCCTGCGGCGCTACAAGGGGCTGGACGTGGTGATGCGGGCCCTGGCGCGGGCCGGGGGTGCCGCCGCCGGGGCCCGGCTCGTGGTGGCGGGGAAGGGGGACGACCGGGCCCGGCTGGAGGAGGCCGCCGGGGCCGCCGGGGTGGCCGACCGGGTCGAGTTCCTCGGGTACGTGAGCGAGGAGCGGAAGGTCGAGCTCCTGCGCCGCGCCTGGGTGAACGTGTATCCTTCCCCCAGGGAGGGGTGGGGCCTGACCAACCTGGAGGCGGCCGCGTGCGGCACGCCCACGGTGGCCAGCGACGCCCCGGGGCTCCGGGAGTCGGTGCTCGACGGCGAGACCGGCTTCCTGGTCCCCCACGGGAGCCCGGACGACTGGGCCCGCCGGCTGGAGGAGGTGCTGGGCGACGACGGGCTCCGCGGCCGGCTGGGCCGGGCCGCCCGGGAGCACGCCGCCCGCTACACCTGGGAGCGGACGGCCGACGAGACGGAGGCGTCGCTGGAGCGGATCCTGTCGGAGCGCGCCGGCTGACGCCCGAGCGTGACACGAACGACGAGGAGGCGAGCATGGACGTGGTGATCTCCACCCGTCACGGCGACATCTCGGACCGGCAGAAGACGGGGATCCGGGAGCAGTTCGAGCGGCTCGGCCGCTACGAGTCACGGATCTCCCGGGTGGAGGTCACCCTCACCGACGAGGGCGGCCGCTGGGAGGTCGAGGCCCACGCCCGGGTCGACCGGGCCGACCCCGTCCACGCCCACGGCGAGGGCGGGGACGCCCGCAGCGCCGCGGACGCGGCGGCCGAGCGGCTCGGGCGCCAGCTACGGCGCCAGCGCGACCGCCACACCGACCACCAGTCGCCGAGCGCCGGGTCGATGCCCGACGGGGGGGAGGCGGCTTGAGGGAGCTGACCGTCCGGGACCTGCTGGATCGCAAGGAGGACACCCTGGCCCTCACCCTGGTGGCCGGGTCCTCCGGCCTGGACCGGGTCATCCCGGGGCCCGAGACCGGCAGCCCCGGCCTGGTGCTCACCGGCTACACGGAGCGCTTCCCCGAGGGTCGGATCCAGGTGCTCGGGGAGACCGAGATCACCTACCTGCGCTCCCGCGACGACGAGGAGCGGGCCCGGGCGGTGGAGCTCCTCCTGGACTTCGACCTCCCGGTGCTCTTCGTCACCAAGGGGCTCGAGCCGCCGGAGGAGCTGGTCCGGGAGGCGGAGGAGACCGGGATCCCCCTGGTGGTCACCGAGCTGAAGACCGGCGAGTTCTTCCGCCGGATCAAGCCCTACCTGGAGCAGGAGTTCGCGCCCCGGACCTCCATCCACGGCTCCCTGGCCGACGTGTACGGCGTGGGGCTCCTCTTCGTCGGCCGGAGCGGCATCGGCAAGAGCGAGTGCGTGCTGGACCTGGTGGAGCGGGGCCACCGCCTCGTGGCCGACGACGTGGTCCTCGCCAGCCGCCGGGGCAACGACGTCCTCATCGGCCGCGGCCCCGAGCTGGCGAAGCACCACATGGAGATCCGCGGGGTCGGGATCATCGACGTCCGGGCGCTGTTCGGGATCCGGGCCACGCGCCAGCAGAAGCGCATCGAGGTGGTGGTCCACCTGGAGGAGTGGAGCGATCGGACCACCTACGACCGCACGGGTCTGGACGCCGACACCACCGAGATCCTGGGCGTGGAGCTGCCCGAAGTGGTGATCCCCCTCAACCCGGGCAAGAACATCACGGTGATCTCCGAGGTCATCGCCATGAACCACCTCCTGCGCTACTCCGGGGTGAACACGGCGAGCCAGTTCGACCGCAACCTCCGGGAGAAGATGCAGCCGGTCCGGGAGTACCTGGAGGAGGACACGGAGTAGCCGATGCCGGAGCCGACGGTGGGCGTCGTGGTGGCGCACGGGGAGCTGGCCGGGGCGCTCGTCCGGGCCGTGGAGGGGATCTCCGGCGTCCGGGACGCCCTGTACCCGGTCACCAACGCCGACTGCACGCCCGAGGAGCTGCGGCGACGGGTCCGGGAGGCGTCCGGGGGCCGGCCCACGGTCATCTTCGCCGACATGGACAGCGGGAGCTGCGCCCTGGCGAGTCTCCGGGCCGCCGGCGCGCTGGCTTCCTGCGCGGTGGTCACCGGCGTGAGCCTCCCGATGCTGCTGGACTTCGTCTTCCACCGCGAGATGGACGCCCGGGCGCTGGCCGAGCGCGTCGCGGACAAGGGCCGATCGGCGGTCCGGGCCCTGGGCCCGACGCCCGGGCCGGACGGGGGGGAGGTCGCCGGAGCGGGGGACGGATGCCCCTCGAGCTGATCCGCGTCGACGAGCGCCTCCTCCACGGCCAGGTGGTGCTGGGCTGGGGGGAGCGGCTGGGGCTCCGGTGGTACGTGGTGGCGGACGACGACCTGGCCGCGTCGGCCTGGGAGCGGGAGCTCCACGCCAGCGGCCTTCCGGAGGGCGTGGAGACGGAGTTCGTCACCGTGGACGAGGCCGCCGCCCGCGTCGGGGAGCTCGACGACCGGCCCGGCCCGGGGGCGCTCCTGATGGCCGGGACGGCGGCCCTCCGACGGCTGGCTGAGGACGGGGCGCTGCGGGGCCGGACGGTGAACCTGGGCTGCCTGGCGGCGGACGAGGGCCGTCGGGAGGTGTGCTCCTACCTGCACCTGTCGCCCCGGGAGGCCGACGACGTCCGGGCGGCGGTCGAGGCGGGCGCCGAGGTGCGGGGCCGGGACGTCCCCGGGGCGCGGGCGGTCCCGGCCCGGGCGATCCTCGACGCCGCGGGGGAGGGCTGAGATGGACCCGGGGACGTGGGCCGCGGCCGCGGCGGTCGGGGGGATCGCCGGCCTGGACGAGGACGCGTGGCCCCAGGTGATGGTCTCCCGGCCGCTGGTGTCGGCCACGGCCGGGGGATGGCTGGCCGGGGACCCGGCGGCCGGCTTCCTGGCCGGGGCGGTCCTGGAGCTGCTCTTCCTCCGCCACCTTCCCCTCGGGGGCGCCCGGCGCCCGGACGCCGGGCCCGCCGGCGTCGTGGCCGGCGCGGCGCACGCGGGGGCCGCCGGCGGACTCGCCGCCCTTCTGGCGGC
>CAYVFM010000050.1:1539-9819 GCA_964450995.1 uncultured Gemmatimonadota bacterium | reverse complement strand
CCGCCTCGATCCGGTCGAGGAAGAGCGACCGCTCGGCGTCGTCGCCGGTCCAGACCGCGGCCCCGAGGCCGAAGTCGGTTTCGTTGGCGACCTCCGCCGCCTCGGCGGCGTCCCCGACGCGGACCACCGCGGCGACGGGACCGAACAGCTCCTCGGCCCGGGCGGGAGCGTCCGGCGGCACCGAGGCCAGCACCGTGGGCGGGTAGTACCAGCCCGGCCCCTCCGGCGGGTCGCCGCCCAGGAGCCGCTCGGCGCCGGCCTCCAGGCTCTCCTCCACCTGCCGGGCCAGACGGTTCCGGATGTCCTCCCGTGCCAGGGGGCCGACGTCGGTGCCCGCCTCCTGCGGATCGCCCACCTCCAGGGCGGCCATCCGCTCCACCAGCCCCTCGGTGAAGGTGCCGGCCACCTCCTCGTGCACCACGAAGCGCTTGGCGGCGATGCACGACTGGCCGCTGTTCTGGATTCGGGCCCGGACGGCGGTCTCCAGCGCCGCGTCCAGGTCGGCGGTGGGCATCACCACGAAGGGATCGCTGCCGCCCAGCTCCAGCACCGTCTTCTTGACCTGCCCGCCGGCCCCGGCGGCCACGGCCCGGCCGGCGCCGACGCTGCCGGTGAGGGTAGCCGCGCGCACCCGATCGTCCTCCAGGACGTCGGCCACCCGGTCCTCCTCCAGGAAGAGGTTCTGGAACGTCCCCTCGGGGAAGCCGGCCTTCCGGAAGACGCCCTCGATGGCCACGGCGCACTGCGGGACGTTCGGGGCGTGCTTGAGCAGGCCGACGTTCCCGGCCATCAGGGCGGGGGCGGCGAAGCGGAAGACCTGCCAGAAGGGGAAGTTCCACGGCATCACCGCCAGGACGGGGCCCAGCGGACGGTAGCGGACGAAGGTCCGCCGCGCGTCGGTCTCGACCTCCTCGGCGGAGAGGTAGGCCTCGGCGTGCTCGGCGTAGTGCCGGCAGACCCAGGCGCACTTCTCCACCTCGGCGACGGCCTGCTCGACCGGCTTGCCCATCTCCAGGGTCATCAGCCGGGCGTAGGCCTGCTTGCCGGTCTCCAGCACCTCCGCCGCCCGCTCCATGCGCCCGGACCGCTCCGAGAAGGAGGAGGCGCGGGCGTCGGCGAAGGCGTCGGCCGCGCGCCGGAGCCGCTCCTCGAGCGCGTCGTCGCCCAGGGGCTCGAAGCCCTGGAGCTCCTCGCCGGTGGCCGGGTTGACGCTGCGGAATCGGGTCACGATCGCCTCGCTGGCGGCGGGGTTCGGGACGGTCGCCGGCGGCCGCCCGGGCGCCGTGGGCCGGGACGGCTCCGTCCCTCCTGCGGCGCACGATGCGTTCCAGCCGCGCCCCGGTTGCCGGGCCCGCCGCCGCGGGGGCATTCTCCGGCCGTGACGGACGCCATCTCTCCCTCCCGGTCCGCGGTGACGTCCGGCCTTCCCGGGCCGGGACCTGTTGCCCGCGGCCCGGCCCGGGCGCGAAGAAAGGCAAGGAAGGCATCGTGTCGGTGATCCTCGGCCAGCTCCGGGCGGTGGCCCGGCGCCACCCGACGTCGGAAAAGGTCCTCGTCAGCCCGGTGGAGGCCGAACGGTGGGGCGCCCCGCCCCAGACGGCCGTGACGCTGCTGGAGAGGCTGGCGCGGGAGGGCCGGCCGTGGGCGGCCTTCCGGGACACATCGGTGCGCGAGCTGGCCGCAGAGGCGGCCGAGTCCCGACTGGCGGCGTCCGGACGGGAGACCCTCTCGGGGATCGCCCGGCTGTTCCTCGTGCGGCGGCTGAGCGACGATCTGATTCTCGGGGAGGGCGGCTACTTCTCGGGCCTCGGACGCGGGCGGTCGGCCTACCGGGCCCTCGGCGGCGCGCTGCGCGATCTCCGCCTGGCCGGGCTCACGGCCGACGACCTGGACCCTTCCGCCTTCGTGGACGCCCGGAAGGGTCGGGAGCTGCGCCGCCTGCTCGCGGCCTACGAGGAGGCGCTGGCGCGAGAGGGACGGGCCGACCAGGCCACGATCCTCCGACTCGCCCTGGAGGCTGCACGTTCGGGGGAGGTGCCGGAGCGGGAGGTGCTGATCGTGCCGGGCGAGCTCCCCCTGGCCCCGCTGCACGCCGAGCTGCTCGAGGCCCTGCCGGCCGGGCGTCGATACCTCGTGAGCCGCGCGGCCGCCCTCGGCGTGGAGCCGGGGCCGGATCGCGCCGTCGTGCGGCTGGGCGACCGATGGCGGGCCCCGGAGACCGGGACCGACGTCTCGGCTCGCCCGCATCCCGCCGGCACGCTCTTCCTCTCCGGGGACCCGCCGGAAGCGGCGGAAGAGGAGCTGGACCTGTCGCTGGCGCTGGGGGCGGAGAACGAGGTCCGGCGCCTCCTGCGGCGCGTCCATCGGGCGGAGGTCCCCCTGGACAGGGTGGAGGTGGCCTACCCGCCGGGGGGGTACCGGTCGCTCCTGCTGGCGGAGGCCGACCGCTTCGGCTTCGGGATCACCTTCGCCGAGGGCGTGCCCGTCGAGCTCACCCGGCCGGGTCGGGCCCTGTCCCTCTTCCACGAGTGGATCCTGGAGGACTTCGACGACCGTGTCCTCCGGCGGATGCTGCGCTCGGGCCTGCTGAACCTACGCAAGCTCGACGTCGACCTGGTGCCCGTCCAGGCCGCCGAGCTGCTGCGGCAGGCGAAGGTGGGCCGCGGGCGGGAGCGGTACGGGGCGGGGCTCGCGCGGCTGGCGGGACGGCTGGAGAGCCGGATCGGGCGCCGGAAGACCGAGGGCCGGTCCACGGAGGCCCTCGAGCGCCGCCGGTCCCTGGTGACGGAGCTGGAGCGGCTGGCGGGGCCGTCGGAGGGCCGGCTCTGGGGTTTCGTGCCGGACCGGGGCGAGCTCCCGGTGGCCCGGGTCGCGGAGCGGAGCCTGGCCTTCCTGGAGGAGGCGGTGGCCACCGAGCCCCGGTCCCAGGGGGGGAGGGATCCCCTGGAGCCGGGAGCGGCCGAGAGCCTGGCGGAGCGGCTCAGGGACCTGCGGGACGAGGCGCAGGGCCGGATGGAAAGCCGGGAGGCCGTCCGGTTCCTGCGGGACGAGATCGAGGGGCACCCCGTCAGCCGCTCCGGTCCCCTTCCGGGCAGGCTCCACGCGGCTCCGCTGCCGGCCGCGGGCTATGCCGGCCGCCCCCACCTCTTCGTGGTGGGGCTGGACGAGGGGAGCTTCCCCGGGGAGGGGCTCGAGGACCCGATCCTCCTGGATCGGGAGCGCCGCGCGCTCCCCGCGCCGATGACGCTCCGCCGCCGGGCGCCGGCCGACCGGCTGCTCGACCTGGCCCGGGCGCTGGGCGACGCGGCGGGCAGGGTGGAGATCTCGGCCTCCGTGCGCGACGTCGCGGACGACCGGGAGCTGTATCCCAGCTCGGCCTTCCTGCAGGCGTGGCGCGTCCGCGCGGGAGATCCGGACGCCGGCTTCGAGGACTGCCTCGGGGCCCTCTCCCCCCCGGCTTCGTTCGTCCCCGGGGAGGATCCCCCGGTGTGCGGGGCGGAGGCGTGGCTGGCGCGGCCGGACCGGGGAACGGAAGCGTACCTGGGGGACGTCCACGAGGCTCACGCGGGTCTGGCCGCCGGCCACGAGGCGGAGCGCCGGCGGGCGAGTCCGGCGTTCACCCCCTGGGACGGGCGCGTGGAGGCGCCCGCGGAGGAGCTCGATCCGCGGCGGACCGGCGAGGTCGTGTCCCCGTCCCGCCTGGAGACCCTGCTCGAGAGCCCCTATCGGTACTTCCTCCGTTACGTCCTGGGCCTGGAGCCGGTGGAGGAGCTGGACTACGAGCCGGGGAGCTGGCTGACCCCGCTGGACCGCGGCCGCCTGCTGCACCAGCTCTTCCACGACCTGATGGCGGAGCTGCGGGACCGGGGCGAGCGGCCCGATTCGGCCCGCCACCGGGACCTGGTGGAACGGTTGACCGAGAGGTGCCTGGACCGGTGGCGGGACGAGATCCCCCCGTCGACGGAGGGCACCTTCCGACGGGAAGCGCGCGAGATCCGGCGGACCGCGGCGATCTTCCTGCGGGACGAGGCCGACCGCGCGGACGAGGCCGTCCCGGAGGCTTTCGAGGTCCGGTTCGGCCGCCCGCCGGGCCGGGACGCCTCCGACCTGGACTCACCCGAGCCGGTCGAGCTGGAGCTGGGCCCGGCGGGACGGCTCTCCTTCCGGGGCGCCATCGACCGGGTGGATCGGCTCGAGGACGGCGGCTATCGGATCTGGGACTACAAGACGGGCTCGGCCTCCCGCTACGAGCGGGCCGATCCCTTCGACGGCGGCCACCTCCAGTGGCTCCTCTACGCCCGGGCCCTGGAGCGCCTCCTGGAGCGGGCCGGCCGCCAGGGACGCGTCGTCAGCTCGGGCTACCTCTTCCCGGGCGAGCGGGGCCACGGGCAACGCATCGCCCACCCGGTGGACGAGGGCCAGGTGGAGCGGGCGGGCCGGCTGCTGGCGGGCCGGCTGGACCTGGTGGCGGCGGGGCTCTTCCCGCACGCTCCCGACGCCCGCGACTGCGCCTGGTGCGACTACCGGCCGGTCTGCGGCGATCCCGATCTGGCCGCCCGACAGGCCGCGGACAAGATCGCCCGAGCGGGGGGCGAGGACGCCGAGGCGCTCCTCGGGGAGGCCGACGATGGCTGAGTCGGGGAGGGAGCTGGCCGACGCCGGGGCCCGGCGTCGCATCGAGGAGGAGCTGGACCGGAACCTGGTGGTGGAGGCCGCGGCCGGGGCCGGGAAGACCCACGCGCTGGTGGGCCGGATCGTGGCGCTCGTGGCCGCCGGCGAGTGCGAGATCGACGAGGTCGCGGCGGTCACGTTCACCCGGAAGGCGGCCGGCGAGCTGCGCGGCCGCCTCCTGACCCGGCTCGAGACCGCCCTCGAGCAGGCGGACGCGGGCGGCGAGGAGGCGGCTCGCCTCCGGCGGGCGCTCGGCCGCTTCGAGCGTGCGTTCGCCGGGACGATCCACTCCTTCTGCGCCCGTCTCCTGCGGGAACGGCCCGTCGAGGCCGGCGTCGACCCGGGCTTCGAGGAGGTGGACGAGCGGGACGAGGCCAGGCTCCGGCACGAGGCCTGGGAGGACTGGATCGACCGGGAGGCGGCCCGCGACTCGGACCGGCTTCGCGCGGTGGAGGAGCTGGGGGTCGACGTCGGGGATCTGCTGCCGCTCTTCGGCCAGCTGTGCGACCACCCGGAGCTCCGGCTGCCCCGGGAGCGAGTCCCGGCGCCCGACCTGGAACCGGCGGTGCGCCGGACGGTCGAGTTCGTGGAGTGGGCGCTGGACCGTGTGCCCGGGGAGCCGGTGGAGGACCGGCACGACCGGCTCCAGAAGACGCTGTTCGCGGCCCGGAGCTTCCTCCGAAGCCGGGAGCTGGACGGCTCCGCGGAGCGCGCCGCCTTCCTCGAGCTGTTCGACGGCGGGACCGGGGTGACCCAGAAGCTGTGGGGCGACAGCGCCGTCGGGAAGGAGGTCGACGGCGTCTTCGGCGAGCTGGAGGAGGAGGTGCTGGAGCCGGCCCTCCGGCGCTGGCGCGAGCACGCCTACCCGAAGGTGCTGGACTTCGTCGAGCCGGCCGTCGAGCACTACGCGGAGCTGCGGCGCCGACGGGGGAGGATGAACTTCCAGGACCTCCTCCTCCGGACGGCGGAGATGCTCCGAGGCCACCCCGAGGTCCGGCGCCACTTCGGACGGCGCTGGAGCCGGATCCTGGTCGACGAGTTCCAGGACACCGATCCGCTCCAGGCGGAGATCCTCTTCCTGCTCACGGCCCGGGACCGGGAGGAGACCGACTGGCGCCGGGCCAGGCCTCGTCCCGGGAGCCTCTTCCTGGTGGGGGACCCGAAGCAGTCCATCTACCGGTTCCGCCGGGCCGACCTGGACGTCTACCGCTTCGTCCGCGACCGGGTGCGCGAGGGGGGCGGGGACGTGGTGACCCTCACCACCAGCTTCCGGTCCCTCGAGCCGCTGGTGACGTGGCTGAACCGGAGCCTCGCCCCGGCGTTCCGGGAGCACGGCGACGACGTCCAGCCGGAGTTCGTCCCCCTCTCGCCGCACCGGATCCCGACCGGCGATCCGGGGCCGGCGGTCCGACGTCTGGAGCTGGAGAAGATTCCCCGCAACCCGGCGGCCGACGTCGCCGAGGCGGACGCCCGCCGCATCGCCCGGTGGGTCCGGGCCGCCGTCGACGGCGAGATCGACGAGGCGGAGGAGGGCGGTCTGCTGGAGGGCGGATTCGGCCCGGGCGACGTGCTGATCCTCCTGCGCCAGAAGAAGCACCTGCCCGTCTACGCCCGGGCGCTCGAGCGGGAGGGGCTCCCGTACGAGGTCTCCGGGGGCGGGGCCGCTTCCGAGTCGGAGGAGCTGCGGGCGTTGCTGCGGATGGCGCGCGCGGCCCTCCATCCCGACGATCCGGTCGCGCTGGCCGCCCACCTCCGGGGCCCGCTTGCCGGGATCAGCGACGACGCCCTGTACCGGTTCCGCCGCCCCGACTCCGGCCCCCGGGGGGTGTGGGACTGGAGCGCGTACGCCTCCGGCGGCAGGACCCTGCCCGACATCGAGGAGGCCGACGCCTTCGGACGCGCGTTCGAGGGGCTGGCGAGGGCCCGCCGCCTGCTGCTGTCGTTGGCACCGGCGGCGGCGCTGGAGATCCTCCTGGAGGAGTCCGGTCTGCTGCCCGGCGCCGCCGGCCGGGAGGCGGGCTCGTCCCGGGCGGGGAGCCTGTATCGGGTGCTGTCGCTGGTGCGCGGGTGGCAGCGGGAGGGGCGGGAGATCGCCTGGGTCCTGGAGGAGCTGGAGCTGCTGATCGAGGACGACGGCCCCGACGTCGATGAGATGGTGCTGGAGACGGGCCGGGGGGACGTGGTCCGGGTCATGAACGTCCACAAGGCCAAGGGGCTCCAGGGGAGGGTGGTCTTCCTGGCCGATCCGCTCAAGGCGCCGAAGCCGAGAGTCGAGCGGCACGTGGAGCGGGTGGACGACGATCGTCCGACGGGGCACTTCCCGGCCCACCGCCGGAACCGCTTCGGGCGGCCGACCGGGACGCTGGCACAGCCGCCGGGCTGGGAGGAGCTGGAGGAGCGGGAGGCCCGCCACGAGGCCGCCGAGGAGGACCGGCTGCTCTACGTGGCCGCCACCCGGGCCCGGGACCTGCTGGTGGTCAGCCGCTATCCCCACCCGGACCGGGGTCCCTGGACCCGGCTCTATCCGGCGCTGGAGGACGTGCCGGAGCTCCCGGTCCCGTCCGGGGCGGAGGGGATGAGCGGCTCACCTGGCGAGACCGGCCGACCGGTCCCCGGGGCCGGGGACGGACGGCCGCCGACGCCCGACACCGCGGCCCTCGCGTCCCGCTGGGAGGACCGGCGGGCCCACTCCTTCGCGGTGGAGCGGGCCTCGGGTCGTGTGGACGACGACCCGCCGGTCGGCGTCGGCGCCGCCGACCCCGAGACAGCACGGGCGTGGGGCACCGCCGTCCACCGGTACCTACACCGGCTCGTGGAGGGCCGGATCGGCGATCCGGGGCCCGTCGCGGAACGGCTCCTGGAGGAGGAGGGGCTGGATCGGGCCCGGGCGGAGGGGCTCGTCGACGCGGGCCGCCGGTTCGAGGCGTCCGAGCTGGGGAGGAGGGTCGCCCGCTCGGAGCGGGTGCTGGCCGAGATTCCCCTGGCCCGATGGCGCGACGACGCAGGACCGTCCACACTCCTCCGGGGGACGGTGGATCTGGCGTTCCGCGAGGAAGCCGGCTGGGTGCTGGTGGATCACAAGACCCACCCGGCGGGCGACGAGGAGGCCCGACGGGCGCTGATCGCGAGGTTCCGGCCCCAGCTCGACGCCTACGCAGCGGTCTGGGCGGAGGCGACCGGAGAGCCCGTCGCGGCCCGGGGCCTCTGGCTGGTCGCCCCGGGCACATGGCGGGTCGCCGAGGCGGGCGACGCATGACCCATCTCACGTGAAAGGATCGAGGACGATGGAGATCCGGACGATCATGGTCCCGCTGGACGGGTCCGGGTTCTCGCGGCGGGCGCTGCCCCACGCGCTGGAGACGGCCCGACGCTCCGGGGCCGCCCTGCTGTTGACGTACGTCCACGCCGGTTTCCCCCCGGCCGAGTCCGGGGAGGCGCCTGAGGCGCTGGTGGACGCCGACCGGCGGCTCGTCGAGCACGAGCGGGCGCTGATGGAGGAGGCGGCCGCGGAGGTGCGGGAGGCCGGCCTGGAGGCGGAGACGCTCTTCGCGGAGGGACCGGTCGCCGAGACCCTGGCCGCCCGGGCCGAGGAGCGGGCCGACCTGGTGG